>NZ_JBHRXJ010000007.1:0-186931 GCF_042648425.1 Paracoccus mangrovi | reverse complement strand
TGAAACGCGCCCCTCGCAGCCGTCAACGCCATGATTTATATGCGAAATATCACGATTACGACAGCGAAATCAGCGACTTACTTGGAGAATGTGGGATCAAGGGCTAAGACGCTCTACCCCCCACAAACTTTGCGCAACTTTCTGCCTGTTCGCGTCCAGATCACTGTTTTCATTGACGGAATTACGCCTTGACCACCGAAAACGGTCATGCAGGCGAAACGCACCGTCTGCCCAGAATTCAATCTGTACCGGTGTAATCCGATAGCCCCCCCAATGCGGGGGACGCGCAGGACGCAACCCTAGATTGATTCCCTGCCGGGCGACCTCGGCCATCAATGCGGCGCGACTCTCAAGCGGCCGGCTCTGCCGCGAGGCCCATGCCCCGATGCGCGATTGCAACGCACGCGATTGATAATAAAGGTCGGCCTGGGCATCGCTGACGCGGGTGACATGGCCGCGCACGCGAATCTGCCGGCGCAGGGATTTCCAGTGCAGCACAAAGGCCGCAACGCCCGTCGCCTCGATTTCGGTGCCCTTGGCGCTTTCGAAATTGGTATAGAACACAAAGCCGCCATCGGCGCCTGCGCCCTCGATTTCCTTCAAAAGCACCATGCGCACATCGGGCAGGCCCGAGGCATCGACCGTGGCCAGCGCGATGGCATTGGGATCGTTGGGTTCGGTCCTTTCGGCCTCGGCCAACCAGCTTCTTGCGATATCAAAGGGATCGTCACCCGCGAAGATTCCGCTCCGATCACTCATGGCCAAGCCGTCACCAACACTTGATTCCTCCTTGCAGTTGTCCTAATCCTGCTGAAAACCGAAGAAGCGCAAGGGGCAGCAGCATGTCAAGTGACGGTGGTATGGGGCTGATGAAGGGTCGTCGCGGCCTTATCATGGGTCTGGCCAATGACAAATCCATCGCCTGGGGCATTGCCAAGGCACTTGCCGATCAGGGCGCCGAACTGGCCTTTTCCTATCAGGGCGAGGCACTCAAGAAGCGGGTCGAGCCGCTGGCGGCACAGATCGGCTCGGATTTCCTGGCGGAATGCGACGTCTCGGACGAGGCCTCGATCGACGCGCTGTTCCAGACCATCGCCACGCGCTGGGACAGCATCGACTTCATCGTCCATGCAATCGGCTTTTCCGACAAGGACCAGCTGCGCGGCCGCTATGCCGAGACGACCCGCGACAACTTCCTGATGACGATGGATATCTCGGTCTATTCCTTCACCGCCGTCGCCCGCCGCGCCGCCGCGATGATGCCCGCGGGTGGCGCCATGCTGACCCTGACCTATTACGGCGCCGAACGCGTGATGCCGCATTACAATGTCATGGGCGTGGCCAAGGCCGCGCTTGAGGCAAGCGTGCGCTATCTGGCCGAGGATTTCGGCAAGGACGGCATCCGCGTCAACGCCATCTCGGCCGGACCCATCAAGACCCTGGCCGCCAGCGGCATCGGCGATTTGCGCTATATCCTGAAATGGAACGAGCTGAATTCGCCCTTGCGCCGCAATGTCAGCCAGGAAGATGTCGGCAAATCGGCGCTGTATCTGCTGTCAGATCTGGGCTCGGGCGTGACCGGCGAGACCCATCACGTCGATTCGGGCTATCACATCGTCGGTATGAAGGCAGTCGACGCCCCCGATATCGCGACGACGAAAAAGGACTGATCGCCCCGATGAGCGTCGAGCAGGTCATCGCGCTTGTCTCGGCGCTTTCGCTGGCGATCCTGACCCCCGGGCCGTCGATCATCGCGACGGTCCAGACGGCATTCGCGCATGGGCGCGAACGCGCCCTGCCCTATGCGCTGGGGCTGGCCTTCGGGGCCTCGCTCTGGTGCATCTTTGCGCTGGGGGGGCTTGCGGTGCTCTTCAAGCTGCATCCCGCGCTTTATGTCGGCTTCAAGATCTTTGGCGGTCTGTACCTGTTGTGGTTCGCCCTGGGGTTGTGGCGCGCCTCGACCCAGCCGCTGCCGCAGGCGGCGGCCGGGGCCAAGGGGTTCCTTGGCGGTATCGCACTCAATCTTTCGAACCCGAAGCCCGCGCTGTTTTACGCCGCCCTGATCCTTTCGGTCTTTCCCGAGCCGATGGGACCGGGCCGACAGGGGCTGATCTATGCGATCTGCCTTGCGACCGAGCTTTTCTGGTATGCGACCGTCGCGGTTCTGATGTCGACAGCCACCATGCGCTCGCGCTATTTTGCCGCCAAATTCTGGATCGACCGGACAGCGGCCATCGCCATGGCGGCGCTTGGGCTGCTTCTGATCGTCAAACACTGAAAGGATCGCTGCGATGAACGACCGTCTGCCCCATGAAAAGGGTTTCCACGTCAGCTGGGACCAGCTGCACCGCGATGCCCGGGCGCTGGCCTGGCGGCTGGACGGCACCCCCTGGCGCGCCATCGTGGCCATCACCCGGGGCGGTCTGGTGCCGGCGATGATCGTCGCGCGCGAGCTGGATATCCGCGTCATCGATACGATCAGCGTGAAATCCTATAAGGGCGTCGGCTCGGACGCCGGTCAGGGCGAGCTGAAAGTGATGAAATCGCCCGATCCCGCGCTGGTCGGCGATGGCGAGGGCATTCTGGTCGTCGACGATCTGGTCGATTCCGGTCGCACGCTGGAACTGGTGCGCCAGATGTATCCCAAGGCGCATTTCGCCACCGTCTATGCCAAGCCCAAGGGCCGCCCGATGGTGCAGACCTATGTCACCGAGGTCAGCCAGGACACCTGGATCTTCTTCCCCTGGGATATGGCGCTGCAATATGTTCAACCCTATCGGGGCGAGGATTGAGCCCGAAGCATATCGAGGGCCGCCACGGCCCCCTGCATTGGCTGTTTGAGACCAGCCTGCTGCTCAAGGGGGTGTTCGCCACGCTGGAAGCCGTGGCCGGCGCGGCGCTTTTGTTCATCACCCATGGCGCGATCCTGCGCGCCGTGGACTGGCTGACCCACAACGAGCTGATCGAGGATCCCACGGATCCGCTGGCCGCCCATGTGACGCATCTGGCCGAGAAATTCAGCGCCGACAGCCAGCATTTCTATGCCATCTATCTGTTGGGCCATGGCACGGTGAAGCTGGCGGTCGTGGTGCTGCTCGCGCGCCGTATCGCCTTTGCCTATCCGCTGGCCATCGCGGTATTCGCCGCCTTCATCGTCTATCAGCTACACCGCTGGACGCAGACGCATTCGCAGATGATGCTGGCGCTGTCGGCTTTTGATGCGCTGCTGATCTGGCTGACCTGGCAGGAGTGGCGGGGCGGCAACCATAAGATTACATGATTTGAAAAGTGGAGTTTTGCAGGCTCATGGAAGCCCAGATTACGATTAGCCCCGCTATCGCAGCCGGAAGTTTCAATTTTGCGGTATTTCTGGATTTCATTGCCAGATTTACTGATGCCCTGGCTTGGCCAGCTGCCGTAGTTATCATTGCTTTCTGGCTGAGACATCCTGTTGTCAGACTTATGAACGATCTCAAACTTAAGACTATCCGGGGCGCAGGAATTGAGGCTGAGTTTGAGAATACCCTAGAAGAATCAGCACAGAAAACAGCCGAAATAACTCCTTCTGCCGAAGACATCAGGGAGGTCGAAGCTAAGCCCTTTGCTAGAGTCACTGATAATCGGGGACGTGTTATTGGCAAGTTTGCCGCAGTAGGAAAAGCCCTTGAACAGCTTGCCAAAGCTCTAAAACCTGGACTGGAGGGAGGTGCAGGTCGCTTGCAGCAGGTTGGCCGCGATCTGTTAGAACCTGCGCAGAGTGAAATCTACAACAACTTGCGCGAGCTCAGGAATCGGGCAGCACATGTCGTTGAGTTCAATATCAGCGATGAGCAGATACAACAATACGAGCATATTGCTGAAAAGCTGATTGCATCGATAAATGCTCTTGCGGCCGGAGACTACTGAATGCTCACCCATTCCCCCGAACAAACCGCGCCGCGCCCTCGGCAGCACGCTGCAAGGCGCGGCTTTTGTTCACGGTTTCCATGAACTCGGCCTCGGGGTCGCTGTCATAGACGACGCCGCCGCCGGCCTGAATATACAGCGTCTGGTCCTTGATGACCCCGGTGCGCAGCGCAATGCACATGTCCATTTCGCCGTTCGCCGCGAAATAGCCGACGCCACCGGCATAGACGCCGCGTTTTTCGGGCTCGAGCTCGTCGATGATCTCCATCGCGCGGACCTTGGGCGCGCCGGACACGGTGCCCGCAGGCATGCCGGCAAGCAGCGCCGACAGCGCATCCTCGCCCTCGCGCAACTCCCCCACCACGTTCGAGACGATATGCATCACATGGCTGTAACGCTCGACGATGAATTTCTCGGTCGGCGTCACGGTGCCCATTTTCGCCACCCGGCCGACATCGTTGCGGCCAAGATCCAGAAGCATCAGATGCTCGGCCAGTTCCTTCTTGTCGGCCAGCAGATCGGCCTCAAGGGCGTTGTCCTCTTCGGGCGTGGCGCCGCGCGGACGGGTGCCGGCGATGGGGCGCACCGTCACCTCGCCGCCGCGCAGGCGCACAAGGATCTCGGGGCTGGCGCCGACGATCTGGAAGCCGCCGAAGTTCAGGAAGAACATGAAAGGCGACGGGTTCGTGCGCCGCAGGCTGCGATAAAGCGCGAATGGCGGCAGCGGGAAATCCATCGACCAGCGCTGGCTGGGCACGACCTGAAAGATGTCGCCGGCGCGGATGTAATCCTTGGCCTTTTCGACGGCGGCCAGATAGCCCTCCTTGGTGAAATTGCTGCGCAACTCGCCGACCTTGAGGTCATGGCCAAGGGCGCGCGGCTCGCTTGGCTGACGGTCCAGCGAACGCAGCGCCTCCATCAGCCGCTCGGCGGCCTGCGCATAGGCCGCGCGCGCGGGCAGGCCGTCCTGATGCCAGACCGGGGCGCATAGCGCCACCTCACCCTTGACGCCATCGAGCACCGCCACGACCGAGGGGCGCAGCATCATCGCATCGGGCAGGCCGAGGGGATCGGGGTTGATGTCGGGCAGCCGTTCGACCAGCCGGATCATGTCATAGCCCAGATACCCGAAAAGGCCCGCCGCCCCGGCGGGCACGCCCTCGGGCATGTCGATGCGGGATTCGCCGATCAGCGCGCGCAGGCTGTCCAGCGCCGGGCGGTCATCATCCACGAATTCGTCCGAATAGCGGGCATTGCGGTTCACCCGCGCCTTGCCGTCGCGGCATTCCCAGATCAGATCCGGTTTCATGCCGACAAAGGAATAGCGGCCGCGCAACTCACCCCCGGTCACGCTTTCCAGCATGAAGGAATTCGGCGCCGCCTCGGCCAGCTTCAGCATCAGGCTGACCGGCGTATCCAGATCGGCGGCCAGCCGGATGGTCAGAAGCTGGTTGCGACCCGCCGCCCAGCCGGCCTCGAATTCGGAAAAACCGGGAGTGATGTCCATTACTGCAACTGTGCGTTCACCGCGTCGATGGCGGTCTGGTTCAACGTCACCCCACCCTGGGCCTGCAAGGCGCGGGTGAAGTATTCGAAAACGTCCTGACGCAGGGAATCGGCCAGCCGGGCATCGATGCCCTCGCGGACCTGCTGCGCCTCTTCGCCATCCGAGGCGGCCGGATGGATCGCGTCCAGCGTGACCAGAAACACCCGGTTTTCCGCATCGACCACCGCGGTTTCGCCCGGCTCGTCGATGTCAAAGGACTGGGCGACAACCTCTTGCGGCACGCCGTTGATAAAGCCGCCGCGCGTCAGCCCGGTCTCGGCCTTGCCGGGCTCGGGCGTCACCGCCGGCGCGGGCGTTTCGACCGCCGTCTCCGGGGCCTGGGCGCCGGCGGCCTGCGCGACCGGATCGGTCGCGGCAAGCTGGGCCGCGGGCGTGGCGGGCTGGGCCGCCGCATCGGCATCGACGCGACGCTCTTCGGCAAGGGTCAGAAGCTGGCGATGGGTCTCGTTCTGTTTCCAATCCTCTTCGACGCGGGCGCGGACTTTGGCAAAGGGGATCAGCGCCGGCGGCTCGATCTTGTCGAGGCGCAGAGCAAAGACGCCGCCATCCTCAAGTTCGAACAGTTCGGGGAAATCGGCCTCGGTCGCGGCGGCGGCGCGCTGGCGGAATTCGGGATAGGCGTCGATGCCGCCCGGCTCGGCCTCGGCGCTGGCATCCCAATCGATGCTGCCCAGCTTCATGCCGCTGTCCTTGGACAGTTCCTCAAGCGTGGCGCCCCCGGCAAGCCGGTCCTCGAAATCGGCGGATTGCTCTTCGATCTGGCGGCGGGCGCGGTCCACGGCGGCCTCGACGCGCAGGTCGTCGCGGGCCTGTTCATAGGGGATGTTCAACGGCTCGAGGATCGCGTTCATCGAGAAAAGCGCCGGCCCCAGATCCGAGCCGGCCGGCCCGGCGATGCCCGGCTCTTCCAGCGCGAAAACCGCATCACCCGCAGCCCCCAGATCGGCCTTGCTCACTTCGCCCAGATCGATGTCGTTCAGCGACAGGCCGCGTTCGCCGGCCAGCGCCTCAAAGGTGATCTCGCCCTTGTCCAGCCGGGCCTTGGCCGCCTCGGCGGTGGCCATGTCGGGGAACACCAGCCGTTCGACCATGCGGCGCTCGGGCTGCTGGAAATCGGCGATGCGGCTGTCGTAAAGCTCGCGCAGCGCCTGTTCGTTCACCTCGACCGTGCCCTCCAGCATCTCGGGGGTCAGCCAGACATAGGTGATCTTGCGGATTTCGGGGGCGGTGAACCGGTCGGCATTCGCCTGATGCCAGGCCTCGAGCGTGGCGTCGTCGGGTGTGGCGACCGGCGCGGCCAGATCGGCGGCGGTCAGCTCGCGCCAATGCAGATCGCGGCTTTCCAGAAGCCAGCTCTGGGTCAGCGCGGTGACCGGCGCGGGCGCGGTGACACCGGCCAGCGCGGCCTGTTGCAGGATGGCGCGCGCCTCGTCCATGCGCAGGTCATATTCGAACTCGCTGGTGGTCATCCCCTCACGACGCAGGGTGTCGGCATAGGTCTCGGGGCTGAAACGACCGTCAAGGCCGCGAAAGGCCGGGATCGCCGCGATCTGTTCCTGCACCGGCTTGTCGCCGACCGAAACGCCAAGGCGCCCTGCCTCTGCCTCAAGGGCGGCGGCGGTAAACAGCCGCGCCATCGCGGCCCGGTCGACGCCGATGGCGCGCGCCTCGGCGGCGCTGAGCTGACGGCCGGTCCGGGCCGAAAACTCCTGCATCTCGGCGCGCAAGCTACGGGTATAGTCGTCAGAAGAAATCTCGACATCGCCGACCGAGCCGATATCCGCCGTGCCGCCCGAGAAATTGGTGACGCCAAAGCCACCCAACCCCAGAACCAGCATCCCCATCAGCAACCACACGATGGTCGATTTGCCCTTGCCGCGCATCTTGTCGCTGCCTCGTCTTGAATTTCGTCTTTGGCAAAGTCTTTAGGCTGACCGCGCCCCGGCGGCAAGGGTCGCGCGTCACAAGGCCGGTGACAGGCCCGCGAGCGGCGCGCCCGAACCGGAATGCCCCATCATCCCGGCATGGCGGGCTTCGGGGATGGCCGGGGGGCCAAACCGGGGGTGGCGGCGGTCCCTGTGGCGAAAAGACCGGGCTATCGCTTGATCCAGGCGGCCACGTCGTGGAAATTCGACCAGCCCTGTTCCGAAAACAGCGTCATCTGGGAATTTTCGTGACGTTGACCCAGCTTGAATATCTGATCATATCGCGTCGCGGAAACGCCCCAGTCATCCATCCCGATCTGCGCGGTTTTATGGGGATATGGCATGTAGGCATAACCTTCCGATTCGTATCCGCGCAACAGATCGGCATAGGTCACGGATTTTTTCGGATCCTTCTTTGTCGTCTCATAAAAATATTGACCATGGAAAGTCGCGATCAAAAGCCCGCCACGACCCAGCGCGCCGAAAAGCCTGTCAAACAGCACCTCCATTCGGGCCATGTCCAGATGCGTGAAAACCGATCCGACCCAGATGACATCCAGCCCCGCAGGCAGATCCAGATCGTTGAAATCCGACGTCGACTGCACCCCATGCGCGTCGAATGTGCGGGCACAGAAGGCCACGGCGTCGGGATCGATATCCGCGCACCACATTTCGGCGCCGGGAAATGCCGCCCTGAGATATCTGGCGACCCTGCCATGACCACAGCCGAAATCCATGATCCGGTAAACCGTCTGCTTGCGCGATATCGCCAGTGCCGACAGAACCGTCTGAAGCCCCGATTCCCCGACAATCTCATAATCGTCCAGCCGGGCATGATTGTTGAACATATGATCGTCGGAATGAATATCGGTCGCGACCATTCCATTGCGATAATTCGCCCATGCGGCGGATATCTTGTCAAATCTCATGAACGCCTCCTGATAGGCCTCGCCCCGCCTGAAAACATGAGGGCAATAAGATCGTTGCAAGCTTGAACCATTGGGTCAAGACGCGAGGCGGTCGGATCGGTCAAATGGATTTGAAGATCGGCGGATATTTACGCGCCGGGAAGGTCATTTCTGAAACCGGTGGCGGATTATATATTCACGGCATTGAATATATAATCCGACATGGCGCCGGAATTTCGCGGCCCTCGCCGTGCTAGGGCCGGAATGCCTGCAACCGCTGTACCAGCGCGGCGATCCCGGAGACATCGGCATTGGCGAAGGCGATGCGGACATGGCGCGCGCCTTCTGCATCGCCATCGGGCATGAACATGGTGCCGGGCAACAAAAGCAGGCCCGCCTTGTGAACCAGCATCCGCGCCAGATCGGGCGAGGTCATGTCATAGGGATGTTCGGCCCAGGCGAAATAGGCGCCGCAGCCCTTGACGCGCCACCCGTCAAGCCCGGCCATGCCCTCGGCCATCGCGCGGCGGCGGGCCAATATCTCGGCCCGTTCGCCGGCCAGCCATTCCTTCATATTGGCCATGCCCCAGGCGGCGCCGATCTGGCCGATCTGGCCGGCGCAGATGGCCACCGTGTCCAGAAATTTCTCGATCTCGATCATGCGGTCCGGGCTGGCGATCAGCGCGCCGACACGATGCCCGGTCAGGCGATAGGCCTTTGAAAAACTGTAAAGATGGATCAGCGTCTCGCCCCAGTCGGGATCGGTGAACAGATCATGGGGCGCGCCCTCGCGGCTGTCGAAATCGCGATAGGTTTCGTCCACGATCAGGGCGATCCCGCGCGACCGCGCCAGATCATGGAACGCGCGCATCAGCTCGGCCGGATATTCCGCGCCCGAGGGGTTGTTGGGGCTGACCAGCACGATGGCGCGGGTGCGATCCGTGATCAGCCGCGCCGCCGCCCCCGGATCGGGCAGCATATCGGCCCCGCAATGCAGCCCGACCGTGCGGACCCCCTGCATATCCAGCCACATCTTGTGGTTGAAATACCAGGGCAAGGGCAGAATCACCTCATCCCCCGGCGCGGCCAGAAGCGTGATCGCGGCGCAGAATGCCTGATTGCAGCCCTGGGTGATCGCGACCTCTTCGGGGCGGATCGTGGCACCATAGGCGTGCGACCAGTCACGGGCCACGGCCTGACGCAAGGCGTCGCGGCCCAGCACCGGACCATAAAGATGCGCATCGGGTTGGTTCAGCGCCGCCTCGGCCATGGCGCGGCGCAGGGGTTCGGGGGGCGGGTCGACGGGCGCCGCCTGGCTGAGGTTCAAAAGCGGCCGCTCGGGCGGAAAGCTGACACCCTCGATCCAGCGCCGCGCCTCCATGACGGGCGGCCGCGAGGTTGAGACGAGCGAGGGGTTCAACATCTGCATGCCGGCTCCGTGGTCGGGGATGGATCAGTCGTTCAAATTCAGCGCACCGATATCCGGCGGCAGCGATAGGTCGGGCGCGCGCGCCGGACCCGTCTGTCCCGCAACATCCGACCCCGGCGCGGGCCGGGATGCGGTGGCGGACGCGAGCTGTGTCGGGATGCGGCTGGCCGTATCATCGGCCGTCGCGGCCGGCCCGTTATCTTGGGGGCCGTTATCTTGGGGCCTGTTACCTCTGGGCGCGTCCTCTGCCTGTTCCGCATCTGTGGCGGGCATGGTTTCGGACAGAGTGTCGGACGGGGCATCGGCCTCCGGCACATCGGCCCCGGGAACGGTTTCGGCAGCCGCCGCCTTGGGTTCCGCTTCCGGCACCGCTTCGGATTGCGCCGCCGCGCGCAGCGATGCGGCGGGATTGTCTGGCGTGGTCACCATCTGTTCGGGCGCGCGGTCCAGACCCGGCACCACCACCTTGCCTGGCGGGGGAACCGGGATCGGGGCCTCTTCGGCCGGGGCGGGCAGGTCGATGGGATCGGGCGCGGGCAGGCCGATCTCGGGCGCCGTGGGCGCATCGGCACGCATTTCGGGGCGCAGGCGCTCGGCCTCGGCGGCCTCGGGGGCGGGTTCGTCGGCGGGGCGGGCGACCTCCGGGGTCGGCGCGGCGCGGGGCGTTTCGGCCAAAGGCTGCGGCATCTGCGGCTGCATGTCCGAACCGCGCGCGAATTCCGATCCCGCCGGCACGGAAAGCTGTTCGGTGGCCGGGCCTTGCGGCACCTCGGCGGGCGCGGCCGGGGCCGCCCCCTTATCCACCGCGGCGCCCGTTCCCGGCCCCGTTCCCGGATTGGCCGCCATCTGCGACGCGTCCTGACCGGCCGGCACCGTCGCGGGGCGCGGCGGCTGCGGCAGCGCCAGCGACAATGCAACCAGTCCCGCGCCGCATATCACGGCGCCCTGAAACAGCCCTGCCGCGAATCCTCTTGCCATGCTTCGCCTTGTCCCGCCGTCTGTGCGACGCAAATGCGCCCGTTTTTCTTGCCTGGCGGGCTTGACCCCCGACAAGGCTTTAGCCCATCTATAGCCCCAGAATTTCCGGGGTTCACCCCCCAATGCAAGGCCCCCAGCACGAAGGCCCCGAACATGATCCTGCTCATCGACAATTACGACAGCTTTACCTGGAACCTCGTGCATTACATGGGCGAGGCCGGCGCCGAGGTCGAGGTGCGCCGCAACGACGTGCTGTCCGTGGACGAGGCGCTGGCGATGAATGCGCGGGGCATCGTGATTTCGCCCGGCCCCTGCGACCCGGCGCATGCCGGCATCATCGTCCCGCTGATCCGGGCGGCGGCGGAACGCGGGGTGCCGCTTTTCGGGGTCTGCCTTGGCCATCAGGCCATCGGCGAGGCCTTTGGCGGCAGGGTCGTGCGCGCCGACCGCATCGTCCACGGCAAGACCGACGCGGTGACCCATGACGGCACCGGGGTTTTTGCCGGCCTGCCCTCGCCGCTGACGGCGACGCGCTATCATTCGCTGACGGTCGAGCCGGAAACCCTGCCCGATTGCCTGCGCGTCACCGCCACCACGGCGGACGGCACCATCATGGGGCTGGTGCACCGGACGCTGCCCATCGAGGGCGTGCAGTTCCATCCCGAATCCATCGCCTCGGAACATGGCCATGACATGATCCGCAACTTTCTGCGCCGCTGCACCAATCTGGACCGCGCCGCATGAGCGTGCCAAGCGATATCCGCCCGCTGATCGGCATCGCCGCGACCCGCGCCCTGACCGGGTCCGAGGCCGAGGCGGCCTTTGCCGCGCTGTTCGAAGGCGCGGCGACACCCGCACAGATCGGCGGCCTTTTGATGGCGCTGCGCGTGCGCGGCGAGACGGTCGATGAAATCGCCGCCGCGACCCGCGCCATGCGCGCCCGCATGAACCGCATCAAGGCCCCGGCCGATGCGATGGACATCGTCGGCACCGGCGGCGACGGCAAGGGCACGCTGAACATCTCGACCGCGACGGCATTCGTGGTCGCGGGGGCGGGTGTGCCGGTCGCCAAGCATGGCAACCGCAACCTGTCGTCGAAATCCGGCTCGGCCGATGCGCTGACCCATCTTGGGTTGAACGTCATGGTCACGCCCGAAATGGCCGAAAGGGCGCTGGCGGAAATCGGCATCTGCTTCATGATGGCGCCCATGCATCACCCCGCCATGCGCCATGTCGGCCCGACCCGAACCGAGCTGGGCACGCGCACCGTCTTTAACCTTCTGGGGCCGATGACCAATCCCGGCTCGGTCACGATCCAGCTGACCGGCACCTTTGACCGCATCTGGAACCGGCCCATGGCCGAAACCCTGCGCGAGCTGGGCTCGACCTCGGCCTGGCTGGTTCATGGCGGCGACGGCACGGATGAGATCTCGATCGCGGGGCCGACCTGGGTGGCGCAGCTGAAAGACGGCGACATCACCGAATTCGAAATCACCCCCGAGGATGCCGGCCTGTCCCGCCACCCGTTCGAGGCGGTTCTGGGCGGCGATCCCTCCCAGAACGCGGCCGCGCTGCGCGCGCTGCTGGACGGCACGCCGGGCGCCTATCGCGATGCGGTGCTGCTGAATTCGGCCGCCGCGCTGCTGATCGCCGGCAGGGCCGCCGATCTGCGCGAGGGTGCGGCGCTGGCAGCCGAATCCATCGACAGCGGCAAGGCGCGGAACAAGCTGGCGGCGCTGGCCGTTCGGGTGGGCGCCCCCGAGGCATGACCGCCCCCCCGTTTCCGCCCGCCGCCCCGCCCGCCGGCTGGGCCGATCTGGCCTTTTTCCGCGACACATGGCCCGAAATCGCGGCCCGGCTGAACGGCCGGGACTGGCTGCCCGGACCCGAGCGCGTCTTTGCCGCGCTGGCCATGACCCCGCCCGGGGCCGTGCGCGTGGTCATTCTGGGCCAGGACCCCTATCCGACGCCCGGCCATGCCAATGGGCTGGCCTTTTCGGTCACGCCGGAAACGCCGCTGCCGCGCTCGCTCAAGAACATCTATGCCGAGATGCAGGGCGATATCGGCGCCGCCCCCGCGAATGGCGATCTGTCGCATTGGGCGCGACAGGGGGTGCTTTTGCTCAACACCTCGCTCTCGGTACTGCCCGGACAGGCGGGCGTGCATGCGAAATGGGGCTGGGACCGGCTGGCCCGACAGGCCGTCGCCCGCGCACAGGCCGAACGCCCGCTGGCCTTTATCCTTTGGGGCGCGCATGCGCAAAAGGCGCTGGCGGGCCTGCCACGCGCAACGGATCTGGTGATCGAGACCGCCCACCCTTCGCCCCTGTCGGCGCGGCGGGGTTTTTTCGGCTCGCGCCCGTTCAGTCGGGTGAACGATTGGCTGCGCGCCCGTGACGATATGCCCATCGACTGGGCCCTTTCCCAAGTCCCGACCGCAGGGTAAACCGGATCCATGGATATTCTCGACCGCATCAAAGCCTATAAGCTTGACGAAATCGCCGCCGCCAAGACCGCGCGCCCGCTGGCCGGGGTCGAGGCCGCGGCCAGCGCCGCAGGCCCCGTGCGCGGCTTTGCCCGGGCGCTGAGCGACAAGGCCGCGACCGGTCATGCGCTGATCGCCGAAATCAAGAAGGCCAGCCCCTCGAAAGGGCTGATCCGTCCCGATTTCGACCCGCCGGCGCTGGCCCGCGCCTATCAGGCCGGCGGCGCCGCCTGTCTTTCGGTTCTGACCGATGCGCCCAGCTTTCAGGGCGCGCCGGAATACCTGACCGCCGCCCGCGCGGCCTGCGACCTGCCGGCCTTGCGCAAGGATTTCCTTTACGACACCTATCAGGTGGCCGAGGCCCGCGCCTGGGGGGCCGACTGCATCCTGATCATCATGGCCTCGGTCGATGATGCCCTGGCGGCCGAGCTTGAGGATGCGGCCCGGCATTGGGGCATGGACGCGCTGATCGAGGTCCATGACCGCGCCGAACTCGACCGCGCCCTGCGGCTGAAATCGCCGCTGATCGGGGTGAACAACCGCAATCTGCGCAGCTTCGAGATCAGCCTTCAGACGACGCTGGACCTTGCGCCGCATGTACCCGCCGACCGCGATCTGGTCTGCGAAAGCGGGCTGTTCACGCCCGCCGACCTGAACCGCATGGCGGATGCCGGCATCCGCCGCTTTCTGATCGGCGAAAGCCTGATGCGACAGGCGGACGTGACCCGCGCCACCCGCGAAATTCTGGGATTGGCGGCATGAGCCTCAGCCATTTCGACGCGCAGGGTCAGGCGCATATGGTCGATGTCTCGGCCAAGCCCGACACCACGCGCGAGGCGGTGGCCGAGGGGCTGGTGCTGATGTCGGCCGAAACCCTTGCGCTGGCGCAGGGCGGCGCGGCGAAAGGCGATGTGATGGGGGTCGCACGGCTGGCCGGGATCATGGGGGCGAAACGCACCTCGGACCTGATCCCGCTCTGTCACCCGCTGCCCATCGCCAAGGTTTCGGTCGATCTGGTGGCCGATCCGGCCCTGCCCGGCATCCGCGTCACCGCCACCGTGCGCACCACCGGCAAGACCGGCGTCGAGATGGAGGCCCTGACCGCCGTTTCGACCGCCTGCCTGACGATCTATGACATGCTCAAGGCCGCGCAAAAGGACATGCGGATCGAAGGGATCCGCCTTTTGTCCAAGACCGGCGGCAAATCCGGCGCGTTCCACGCCGCCCCCTGAAAGGCCCCGCCATGATCTCAGTCGACGACGCCCGCAAGCTGGTTCTGGCACTGGCACGTCCCGCCGGCACCGAAGAGATCGCTCTGGATCAGGGGCTTGGGCGCACGCTGGTCAATCCGGCGGTGGCCGGGCT
Source organism: Paracoccus mangrovi (assembly GCF_042648425.1). Classification (NCBI taxonomy): domain Bacteria; kingdom Pseudomonadati; phylum Pseudomonadota; class Alphaproteobacteria; order Rhodobacterales; family Paracoccaceae; genus Paracoccus; species Paracoccus mangrovi. Next base: position 172,368 of record NZ_JBHRXJ010000007.1, on the reverse strand, counting down.
GACGCAGCCGCCCTTCAACGCCTCGGCGATGGATGGCTATGCGCTGCGTTCGGCCGAATTGCCGGGGCCGTTGCAGGTGATCGGCACCGCCGCCGCGGGCGTCCCCTATGAGGGCGGAACGCCCCCCGGCAGCGCCATCCGCATCTTTACCGGCGCCCCGGTGCCCGATGGCTATGACCGCGTGGTCATGCAGGAAATCGTCGAACGCGAAGGCGATCGGATCACCGTCCGCAACGCCGGAGAGAATCTGAATATCCGCCCGGAAGGGAATGATTTCAAACGCGGTTTTGAATTTCTGCCCCAACGCCCCCTGCGCCCGGCCGATCTGGCGCTGATCGCGGCGATGAACGTGGCACGCATCACCGTAGCCCGCCGTCCACGCGTGGCGATTCTGGCCGGTGGGGATGAGCTGGTGCCCCCCGGCACGGAACCCGCGCCGGGTCAGATCATCAGCTCGAATGACATCGCCATTGCCGCCATGGCGGAAGAGGCCGGCGCCGCGCCCGAAATCCTACCGCTGGCCCGCGACACCGAGGAAAGTCTGCGCGACCGCTTTGCCCGGGCGGCCGGTGCCGATCTGATCGTGACCATTGGCGGCGCCTCTGTCGGCGATCACGATCTGATCGCCAAGGTTGCCGGCGATCTGGGGATGGAACGCGCCTTCTACAAGCTGGCGATGCGTCCGGGCAAGCCACTCATGGCCGGCCGTATCGGGCGCTCCGCCATGCTGGGCCTGCCCGGAAATCCCGTATCGGCAATTGTTTGCGCGAAACTCTTCATGCAACCTCTTATCCAGGCAATGCTGGGCCTGCCTGCCGGTCCTGTGCTGCAACAGGGACGTCTTGCGCATGATCTGCCCCCCGAAGGCGACCGCCAGCATTATCACCGCGCCCGCCTGAGCGCCGGCGACGACCTGCCCCTTGTCGATCCCTTCCCAGATCAGGACAGCGCGCGCCTCTGGCTTCTGGCACAGGCCGATGCATTGCTGATGCGACCCGCCCATGATCCCGCCCGCAAGGCCGGCGAGAAGGTCCAATTCCTGATGCTTTAACGGCTTCTTTACCCGAATCGCCATAATCGTTGACGCAAGGGTTTGACTCCGCTAGAACATTCAAGGAACATGATGGCACTCGCAGCAAGGCAGGAACCGACGATGCTGACCAAAAAGCAAATTCAGCTGCTTGAGTTCATTCAGGCGCGCATGGCGCGCGACGGGGTGCCGCCCTCGTTCGACGAAATGAAGATCGCGCTGGATCTGCGCTCGAAATCGGGGATCCACCGGCTTGTGACCGCATTGGAGGAACGCGGCTTCATCCGCCGCCTGCCACATCGCGCCCGCGCGCTGGAAATCGTGCGCCTTCCCGACAGCCTCAGCAAAGGCAGCGGCTTTCAGCCCCGCGTGATCGAAGGCAGCGCCCCTGAACGCCCCGCGCCCCTGCCGCGCGGCGCATTGGAAATTTCGGTCTCGGCTGTGGAACTGCCGGTCATGGGCCGCATCGCCGCCGGTGTCCCGATCGAGGCGATTTCGGAAGTGTCGCACCACATTGCCGTTCCCGGCTCGATGCTGGCCGGTCAGGATCGCCATTACGCGCTTGAGGTCAAAGGCGATTCCATGATCGACGCAGGCATCAATGATGGCGATGTCGTGGTCATTCGCGAACAGGATTCGGCCGATAATGGCGATATCATCGTCGCCCTGGTCGAGGGGTTCGAGGCGACGCTGAAACGCTATCGCCGCAAGGGTGGCATGATCGCGCTCGAAGCCGCGAATCCGGCTTACGAAACCCGTGTCCTGCCCGAGGAAAAAGTCCGCGTTCAGGGGCGTCTGGTCGGGTTGATCCGCAGCTATTGATTCCCGCGCCTGCCCCGCATCGCCGCGTCCCGGCCGCGACAAACACCGCTGCGGCACAACCACAGCAGTTCACTTGCGCGACACTTGCACCCAAGCGGCGTTGCGGGTCCGCCGCCGCTGGGTTAACCATGTGCGAAACGCGACAGGTCAAGGATTTTCCATGCGCGCTCTGACATTCCGCATTTTCGCTTTGGTCATGCTTGCCGCGCTGCCGGCGCGGGCTTTCGACACCAATGCCCGGGCGGCATGGGTCTATGATGTCGCGACCGGCACCGTGTTGATGGAAAAGAACGCCGATGAGGCGCTGCCCCCGGCCTCGATGTCCAAGCTGATGACGGTCTACATGCTGTTCGAGGCGCTCGAGGAAGGCCGGCTTCAGCTTGACACCCGCCTGCCCGTCTCGACCAAGGCGCGGCAGATGCAGGGATCGACCATGTTCCTGAACGAACAGGATCGCCCCACAGTCGCCGAACTGATCAAGGGCATTATCGTTCTGTCGGGCAATGATGCCTGCGTTGTGGTGGCCGAAGGCCTTGCCGGAACCGAAGCCGCCTTTGCGCGGCAGATGACGGAACGGGGCAAGGCGCTCGGCCTGACCAATTCGACCTTTGCGAATGCATCGGGCTGGCCCGATCCCCGGCATCGGATGTCGGTGCACGATCTTGGCGTCCTGGCCCAGCATCTGATCCAGGACTTTCCCGAATATTACAAGAACTTCGCCATCGAGGAATGGCGTTTCGACAATCGCGCACCCGCCAATCGTCACAACCGCAACCCGCTTCTCGGACTTGGGATCGGCGCGGACGGCCTGAAAACCGGCCACACCCAGGAGGCTGGCTACGGCCTTGTCGGTTCGGCCATTCAGGGGGACCGCCGGATCATCTTTGTCATTTCCGGTCTGCCCAGCGACAAGGCCCGCGCCGAAGAGGCCGAGCGCATCGTGAACTGGGCCTATCGCCAGTTCACAATGAAAACCATCATTCCCAAGGGCGAGATCGTGGCACAGGCGCCGGTCTGGCTGGGCAGTTCCGGCAAGGTCGGCCTTACGACCGAGGATGGCGTCAAGGTGCTTATCCCGGCCGGGTCGCAATCCGGCGTCACCGCCGAGGCGGTTTTCAAAGGTCCGATCGAGGCGCCGATCGCCGCAGGTGACCGCCTGGGCGATCTGGTCGTCAATATTCCCGGCGCCGGCCAGTCCCGCCTGCCGCTGATCGCGGCGACCGAGATTTCGCGTGCCGGGGTACTGGGTCGGTTGCAAAGCGCCGCATTCCGCTTGGGCGAACGCGCCTATCAATTCGCCACCAATTAAGAGCGGCGGCCGCCCCATGTTCATCAGCTTCGAGGGCATCGACGGATCGGGGAAATCGACCCAGGCCAGGCGTCTGGCACAGACGCTTGGTGAACGCGGTCTGGATGTCGTGCTGACCCGCGAACCCGGCGGCAGCCCGGGCGCCGAGGAAATCCGCCGCCTGCTCGTCGAAGGCGGCAGCGAACGCTGGTCGCCGGAAACCGAATTGCTGCTTTTTACCGCCGCGCGCCGCGATCATCTGGAACGCCTGATCCGCCCGGCACTCGACCGCGACGCCTGGGTCATTACCGACCGTTTCGCGGATTCGACCCGCGTCTATCAGGGCGCGGTCCGCGCCACGCAAAGCCAGCTTGTCGAAGAACTGCACCGGCTGATGATCGGGATCGAGCCGGACCTGACCTTTGTCATCGACATCGCGCCCGAAATCTCGTTGCGGCGCGGTCAGGCCCGTGGCGGCAGTGAGGACCGCTTCGAAGGCATGGGATTGGAATTTCAGCAACGATTGCGCGATGGGTTTCACGCGCTGGCCGAGCGGGCCCCCGGGCGCATCCGCATGATCGACGGCAGCGGCAGTCAGGATGAGGTCGCGGCGCGCGTCCTTGCCGCCCTGCCATGACCGAGACCGCCCCCGAAGCCGACCGCGTTCCCGGCGCCCCCCACCCGCGCGAGGCGACGGGGCTGATCGGTCACGATACCGCCGTCGCCGATTTCATCGCGGCCGCGCGCGCGCATCGGCTGCATCATGGCTGGCTGATCACCGGCCCGCGCGGGACCGGAAAAGCCACCCTGGCCTGGCAGATCGCGAAATGGCTGCTGAGCGACAGCGACAGCGACGATCTGTCCAGCGATCCCGATTCCCCCGTGATCCGGCGCATTCGCGCCCTGTCTGAACCGCGGCTGCAACTGATCCGGCGGCCCGTGGATGAAAAGACCAATCGTCTGCGGGCCGAAATCACGGTGGATGAAATCCGCCGCCTGCATGGCTTTTTCCACATGAGCGCCGCCGAGGGTGGGCGCCGGGTCGCGATCATCGACGCCGCCGATGAAATGAACCAGGCATCGGCCAACGCGCTGCTCAAACTTCTGGAAGAGCCGCCACATGACGCGACGCTGCTGTTGATCGCGCATCAACCGGCGCGGCTTTTGCCCACGATCCGCTCACGCTGCCGCGAATTGCGGCTCCATCCCCTGCCGCCGGATCAGATGGCGCGCGTCCTGCACAATCTTGGCGTCGAACACGATGCCACACAGCTGGCGGCATTGTCCGCAGGCTCGGTCGGCGAGGCGCTTCGCCTTTCGGGTCAGGACGGGCTTGCGCTTTATCACCGGATCGTGGCGCTTTTCGCCGAGTATCCGCGCATGGATCGCCGCGCCGCCGCCGTGCTGGCCGAGGCCGCGGCGGGCCGCGCCGGCGCCGATGGCGATCCCTTCGACCTGATGATCACGCTTTTGGACCGTTTCCTGACGCGCGCCGCGCGCACCGGGCTGTTGGGCGCCCCCCTGCCCGAGGCCGCCGAGGGCGAGGCCGAAACCCTGACCCGTCTTGCCCCCGATCCCGGATCGGCGCGGCTTTGGGCCAGCGCGCAGGCGGAACTGTCGGCGCGGGCGCGCAGCGGGCGGGCGGTCAATCTTGACCCTTCCGCACTGGTGTTGGATATGCTGATCGGGCTTGCGAACCAGCCCGCGACCTGATGGGATCCGTCCATGTCCGAACACGCCCCCCTGAACCTGGTGGACAGTCACTGTCACCTGGACTTCCCCGATTTTGACGGCGAAGAGGCCGACCTCGTCGCGCGGGCGCGGGCGACGGGGGTCACGCGCATGGTCACCATCTGCACCCGCATGGGCAATGAACCCCGGGTTCGCGCCATCGCCGAACGCTTTCCCGAGGTGTTTTACGCCGCCGGCATCCACCCGATGTATGCCGCCGAAGAGCCGCCGGTCACTGTCGAACAGCTGGTCGCGCTGGCCGCGCATCCGAAACTCGTCGGCATTGGGGAAACCGGGCTGGATTATCACTATACGGCCGAAAGCGCGGCGGTGCAGGCCGAAAGCCTGCGCGTCCATATCGAGGCCGCGCGCCAGACCGGCCTGCCGCTGATCATCCATTCGCGCGATGCCGATGCCGACATGGCCCGCATCCTGACCCAGGAACATCGCGCCGGCCCCTTCGGCTGTGTCATGCATTGCTATACCAGCGGCCCCGAACTGGCCCGGGCGGCGCTGGATCTGGGGTTTTATCTGTCGATGTCGGGGATCGCGGCCTTTCCCCGCTCGACCGAGATCCGCGAGATTTTCGCCACCGCCCCCCGCGACCGCATCCTGGTGGAAACCGATGCGCCCTATCTGGCGCCGCCACCCTATCGCGGCAAACGCAACGAGCCCGCCTATGTCGCCCATACCGCGCGCGCCGGCGCCGAGGCACTGGGGATCGATCCGGCCGAATTCGCCGCATTGACCACGGCCAATTTCGACCGGCTCTTCACCCGGGCCGCCATATGATCCGGGCGACGATCCTGGGCTGCGGATCGTCGGGGGGCGTGCCGCGGCTTGGGGAACGCTGGGGCGCATGCGACCCCGCCAATCCCCGCAACCGCCGGCGCCGCTGTTCGCTTCTGCTTGAGCGGATCGGCCATGACGGCATCACCCGGGTGCTGATCGACACCGGACCGGACATGGTGCCGCAACTGCTGGATGCCGGGGTCGGCGAACTTGACGCGGTGGTCTATACCCACGCCCATGCCGATCATATCCACGGCATCGATGATCTGCGCCAGATCGTCTATAACATCCGTGCCATGATCCCGGTCTGGGCCGACGCGGCGACGGCCAGGGCGCTGACCGCGCGGTTCGGCTATATCTTTCAGACGCCGCCCGGCTCGCATTATCCGCCGATCTGCGAATTGCACCTGATCCGCGCGCCCTTCACGATCGAGGGCGCGGGCGGTCCCATCGAGCTTGCCCCATTCGAGGTCGATCACGGTGGCACGCCAGCTTTGGGGTTCCGCATCGGCGGGCTCGAGCAAAGCCTTGTCTACCTGCCCGATGTGCTCAGCATCCCCGAAGATGCCTGGCCCATGATCACCGGCTGCGACGTGTTCATCTGTGACGCGCTGCGCCGCGATCCGCATCCCAGCCACGCCCATCTGGCGCAGACGCTGGCATGGTTTTCGCGCGCGGAATGCGGGATGGGCGTGACCACGAACATGCATATCGATCTGGATTACGACGCGGTCCTGCGCGAGACGCCGGAAAATGTCACCCCCGCCCATGACGGCATGAGGATCGAGCTGATATGAGCGCGCTTTTCGACGTCATCCTTCCGGTTTTTCTGGTGGTGGGGTTCGGCTATCTGGTCTGTTGGCGGGGCATGCTGTCCGAGGTGGCGGTCGATGGCGTCATGCGCTTTGCGCAGAATTTCGCGGTGCCGGTCCTGTTGTTCAGCGCCATGGCCAAGCTGGATCTGGGGGCGAATTTCAACCCGCTCTTGCTGATCTCGTTCTATGCCGGGGCGTTCCTGTCCTTTGGTCTGGGCCTTTCGGCCGCCTATTACTGGCTCAAACGCCCGCTTGAGGATTCGATTGCCATCGGCTTTGTCTGCCTGTTCTCGAATTCGCTTCTTCTGGGCATTCCGATCACCGAGCGCGCCTATGGCCCCGACGCGCTTGAGGGCAATTTCACCATCATCGCGATCCATTCGCCGATGCTTTACACATTCGGCATCACGCTGATGGAATTCGCGCGGGCGCGGGGTCAGAACCTTTCGGTGGGCCGGGTCGCGCTGCGGGCGCTGTCGGGGGTGCTGCACACACCGCTGGTCATCGGCATTCTCAGCGGGTTGACCATGAACCTGCTGATTCAGGCCGGGCTGGTCATGCCCGAGGGGTTCTGGGGCGCGGTCGACATGATGGCGCGGGCGGCGCTGCCCTCGGCTCTGTTCGGGCTGGGCGGCGTCCTTTACCGATACCGCCCCGAAGGCGAGATGCGCGCCATCCTGATCTGTTGCGCGGCCTCGCTGATCGTGCATCCCGCGGTTGCCTTTGGGCTGGCCAAGCTCTTTGGGCTGAGCGTGGCGGAAATACGCTCGTCCGTGGTCACGGCCAGCATGGCTCCGGGGGTAAACGCCTATCTCTTCGCCGCGCTTTACGGCGTGGCCAAGCGGGTCGCGGCCTCGGCGGTGTTGCTGGCGACGGCGCTGTCGATCCTGACCATCTGGTTCTGGCTGAGCGTCCTGCCCTGATGCGAAAACGCCGCCCCCGGGGGGCGGCGTTCCGAGATTTCGGGGTCCGGGCCGGATCAGTGCGGGGTCACGCCGCGCAGGCGTTCGGACCGGCGGCGCAGAAACTCGACCGTGGTCAAAAGCGCGATGGAAAAGATCACCAGAAGCGTCGCCACCGCAAGGATTGCCGGGCTGATCTGTTCGCGGATGCCGTTCCACATCTGGCGCGGGATGGTCTGTTGATCGGGACCCGCAATAAAGAGCACGGCAACCACCTCGTCAAACGAGGTGACAAAGGCGAACAGCGCCCCCGAGATCACCCCCGGCAGGATCAGCGGCATGGTGATGCGGAAAAACGTCGTGCGCGGATTGGCCCCAAGGCTGGACGCCGCCCGGTTCAGCGACTGGTCGAACCCGACCAGCGTCGCCGTCACCGTGATGATGACAAAGGGAATGCCCAGCGTCGCATGGGCCAGGATGACCCCCAGATAGGTGCCCGCGAGCTTGCCGCATTCGATGCTGATCCCGAACCAGGTCAGTATTTCGCAGGGGTTCGAATAGAAAAAGAACATCCCCGTCGCGGTAATGATGATCGGCACGATCATCGGCGAAATCAGGATCGCCATGATCGCCCGCCGCCAGGGCATTTCCGGCCGCGACAGGCCAAGCGCGGCCAGCGTGCCCAGCACCGTCGCCAGAATGGTCGAAAACACCCCGATGATGATCGAGCTTTTCGCCGCGCTGATCCATTTGGCATTGTGCCAGGCATCCGACCACCAGCTGGCATCGCGCGCCGCATCGGGGTTGGTCATGCCAAAGGTCAGCAGGCTGTCATACCAGCGCAGGCTATAGCCATCCGGGTCAAAGGACAGCATCTTGTCGGTAAAGGTGAAATAGGGCTCGGCGTTGAAGCTGAGCGGGATCACCACGACGATCGGCGCGATCAGAAAGAAAAAGATCGCGCCACAGATCGTCAGATAGGCATAGTGCCAGATCTTTTCTCCGGTCGAGGCATAGGTCGGAAGCGCCATCTAGATCACCCCAGTTTCAGATTGTCGATGCCGACCAGCCGGTCATAGACCCAATACAGGATCAGAACCCCGCCCAAGAGCATCGCCGCCAGCGCCGCCGCCATGGACCAGTTCAGCGTCCGCGTCATGTGCATGGCGATCAGGTTGGAAATCAGCTGCCCGCTCGACCCGCCGACCAGCGCCGGCGTGATGTAATAGCCGACCGCAAGGATAAAGACCAAAAGCGCCCCCGCCCCCAGCCCCGGCAGCGTCTGCGGGAAATAGATGCGGCGGAACGCGGTCCAGCTTGTCGCGCCCAGGGACCGCGCGGCGCGGACATAGGACGGGTTGATCGTGCGCATTACCGAATAAAGCGGCAGGATCATGAAGGGCAAAAGGATATGCGTCATCGCGATGATCGTGCCGGTCTGGTTATAGATCATCTGCAAGCGCTGGTCGTCGCGGATGATGCCCAGCCAGACAAAGACGTCATTGACCACGCCCTGCTGTTGCAGCAGCACCATCCAGGCGGTCGTCCTGACCAGAAGCGAGGTCCAGAACGGCAACAGCACAAGGATCATCAAGAGGTTCGACTTGCGCATCGGCAGCGTCGCCAGAAGATGCGCGATCGGAAAGCCCAGCACGAAGGTCGTGAAGGTGATCACAAGCGACAGCCACAGCGTGCGCATGAACAGCATAAGATAGACCCGCTGCTGTTCGGCGACGCGCACGATATCGCCGTTCTCGTCGCGGGTCATGTCCATCGCCGCAAGATAGAAATTCGCGGTATAGGGCGACGAGGCCTGACGCATCACCGACCACAGCTGCGGATCGCCCCAATCCTTGTCCATCGCCAGAATGGCGTCGCGATAGGGCGGCTCGATCCCGCCGCGCGCCTTGCGGCCCGCCGCGGTGAACAACGAGCGCGTGCCCGGCATGTCATAGTTGATGCGGGTGCCGACGACGCCGATGCTGCGCGCCTCGGCCGAGCTTTGCAGATCGGCGGCCAGTGCGGCCCAAGCCGCGTCATCGGGCGCGGTGCCCGCCGGGTTTTCGTGAAACCACGCCGAAAGCTGCGGCATATGCGCGGAAAAGCCGTCATTCTTGACCGAGCGTTGCAGCATCTGTCCGATCGGCACCACGAATGTGATCAGCACGAACAAAAGCAACGGCAGCACCAGCAGAAAGGCGCGGCGCCGCGCGCGGCGCGAACTGCGCGCCAAAGCCTTGGCCAGCGGCTGTCCGTCGGCGGTTTTCAGCGTCCCGCCATCGTCAAGGCCGGTGGCCTCAAGCACGACGGCGGCATGTGGGTCGAGCGGGTTGGCCATCTTGATCCTTTACCGGACAAGCACTTGCATCATGCCGCCGCCCGGGATGCCGGGCGGCGGCCCGTGATCAGTTCGCCGCCAGCCAGGCGTTGAAGCGCTCGGCCATTTCGGCGTCGTGATCGGCCCACCATTCCGGGTCATCCATGACGGCGGTTTTCATATGGTCGGGATTGGTCGGCATATGCGGACCCATTTCGGTCTTGCCGTCCTGATAAAGGCCGACCAGCGCCGCCGAGGATTTGCGCGCCGGACCATAGGCGATGTATTTCGCCTGATCGGCCAGCCGCTGGGTGTCGGTGGCGAATTTCAGATATTGCATTGCAGCTTCGGGATTGGGCGAATCCTTGGGGATCGCGAACATGTCCAGATCCATGTACTGGCCGTCCCAGATGATTTCGAAGGGCTTGCCCTCGCCCACCATCGCGTCGAAGAAGCGGCCGTTATAGCCGGTGGCCATCGTCACCTCGCCATCCGCCAGAAGCTGCACCGGCTGGGCGCCGGCTTCCCACCAGACCACGTCCTTTTTGATGGTGTCGAGTTTCGCGAAGGCGCGGTCGACGCCCTCGGGCGTGTCCAGCGTTTCATAGATCGCGTCGGGCGCCACGCCATCGGCGATCAGCGCCAGATACAGCGTGCGCTTGGGGTTCTTGGGCAGGCCGCGCTTGCCGGGGAATTTCGCGGTGTCAAAGAAATCTGCCGCCGTCTTGGGCGGATTTTCGGCGAATTTGGTCGTGTCAAAGGCGATGACCGTGCCCCAGAAGATGTTCGCGACCGCGCATTCCCGCAAGGCGCCGGGGATAAAGTCGTCGGCGGCCGGGGTGCCGTCGGGCGCGGCCGGCAGGTCCTCGGGCTTGATTTCGACCAGCGCGCCCTCGTCGCACAGGCGGATCGCGTCCGACACCTCGATGTCAAAGACGTCGCCGGTGATGTTGCCGGCCTCGATCTGGGCCTTGAGCGGCGTCGCCGGGTTGTCGGCGGCCATCATGTTGACCTTGATCCCGGTCTCTTTCGAGAAGGGGATATTATAGGCCTCGACCTGCGATTTCTCATAGGCGCCGCCCCAGGAGACGACGTTGACTTCCTGGTTCTGGGCCTGCGCCGCGAACCCCAGACCGCACAGGGCCGACGTCAGGATGAGCGTTTTCTTCATGGTTTACTCCCGTTGGATTGTCCCGGCCTTTTGCGGCCGTATTCCTTGACCTGTTGGTATCCGGCCCGTTCGGGCCTTTCTTGGCCGCGGCGGGGCAGTCCCCGCCGCGACAATCGCATCAGTTCGCCGCAAGCCAGGCGTTGAAACGTTCCTGCAACTCGGCATCGTGATCGACCCAGAAATCCAGGTTCGATGCCAGCGCCTGTTTCATGTTCTCGGCGAATGTCGGCAGGTTCGGCCCCATCGGCACATCCGTGCCCTCGATATTGCCGACCAGGGCTGCGGCCGAAACGCGCGGCGGGCCATAGCTGATGAATTCGGCCGCGCGCGCCTGTTGTTCCGGCGCGGTCGAGAAGGCGATGAATTCCTTGGCGGCGTCCAGATCCGGGGCGCCCTTGGGAATGACCCAGCCTTCCATTTCATAGATCTGGCCGTCCCAGACGATCTTGAAGGGTTTGCCCTCGCCCTGCGCCGCGTTGAAGATCCGGCCGTTGAAGGCAAAGGCCATGCTGACCTCGCCATCGGCGAGAAGCTGCGGCGGCTGGGCGCCGGCTTCCCACCAGATCACGTCCTTCTTGATGCTGTCGAGTTTCGCAAAGGCGCGGTCGATGCCTTCGGGCGTGCCAAGCACCTTATAGACCTCGTCCGGGGCGACGCCGTCGGCCATGAGCGCGAATTCAAGATTGAACTTGGCGCCCTTGCGCATGGTGCGCTTGCCCGGAAACTTGGTCAGATCAAAGAAATCCGCCGGGCCGGCGGGTTTGGCATCCGCAAATTTGGTGTCGTCATAGGCCAGCACCATCGAATAGACATCGGTGCCCACAAAACAGTTGGTCACCGCGCCGGCGATGAAATCCTCGGTCGCGGGCAGGCCATCGGCGGTTGGCGTCAGGATCGCGGGGTCGATTTCCTCAAGCAGGCCCTCGTCGCACAGGCGCACCGCATCGGCATATTCGACCGAGGCGACATCGGTGGTGACGTTGCCCGCCTCGGCCTGGGCCTTGATCGGGGTCGCCGGGTTGTCGGCATCCGACACCACGACCTTGATGCCGGTCTTGGCCTCGAAGGGCTTGGCATAGGCTTCGACATGGCTGTTGCCATACGCACCGCCCCAGGACAGCAGATCGACCTGCTTGTCCTGCGCCTGTGCGGTGGCCGCGACGGCGACCAGGGCCGAGGTCAGTATGAGCATGCGTTTCATGGGATCTCCTTGCTTCAACGCGATTTCATTCGACGCGAGTCAGACCGGGTCCAGTGCCCGGGCATCCTCGGGGTGCCAGCCGATGCGGATCGTTTGTTGAGGCGAGAGTTTCACCTGACCCAGCGTGTTGCGATATTTCATCACGAAATCGTCCTGCCCCGCGACTTTCAGCCGGGCACGAAGGATATCGCCCATATAGACCACGTCCTGAACCTGCGCCTCGATGGTATGGGCGTCGCGGGGCATCAGCTCGGGCTTGAACTCGACCCGCTCGGGGCGGATCGAAACGGTCGTCGCCTGTCCGCCTTCGCGGATATTGACGGCGGTGGCGTCGATCAGATCGCCATTGCCCAGCCGCACAAGCGCCTTGTCGCCGTCCAGCTTTTCGATGGTGCCGTGCAGGGCGTTGTTTTCGCCGATGAACCCGGCGACAAAGCTGTTGCCGGGCTGTTCATAGAGGATGGGCGGCGGGGCCAGCTGCTGGATGCGGCCGTCATTGAAGACGGCGATGCGGTCCGACATGGTCAGCGCCTCGCCCTGATCATGGGTGACATAGACCACGGTGATGCCCAGCCGGTCATGCAGCGCCTTGATTTCGAACTGCATATGTTCGCGAAGCTGCTTGTCCAGCGCGCCCAGCGGCTCGTCCATCAGGACCAGCTTGGGATCAAAGACCAGCGCGCGGGCCAATGCGATCCGCTGCTGCTGACCGCCCGAAAGCTGGGCCGGACGGCGATTGACGAACTTGCCCATCTGCACCATGTCCAGCGCCCGGTTGATACGCTGCTCGCGCTCGGCCTTGGACATGCCCCGCACTTCCAGCGGGAAGGACAGATTCTCGCCCACGGTCATATGCGGAAACAGCGCATAGTTCTGAAACACCATGCCGATGCCGCGCTTGTGGGGCGGCACGTCGTTGATGTTCCGGCCGTCCAGCAGGATCTGGCCATGGGTCGCGGTTTCAAAGCCCGCAAGCATCATCAGACAGGTCGTCTTGCCCGAACCGGATGGCCCCAGCATGGTCAGAAATTCGCCCTTGCCGATCGAAAGATTGAGATCTTTGACGACAAGTGTTTGACCGTCATAACTTTTTTGAACGTGATCAAAGACAACGAACGCGTCGCTGCCAGGCTGCGATGTCACGATGCGGGCTCCCTGTTCTATGGTTTTTAGTTCCGCCATTTCAGACTAAGCGGGCGCCGCGACATATTGCAACTGACTTGTTTGGTGAGTGCATGGGACGCAGGCGACGTTTTTCAGGTGGCCTCGCGTCAAGGGCGGCGCCCCTCATGACCTAACGTCAGCCATTGCCGGCGGCAGGGGCCGCGGACGCCCGTCTTCGTCAAGCGCAACAAAGACAAAGGTCGCCTCGGTGACCTTGTGGCGTTCCTCGGCCTCGCGCGAACGGCGCCAGGCCTCGACATGCAGATGCATCGAGCTGCGCCCCTCGCGGATGATGTTGGCAAAGACCGAAACCTCGTCGCCAACCTTGACCGGCTGGTGAAAGGTGAACGAATCGACCGCCACCGTCGCACAGCGGCCGCGCGCGCGCCGGGCTGCGACATTGCCCGCCGCCAGATCCATCTGCGCCATCAGCCAGCCGCCAAAGATATCGCCCGCCGGGTTGGTGTCGGCCGGCATGGCCGTGGTGCGGATCGCCGCATTGCATGTCGGATAGTCGTCGTTCTGCATTCCGGCCGCATCCTTTTGTTGTCACCCGCCGGCCCGGAATGCCGGGCGCGCCGGGGATCAGGTTGGACGCAGGATGCCGCATCCGTCAATGCCCCAGCCGCGCCCTCAACTCGGACGTTGACGGCTGCTCAAGATCGGATCATCGAAGAGCAGCGGCGCCGGTGCGTTGCGCAGTCACGCCCTTCGCGCGTGCCTGTTGCAAGACGCGCGCCGCAGTTCTTGAGAATGAGGAAACTGTTCATCATGCAAAGACGACTTGCGGCCGAAGCACTCGGCACATTCTGGCTGGTCTTCGGTGGTTGCGGCAGCGCTGTGCTTGCCGCGGCCTTTCCCGATCTGGGGATCGGCTTTTTCGGCGTGGCCATGGCCTTTGGCCTGACCGTGCTGACCATGGCCTATGCCGTGGGCGGGATCTCGGGCGGGCATTTCAACCCCGCAGTCACCATCGGCCTGACCGTGGCCGGAAAATCCGACGGCAATGCGATGATCCCCTATATCATCGCGCAGCTGGCGGGGGCGATTCTGGCGGCCGCGGCGCTTTATGTCATCGCCTCGGGCAAGGCCGGCGTGGATCTGGGCGGGTTCGCCGCCAATGGCTATGGCGAGCATTCGCCGGGCGGCTATTCGATGATCTCGGGCTTTCTACTGGAAACCATCCTGACGGCGTTCTTCCTGATCGTCATTCTGGGTTCCATCCATGGCCGGGTGCCCAAGGGGTTCGCGCCCATCGCCATCGGTCTGGCGCTGACGCTGATCCACCTGATTGCGATTCCGGTGACCAATACCTCGGTCAACCCGGCGCGTTCGACCAGCCAGGCGCTGTTCGCGGGCGGTTGGGCCATCGGCCAGCTGTGGATGTTCTGGGTCGCACCGATTCTGGGCGCCGTCATTGGCGCGCTGATCTGGAAGGGCGTGGGCGAGGCGGACTGAATCCCGGTCCGAAAGACGTTGCCGGGCCATGTGGCCCGGCGACATCGGGGGGCTTTCCGCCCCCCGCACCCCCCGAGGATATTTGCGTGAAGAAGAATCCGCCTATCGCGTCAGGGTCCGGCCCGGCGGCTGGTCGCGCGCCGCGTCGACAAAAGCAGGTTGGTTTCCGAGGTCATCACCCCCTCCATGTTGCGGATGCGGCGGATCACCTCGTCAAGTTCCGCAAGTGATTCCGTCGCCAGTTCGACGATCAGATCCCATTTCCCATTGGTCGAATGCACCGCCATGACCGCCGGCAGGCCGGTCAGGCGCGCCGTGATGCGGTCGCCGCCCCGCCCCTCGATTCCGATCATCATCAATCCGCGCACCGGAGCTTCGGAAATATCGGCGCGGGTCAGCACGATGAAGCCGGCGATTTCGCCCGCCGCCTTGAGCCGTTCCAGCCGCAGCCGGACCGTCGCCCGGCTGACCTGTAGCCGGTCGGCCAGTTCCGAGATCGAGGCGCGGCCATCGCGGCGCAATTCCGCGATCAGCCCGTGATCAAGATCGTCCATAATGGCGGTTTATCTTTCCAGATTGGTTCATTGGATACCCAAACTAGTCAATAATTCGATTGAAGTCACCACATCCTGAAATGATCCTTCGGGAAAAGGAGACCAGAGATGACCCGAATTTCCCTTATCGGCGCCCCTGTCGATTCCGGTCAGCGCCGCCGCGGCTGTCTGATGGGGCCCGCCGCCTATCGCGTCGCGGGCATCGACCAGCTGCTGGGCGAGCTTGGCCATGAGGTCAAGGACCTAGGCGACCTGGCCCCCGGCGTGCTGCCCCATGCCAGTTGCGACAATCCCGCCGTCGACCAGCTTGAGGAGACGCTGGGCTGGACCAAGACGCTGCGCAGCCGGGTGTCCGAGGTGCTGGCCGGTGGCCGCATGCCGATCGTGCTGGGCGGGGATCATTCGCTGGCGCTGGGATCGGTTGCGGGGGCAGCCGAACATGCCAATCGCGCCGGCCGGCCGCAATTCGTGCTTTGGCTGGACGCGCATAGCGATTTTCACACGCCGCTGACCACCGTGTCGGGCAATCTGCATGGCACGCCCGTCGCCTATATCGCCGGGCGCAGCGGCTTTGACGCCTTTCCGCCCTTTCCCGCCCCGATCCCGGCCGAGCGCATCTGTCTGTTCGGAATCCGCAGCGTCGATCCGGCCGAACATGCCGCCCTGTTGCGGTATGACATCGCGATGAACGACATGCGCGTGCTGGACGAGCGCGGGATCGTCGCGCCCTTGCGCGAATTTCTGGACCGGGTGCGGGCCGCGAATGGCCTTTTGCATGTCAGTCTGGACGTCGATTTCCTGGATCCGTCGATCGCGCCCGCCGTCGGCACCACCGTCCCCGGCGGCGCCACCTTCCGCGAGGCGCATCTTGTCTGTGAGCTTTTGCATGAAAGCGGGCTGATGACCTCGCTCGATCTGGTCGAGTTGAACCCGTTTCTGGACGACCGTGGGCGGACCGCCAAGCTGATGGTCGATCTGGTCGGCTCACTCATGGGCAAGAAGGTCTTTGACCGCCCCACCCGCAGCTATCATTGAGTATTCCCATGCTGAAACCGTCAAAAACCGCCTTCGTGCCCTTTGTCAGCGTCGAGAACATGATGCGGCTGGTGCTGCATATCGGCATCGAAAAGGTGCTGACCGAGCTTGCCGCCGAGATCGAGGCCGATTTCGCCCGCTGGCCGCTCTTCGACAAGACCCCGCGCGTGGCCAGCCATTCCGATGTGGGCGTGATCGAGCTGATGCCGACCTCGGACGGGGAAACCTATGGGTTCAAATACGTCAACGGCCATCCCTCGAACATGAAGCGGGGTTTGCAGACCGTCACCGCCTTTGGCCTTTTGGCCGATGTGGCGACGGGCTATCCGCTGATGCTGTCGGAAATGACCATCCTGACCGCGCTGCGCACCGCCGCGACCAGCGCGATGGCTGCGAAATGGCTGGCACCCAAGGGGGCCACCACCATGGCGATGATCGGCAATGGCGCGCAGGCCGAATTCCAGGCGCTGGCCTTCAAGGCGATCTGCGGGTTGCGTGAGGTGCGGCTTTACGACATCGACCCGGCGGCCACCGAAAAGGCCGCGCGCAATCTGGCCGGTCAGGGGCTGACCGTCGTACCCTGCAAATCCGCCGAAGAGGCGATCATGGGCGCGCAGATCATCACCACCTGCACCGCCGACAAGCAATATGCCACCATCCTGACCGACAACATGGTCGGCAGCGGCGTGCATATCAACGGCGTCGGCGGCGATTGCCCCGGCAAGACGGAACTGCATCGCGATATCCTGCTGCGCTCGTCGATCTTTGTCGAATACCCGCCCCAGACCCGAATCGAGGGCGAAATCCAGCAGCTGGACCCCGATCACCCGGTGACCGAGCTGTGGCAGGTCATCACCGGTCAGGCCGAGGGGCGCCGCGACGCGCGCCAGATCACGCTGTTCGACAGCGTGGGCTTTGCCATCGAGGATTTCTCGGCCCTGCGCTATGTCCATTCGCGGCTCAAGGGGACCGGCCTTTATCAGGATCTGGACATGATCGCCGATCCCGACGATCCGCGCGACCTGTTCGGGATGATCCTGCGCGCAGAGGCGGCAAGCTCGACTGCGGCCTGACCGGCTTGCGGCGGGGCGCGCCTTGCCGCAATTACGGCCAAACTTCACGAGGTTCCCATGACGCCCATCTTTCCCGGACTGCGCATCGAATCGGCCGAGCTGCGCATCGTCCGCCTGCCGTTGCTGACGCCTTTTGTCATTTCGACCGGGACAATGACGGAAAAGGTGTTTCCGCTTTTGACCCTGAGGGCCGAGGGGCTGGAAGGCTATGGCGAGGGCGTCATGGACACGCTGCCCGACTATCTCGAAGAGACGCAGGCCGGCGCCCTGCCTTTCCTGCGCGAGGCGCTGTTGCCGCAGATCGTCGGCCGCCGTTTCGCCAGCCCGGCGGAACTGGGCGCGGTTCTCGATCCGTGGCGCGGCCACCGGATGAGCAAGGCGATGGTCGAAATGGCGGTCTGGGACCTCTGGACCAAGGCGCTTGGCCTGCCTTTGTCGGCGGCGCTTGGCGGCGTGCGCGACGCGGTCGAGGTCGGCGTCAGCCTTGGCATCGCCGATATCCCGACCACGCTGGACCGGGTGCGCAGCGCGGTCGAGGGCGGTTACCGGCGCATCAAGCTCAAGATCAAGCGCGGGCATGATCTGGACCTGCTGGCCGCCATCCGGGCCGAGTTTCCCAAAGTCAAGCTGACCGTTGACGCCAATACCGATTACCGGATGGCCGATCTGCCGCGGCTCAAGGCGATGGACGAATTCGCGCTGGACTATATCGAACAGCCTCTGGCCTTTGACGATATTCTGGACCACGCGAAAGTGCAGGCGCATCTTTTGACCGCGATCTGTCTGGACGAAAGCATCCGTTCCGCCACCGATGCGCGCCATGCGCTGGTGGCAGAGGCGGCGCGCGTCATCAACATCAAGGTCGGCCGCGTGGGCGGCTTTGGCGCGGCGCGCGCGATCCACGATCTTTGCGCCGCATTCGACGTGCCGGTCTGGTGCGGGGGCATGCTGGAATCCGGGATCGGCCGGGCGCAGAACATCCACCTGGCGACGCTGCCCAATTTCACCAAGCCGGGCGATACCTCATCCTCTAGCCGCTATTTCGCGCAGGATATCGTCAACGAACCGCTTGAGGCCGAGGCCGGGCTGATGGCGGTGCCGCGCCACGGGCCGGGGCTTGGCGTCACGCTGAACCCTGCGGTGCTGGACCGCGTCACCAGCCAGACCGAGGTATTCCGTCCATGAGCGCGATCACCTTTCGCGAGCTTGCCTCGATCGGGGAAATGAAGCGTGCCGAGGATCTGCAACGCGCGGTCTGGGGTCAGGACGACATGCCCGAGAATTCGGACCTGATGCTGGCCTTGCAGCACGAGGGCGGGTTGATCGCCGGTGCGTTCCGGGGTGACGAGATGCTGGGATTCCTGCTGGCCTTTCCCAGCGCCCTGCCCGGCATCCAGCATTCGCACCGTCTTGCGGTCCTGCCACAGGCGCGCGGGCTGCGGCTTGGGGTGGGGCTGAAATGGTTTCAGCGCGACTGGTGCCTTGCGCGCGGGATCACCCATGTGCGCTGGACCTATGATCCGATCCGCGCGGTCAATGCCGGGTTGAACGTGGCGGCGCTGGGGGGGACCTCGGACACCTATCTGAACGACTATTACGGGGTGATGACGGGCATCAATGCCGGGCTGCCCTCGGACCGGATCATGCTGGATTGGCATCTGGACCGCCCCGAGGTGACCGCCCGCGCGGCCGGGCCAGCGGCGGCATCGGCGGCGGGGTCCGGGACTGCGGCCATCATTCCGCCGGCCCGGACGGTCGCGATCCCGCGCGACATCGACGCGCTGTTGCGCAGCGATCCCGATGCGGCGCTGCGGGCGCGGATGGATCTGCGCCACGCGCTGAGCGAAAGTTTTGCCCAAGGGTTGCGCATCACCGGATTCGACACCGCAAGCGCCGCCTATCACCTGGGCTGAATGCGAATGGCGCCGGCAACAGGTCGACCAGCCGCCGCCAAACCCGCCTTACCGAAATCGACAAGCAGGCCGGCACCGCCGGAAATACCAAGGGAGAGAGGTTGAAATGCCAGACCGCGCGCCAAATCTGGGCCAGCGTCTTTTGCGCAGAAAGCCAATTGAAATGTTCCTCGCCCAGTCCCAGGCCCATGGCCAGGGCGGGGAACTGAGACGTTCGATCACGCTGTTTCAGCTGACCATGTTCGGCGTCGGCGCCACCATCGGCACCGGGATTTTCTTTGTGCTGGCCGAACAGGTGCCGGTCGCGGGGCCGGCGGTCCTGTTCGCGTTCCTGATCGCGGGTTTCGCCGCCGGGCTGACCGCGCTGTGCTATGCGGAAATGAGCTCGATGATCCCGGTTTCGGGGTCCAGCTATTCCTATGCCTATGCCACGCTGGGCGAAGGCCTTGCCTTTTTTGTCGCCGCCTGTCTGGTGATGGAATACGGCGTCTCGGCCGGGGCCGTCGCCGTGGGCTGGAGCGAATATCTCCACAACCTGCTTTTGATCACCACCGGCTATGAACTGCCGCGCGCGCTTTTGCACGCGCCGCTGGTGGCCGAGGGCTATTCGCTGAAGCTGGGGGGTGAGGGGTATATCAACCTGCCGGCGGCAATTCTGGTCGGCATGTGCTGTGTGCTGCTGGTGCGCGGCTCGCGGGAATCGGCGCGCGCGAATGCGATCATGGTGATCATCAAGCTGGCGGTGCTGGCGCTCTTTATCGCCATCGCTCTGACCGCGTTCCGGGCCGAGAATTTCACCCCCTTCGCGCCCCATGGCTTTGCCGGCGTCAGCGCCGCCGCCGGGTCGATCTTTTTCACCTTCGTCGGTCTCGACGCGGTTTCGACCGCCGGCGAAGAGGTCGAGAACCCGCGCCGCAACCTGCCGCTGGCGATCATTCTGGCACTGATCATCGTGGTGAGCTTTTATCTGCTGGTCACGCTGGCCGCCCTTGGCGCCCAGCCGCAGGACGCGTTCGAAGGACAAGAGGCCGGGCTTTCGGTCATCTTGCAAAACGTCACCGGCTCGACCATCCCCTCGGCGATCCTGTCGGCGGGGGCGGTGATTTCGGTCTTTTCGGTGACGCTGGTGGTGCTTTACGGCCAGACGCGGGTTCTGTTTGCGATGTCGCGCGATGGCATGCTGCCGCCGATCTTCAGCCGGGTGAACCCCCATACGCTGACGCCGACGGCGAACACGATCATCGTCGGCTGCGTGGTGGCGGCCATCGCGGCCTTCCTGCCCTCGGCGGTGCTGTGGGATCTGACCAGCATGGGGACGCTGGTCGCGTTCACGGTGGTTTCGGCGGGGGTGATCATCCTGCGCTATCGCCGCCCGGACGCGCCGCGCGGCTTCAAGGTGCCGTTCTTTCCGGTGCTTCCGATCCTCAGCATCATCTCGTGCCTTTACCTGATCTCCAGCCTGTCGCTGATCGTCTACAAGCTGACGGCGATCTGGGCGATCCTGGCGGGGATCATGTATATCTTTTACTCCTCGCGGAACTCGATCCTTGAACCGGGATCGGCCGCCAACCCGGATGCCGCCGAATGAAACGCTTTCTGGTCGGATATTCGGCGGACAAGGGCGGGTGCGAGGCGTTGCGCCTGGCCGCGATGCTGGCGCGTTCGGCCGGCGGCCAGGTGATCGTGGCGGTGATCCTGCCGGAAACATGGGACCACCCGTCGCCCGCCATGGTCGATGTGGAATATGCCCAGTTCCTGGAACGGCATGCCGAAAAGACATTGCAACAGGCGCGGGCCGAAATGCCCGCCGGGATCACGGCCGAATTCCTGCATCACCACGCAGCGACGGCCAGCGCCGGCCTGCTGGCGCTGGCCCGCGACATGGCGGCGGATGCGATCGTGCTGGGCTCGTCGCGCAAGGCGCCGATGGCGCGCTTTCAGGAAGGCACCGTCGCCAGCGAGATCCTGCGCAGCGCGCAGGTGCCGGTGGCGCTTGCGCCGCGCGGATATGTGGCCCCCGATGCCGGCCTGTCGCGCATCACCTGCGCCATCTCGGCATCCGGGCATTCGCTTGCGCTGGCGCATGAGGCGGGCCGGATCGCCGAGGGGTTTCACGTCCCGCTGCGGCTGGCGACCTTTATCGTGCGCGACCGCCAGATGTATCCCAGCGGCGCGGGCTATGATGTCGAGAACATGGTCTCGAACAAGTTCCGCGCCCAGGCGCTGGCGGTGCATGACCAGATCCGCGCCGCGTGGGACGGCCCGCTGCCGCCGCAATCCGGGCTGGGCGACGGGCGCACCTGGAAAGAGGCGGTCGCAGATCTGACCTGGCAACCCGACGAGATGCTGGTCATCGGATCAAGCCGGCTGGGCGGGCTGTTGCGGGTCTTTGTCGGTTCGAATTCAGGCAAGGTGCTGCGCCATGCGCCGGTGCCGCGCATGATCGTGCCGCGCATCACCGAATAGGCCTGCCCGAAACGCTTTCCGGCGGCGTTCAGACCGCCAGAAAGCCCCCATCCACGGGCAGGATCGCGCCCGAAATCATCGCGCTGTCATCCGACAGAAGCATGGCGATGCTTTGGGCGACCTCATCGGCCTCGGCAAAGCGGTTCAGGGGGTGGCGCACCATCATCGGCGCGCTTTTCGCCGGGTCCGACCATGCCTCGGCCGCCAGTTCGGTCAGGGTGATCGTGGGCGCGACGGCGTTCACGCGGATGCCATGGGGGCCAAGTTCCTTGGCCAGCACCCGCGTCGCACCGTCCAGCCCGGCCTTGGACGCGGCATAGCACAGATGATCCTGAAAGCCGCGATGCCCAGCAATCGAGGTGATGTTGACGATGGCGCCGCCGCCGCCCGCCGCCACGCGGGCGCGGGCAAATTCCTGACAGGTGATCAGCGCCGCGCGCAGGTTGATGCCAAGCACGGCCTCATAGCCGGCCTCGGTCATGTCGAGCACGCTTTCCAGCACGTTGATGCCGGCGCTGTTGATCAGATAATCGCAGGTCCCGGCCTTGGCCATCGCGGCGCGGGTGGCGGCGGGATCGGCCAGATCGACGGTGATGCTGCGCCCGCCGATTTCCGCCCGCAGGCTGTCAAGATCCGCTGCGGTGCGGCTAAGTGCTATGACCTCGGCGCCGCGCGCGGCCATGACGCGGGCACAGGCGCGGCCGATGCCCTTGCCCGCGCCGGTGATGATGACGGATTTGCCGGAAAACTGCATGGGTCCCTCGTGATATGGATCAGCCGGCAAGCCCGGCCATGGATTGACGGATTTCGCGCGCCGCCTGTTGCAGGCGCAGGAACGCGGCATAGCGCAGGTCATGAACCCGACGGCTGGCCACATCGGGCGCGCAGCTGGTTGCGATGCGCGACATGGCGGGCATGGCGGTCCGCAGGTCGGGATAGACCCCCGCCGCCACCGCGCCCAGCATGGCCGAACCCAGAAGCACCGGCTCGGCGCATTCGGTGATCTCGACCGGGCGGGCGGCCGCATCGGCCAGAAGCTGACGGGTCAGCGGATGCGCCCCCGCCCCGCCCGAAACGCTGATCGTGGCGATGGGTGCGCCATGTTCGGCCTGGGTCTCGATGATCTGGCGCAGCCCGTAACCCAGCCCGCAGATCCCCGCGACATAAAGCGCGACCAGCGAATCCGGGCCGCTTTCCATCCCCTGCCCCATGATGACGGCACGGGCATGGGGATCGGCAAAGGGCGCGCGGTTGCCCAGAAATTCCGGCACCACATGCAGGTCGTCCGCCAGCCGGGTGGCGGCGCTGGCCGAACCCGCAAGCTGCAAGGCCCGGTCGGCCAGCCATTGCGGCAGCGACTTTCCCGCCGCCTGAGCAAGCGCCCCGGCCTCGGCTGTGGCGGGATGCAGCTGGATCAGCTGGTCGATGGCGGCGCCGGCGGCGGACTGGCCGCCCTCATTTAGCCAGGCGCCGGGCACCATGGCGGAATAATAGGGCCCCCAGACGCCGGGGACGAAAGCCGGATCGCGCGTCGTGGTCATGGTGCAGGACGAGGTGCCAAAGACATAGCCAAGACAGGCCGTTGCATCGCCCCCGGCGGCGACCGTGCCCACCCCGCCGGCATGGGCGTCGATCAACCCCGCCGCCACCGCGACGCCGGGGCGCAGGCCCATCTCGGTCGCGGCATCGGCGGTCAGCCCCCGCCCCAGCGCGGTGCCCGGGTCGACCACGCTTTGGCCGATGCGGGCGAAATCCTGATCGGCCAGATCACCCAGACCGATCTGACGGAAATAGCCCGCGTCCCAACGCCCTTCATGCGCCAGATAAGTCCATTTGCAGGTGACCGTGCAGGCCGAGCGGTCCAGCGCCCCGCTGGCCTTCCATGTCAGGAAATCCGTCAGATCAAAGAAATGGACGGCCTGCGCATAGACGTCCGGCCGGTTCTCGGCCAGCCACAACAGCTTTGGCGTTTCCATCTCGGGCGAGATGCGGCCGCCGACATAGCGCAGGACCTCATGGCCCTGCGCGTTGATGCGTTCGGCCTGCCCGACAGCGCGATGGTCCATCCACACGATGATGTCGCGTTCGGGATGGGCGGGGTCGCCCACGGACAGGGTCTGGTCGCCCTGCCCGCGCACCACCAGCGAACAGGTGGCGTCAAAGCCGATCCCCGCGACATCCGCGGGGTCGATCCCGGCGCGGCTGACCGCCTCGCGCACCGAGGCGCAGACCGCGCCCCAGACCTGTTCGCTGGATTGCTCGGCGATGCCGCCATCCTCGCGATGCATCTCGACCGGGCGTTTGGCGGTGGCCAGCAACTGGCCTGCCGCATCAAAAACGCCCGCCCGGGCCGAGCCGGTGCCGACATCCACGCCGATCAGGTATTGGGCCATGCCGCGTCCTTTCGTCCTTGGACCGCGCCCTTAGACGCGGTCGAAATTGGTAGGCAGGACCAGCATATCGCGGATCGTCACCGTGCGCTTGCGGGTCAGCATATAGACGACCGCATCCGCGACCTCTTCGGGGTCCATCAGGCTGCCCGATTCCTTGGCCTTGCGCAGGTTTTCCTCGGGCCAGTCGGCCAGCAGCGCCGAGACAACCGGCCCCGGCGAGACCTGCGCGACGCGCACGCCATGCGGGATCATCTGGCGGCGCATGCCCTGGACGAAGCTGGTGATCGCCCATTTCGAACCGGAATAGACCGGTTCCCAATAGGTGGGGAAATGGCCGGCGATGGAACAGGTGACGATGATGTCGCCGGTCTTGCGCGCGCTCATATGCGGGACGACGTCGCGGACGTTCTTCATCACCGCATTGACGTTGAGGTTCAGCATCCGGTCGATGGCGTCATTCGTCGTCTCGGTCAGGTCGCCGCCGATATAGGTGCCGGCATTGCAGTAAAGAATGTCGATGTGATCGACCTTGGCCAGGATTTCCGGCACCATGGCCGCGCAGCTTTCGGCATCCAGAAGGTTCGTGACCTGCGCGATGGCGCGGGGACCCAGATCCGCGACCAACGCGTTCAGCGCGGCCTCGTTCCAGTCGACCATGACGACCGTCGCGCCCTGATCCAGCAGCGCCCGGGTGGTGGCAAGGCCGATCCCCGATGCGGCCCCGGTGATGACGGCGATCTTGCCTTGAAGCGATTCAGACATACTCTTCTCCTGAAAAATGGGGTGACGGCCGGCTCAGCGCCATTCGCGGCCGATATAGATGGCAAGCAGGATGATGGCGCCCTTGATGACGTCCTGAAGATAGGGGTTGATGCCCATCAGGTTCAGACCGTTGTTCAGAATGCCCAGCAGCACCGCCCCGATCAGCGTGCCAAGGATCAGCCCGCGCCCGCCGGAAATCGCGGTGCCGCCAAGGACGACCGCGGCGATGGCGTCCAGTTCAAAGCCCACGCCGGCATTCGGTTGGCCGCTCATCAGCCGGCCGGTCAGAATGATGGCGGCCAGCGCGGCGGTCAGCCCGGAAATACCATAAACGGCCAGCTTGACCCGCTGGGTCTTGACGCCCGACAGCCGTGCCGCCGTCTCGTTGCCGCCAAGGGCATAGACATGGCGGCCAAAGGGCGTGCGCTGCAACAGAACCCAAGCCGCGGCATAGATCACGACCATGATGATGACCGGCACCGGAACGAAACCCACGCGCCCGACCCCGAACCACGAGATCCAGCCCGGAATGCCGCTGATCGGATAGCCGCCCGAATAGATCAGGCCCAGACCGCGCGCCATCCCCATGGTGGCCAGCGTGACGATGATCGCCGGCATCTTGCCCCATGCGACCAGCACGCCATTGGCAAGCCCGATGCCCAGCCCGATGAAAATCCCGATCACCAGCGCGAGCGGCGCCGGCAAACCCATATTCACCATCATGCCGGTGCCCAGCGTGCCGACCAGCGCCATCACCGCGCCCACCGACAGGTCGATCCCCCCGGTCAGGATCACGAAGGTCATGCCGACCGCCAGAATGCCCACGACCGAAACCTGCCGCAGCACGTTCATGATGTTGCTGAGGCTGAAGAAATTGTCGCTGGCAAAGCCCATCAGGACCGACACGACGATCAGCCCGATCAGCGGCAGCGCCAGCGGCGAATGCAGGATGCGGCCAAGCCCCGCGCCCGATTTTCCGGCCGCGCCGGTGTTTGTGTCATGCGACATGTTCAACTCTCCCGGTCGTGGCATGGGTCATGATGTTTTCGGAATTGATGGCCGCGCCCTCGACCGTGGCCACGATCCCGCCCGAGCGGAAGACGCAGACCCGGTCCGACATGCCGATCACCTCGGGCAGTTCCGAGGACACCATGATGATCGACCCGCCGGCGGCGGTGAATTCGCGCATCAGCGCATAGATTTCGGCCTTTGCGCCGACATCGATGCCGCGCGTCGGCTCGTCAAAGATCAGCACCCGCATGTCGTGGTTCAGCCAGCGGGCGATGACCACCTTTTGCTGGTTGCCGCCCGACAGCGTGTCGACACGCGCATTCGGCCCCTGCGCCTTGACGCGGACCTGCGCCATGGCGGTTTCGGTGCAGGCGCGTTCCTTTTTCAGATCGATGAACCAATGTCCCTGGCGATATTTGCCGTAATTGTTCAGCGAGATGTTCTGAAGGATCGAAAAGCTGGTGATCAGCCCCTGTTCCTTGCGGCTTTCGGGCAAAAGCCCGATCCCCTGCATCAGCCCGTCGGCCGGATCGGCAAAGCGTTTCTCGACGCCGTCCATCCTGAGCCGGCATTGCGCGGCCGGCCAGGCGCCCAGCATGGCCAGCACGGTTTCGGTGCGCCCCGAGCCGACCAGCCCGGCAAAGCCCAGAATCTCGCCCTTGCGCAGGGTAAAGGCGGATACCGGACCGCCCTTTTTCAGCTGCACCTTCTCGACCTCGATGATCGCGGGGGCGGCCGGATCGGCGGCGGGTTTGGGCGGAAAGCTGTTTTCGATGCGGCGGCCGACCATCATTTCGACCAGCCGGTCATTGTCCACATCCGACACCGCACAAGAGGCGACGAATTCGCCATCGCGCAGCACGGTGATGCGGTCGCAGATCTCGAATATCTCTTCGAGGTGATGCGAAATAAAGACGATGGCGACACCCTGCCGGCGCAATTCGCGCATGACCTTGAACAGGTGCTCGACCTCCGAGGGCGTCAGGGTCGCGGTGGGTTCGTCCAGAACAAGGATACGGGCGTTCAGCGACAGCGCCTTGGCGATCTCGACGAATTGCTGTTCGGCCACCGAAAGGCGGTTCACGGGCACGTCCATATCCACATCGACCGCCAGCTGGCGCATGATGTCGCGCGCCCGCACCCGCATCGCCCGGCGATCCAGCAGGCCCAGCGGCCCGCGCAATTCGCGCGCCAGAAACATGTTTTCGACGGCGTTCAGATACGGGATCAGGCTGAATTCCTGAAACACGATGCCGACGCCGGCGGCAATCGCCTCGTCGTAATCGGCGAAATGGCGTTCCGTGCCCTCGATGCGGATCACCCCTTCCGAGGGTTGGATGATGCCGCACAGGATCTTCATCAGCGTGGATTTCCCGGCGCCGTTCTCGCCCAGAAGGGCGTGCACCTCGCCGGCGCGAACCTCAAGATCGACGCCATGCAGAACCTCGATCCTGCCAAAGCTTTTCCTGATACCTGTCAGTTCCAGCATGATGCCCCTCATCTTGTGTGGCGGGAAAAGGCCCGCCCCCACGCGGCGCGCGGGGACGGGAGGCGGGAAGGAACCTTACCAGCTGAATTCAGCCGCGTTCTTGGCGTCGACGACCATCACGTCGATCGGCACTTCCTTCGGCACGACGCGCGCGCCCCATTTCTGTGCCAGCGCCATGGCCAGACCGACGCGGACCTGATCGCGCGGGAACTGGGCCGTGGTCTCGATGAAGGGACCGCCCTCGGCGATGGCCTTGACCGCCTCGGGGGCGCCGTCCACCGATACCAGCTTGATATCCTTGCCCGAGCCCTGAATCGCAGCCAGCGCACCCATGGCGCCACCATCGTTGACCGAGAAGATGCCGGCCAGGTTGGGCTTGGACTGGATCATGTTCTCGACCACACCCAGCGCGACCGAACGGTCCTGACGGCCGTTCTGGGTATCGACCAGCTGGATTTCCGGGAATTCGGCCAAAGCCGCCTTGCAACCCTCGACGCGCTGCAGGATCGGCACGACCGGAATGCCGTCGAGGATCGCGACCTCGCCCTTGCCGCCCAGCGCATCGCCCAGATATTTGCACGACAGATAGCCCGCATCGCGGTTCTTCGAGCCGACAAAGGTGTCGACGGGGCCGTTCGCATTGGCGTCCACCGCCACGACGATGACGCCGGCGGCTTTCGCGGCGTGAACGGCGGCCTCGATCCCGGCGCTGTCGGTCGGGTTCAGCAGCAGGATATCGATGTTTTGCTGCAGCATGTCCTCGACGTCATTGATCTGTTTGGCGACGTCATGGCCGGCATCGGTGACCACCACCTCGGCGCCCAGATCGGCGGCGGCCTCGTTCAGCGCCTCTTGCATCGAGACGAAATAGGGGTTGTTCATTTCCTGAAACGTCATGCCGATTTTCAGCTTGTCCTGCGCCAGAGCCGGCGCCGCCAGCAGCGCAAGGACGGCCGAGGCGGTCAGAAGGGTCGTTTTCATCAGAGATAGCCTCCCAGTTGGATGCGGCAGGAATGCCCTGCCCGTTTCCGGGCGGCGGCTTCGTCGCCCGAATTGGTGAAAGCCGTGCTTGCGGTCGGCCCTATTCCGCCATGACCAGCGCCTTGTTGGCCGCGAAGGTGGTGCGGAATTGCGACGGCGACATTCCCTTGAGCTTGAGGAAATGCCGGTTGAAGTTCGACAGGTTCGAAAACCCGACATCGTAACAGATTTCGGCCACCCGGATGTCGGGATCGGTCAAGAGCATGTGACAGGCCAGATCGACCCGCAACTGGTTGCGATAGCGCACCAGCGTGGTGCCGGTATGGCGCTTGAAGGCGCGCGAGAACGCGCTTTGGCTTTGCCCGACCATCTCGGCCAGATCGCCCTCATCGACCTGTTCGGTCAGATGTTCGCGCAGATGCGACAGCGCCCGATTGATGCCGCTGTCGCTGGTCTGGCCCAGATCCAGCTCGAAGCTGAGGCTGGCCAGCACCTCGGGTTCGGGCGCGCGCGCCAGCTGGTCCAGAATGTCCCAAAACAGCGCCAGGCGGCGCAGGCCCTGCGCCTCGATCAGGCGCTTCATGCGCGGGCGGATGCGGGCGCTGGTATCCTCGTCGAAAAGCAGGCCCCGGCGCGAACGTTCCAAAAGCGGGCGCAGCGCCTCCATTTCCGGCATGGCGGCGACCGAATCCTCGATGAAATCCTCGGGGAACTGGATCACCAGCGAGCGCAGCGGCACCGCCTCGCCGGGGGCGAGATCGCTGATCCAGTTCTGCGGCAGGTTCGGCCCCGTCATGATCAGCTGGCCGGGGCCAAAGCTGCCGACATGGTCACCGATATAAAAGGTGCCGGTGGTCGCGGTCACCAGATGGATTTCGTATTCGGGATGATAGTGCCAGCGCACGGTGCGGAACGGATAGCCATGCATCCACGCGGCGAAGGATTCGCCTTTGCGGATATGGACCAGTTCCAGATCGGGCTGCATTTCCATCCTCCTTGGCACCGTGCGCCGCCGGGTGTGGCGGTCGCCCCCCTCTCCTCGGGTTGGGGGCGCGTGACGGTGACGACAACCATAGGCGCGGGGGTGATACGCGCTCCACATCAGCGCGCAAGAATTAACGATACTTTTTTAACCGGCCCCGCGTGAAAATAGTAGAAGCGTGCGCCCCAGCCGCAAAGCGCCCGCCGCCGCATAGCAGAAAGCCGGCGCCGCATTGCAGCGACACCGGCCCGGCCATAGTGAAAAAATCGTGGTTTTGACGCGGTTTTGTGGCCTAAGCCCGGGAATCCGGCAGAGCTTTCAGCTGTGGATATGCGGCGCGATAGGCCTCATACTTTTTCGCATAGGCAGCGGCCAATGCGGCATCGGGCGCAATTTCGGCGCGAACCGCGGGTGGGGCGAATATGCGTGCGGATGTATCGCCCGTCGCACAGGCCGCCGCCAGCTTTGCCGCACCAAAGGCCGCGCCGAAATCGCCATCCTCGGGTTCCAGCAGCGTAAGCCCGGTGGCCGATGCCATGATCCGCAGCCATGCGCGCGAACGCGCGCCCCCGCCGACGGCATAGGCCGCCTCGATCGGGGTTCCGGCCTTGCGCAGCGCATGGACGCAATCGGCAAAGGCAAAGGCCACGCCCTCCATCACCGATTGCGACAGATCGGCAAGCCCGGTGGCCCGGCGCAGCCCCCAAAAGGCGCCCGTCGCATCGGGATCGTTCAGCGGCGTCCGCTCGCCGGACAGATAGGGCAGAAAGCCGACCGGCGACGGCGCGGCGACATTTTCCGGCACCATAGCCGCCAGTTCGGGCACCGTGCGCCCGGTGATTTCCGAAAGCCAGGTCATGCTGTCGGTGGCCGACAGGATCACCCCCATCTGATGCCATGTCGCGGGCACCGCATGGCAAAAGGTATGGACCGCATCGCCGGTATTGGGCGCATAGGTTTCCGTCGCCGCGAACAGCACCCCCGAGGTGCCCAGCGACAAAAACCCCGTGCCCGGCACCATCACCCCCATGCCGCAGGCGGTCGCGGCATTGTCGCCCCCGCCCCCCGCGACCGGCACGCGCGCCACGCCCCAGCGTTCGGCCAGATCGGCGCGCAGCCTGCCCGACACATCGCTACCCTCGACCAACGTTGGCATCTGCGCGCGGTCAAGGCCCGTCGCGGCCAGCAATTCGTCCGACCAGTCGCGCCGCGCCACATCGAGCCAAAGTGTGCCCGCCGCATCCGACATTTCGCCGACATGCTCGCCCGTCAGCCAAAGCCGCAGGTAATCCTTGGGCAAAAGCACCTTGGCCGTGCGCTCAAAGATCTCGGGCTCGTTCTCGGCCACCCAAAGCAGCTTGGGCGCGGTAAAGCCCGCCATGACCAGATTGCCGGCGATGCCGTGGAAATCGGCCCGCGCCGCCAGTTCCGCGCATTGCGGCCCCGAACGCCCGTCATTCCACAGGATACAGGGCCGCAGCACCTGATCCGCGCGATCCAGCAGCGTGGCCCCGTGCATATGCCCCGAAAGCCCGATGGCCCGCAGCCGCGCCATCGCCTCCGGGTGCTGGCGGGCCAGATCGCCGATGACCTTTTCGGCCCCCGCGATCCAGTCGGCGGGATCCTGTTCGGACCAGCCGGGATGCGGCCGGCTGACGGTCAGGGGCGCATGTGCCACGCCGATGGTCGCGAAATCATCATCCACCAGCATCGCCTTGATGCCGGATGTTCCCAGATCCAGTCCCAGATACATCCCCGTCCCCTTATGCCGGCATCACGATCTGTAGTTTGACATCGGTATCGCGCGCCTCGACCGCACGGTCAAAGCCGGCGATGCTGTCGGCAAAGGGGATCGAGGCCGAAATCAGCGGCTTCAGGTCCACCTTGCCCGACGCGATCAGCGCAATCGCCCGGTCATAGACATTGGCATAGCGGAAAACCGTCTCGACCCGCAATTCCTTGGCCTGAAGGGCGACGATATCGACCGGCACCGGATCGACTGGCATGCCGACCAGCACGATCGCGCCGCCGGGCCGGGCATGGGCCGCCATGCCAAGGATCGCGGGCGCCGCCCCCGAGCATTCAAAGACCACATCCGCGCCCCAGCCATCGGTCGCCTCGGCCACCGCCTCGGCCAGCGGGCGGTTGCGGATATTGACGGTCTCGATGCCGTCATAGGCCCCGATGATGTCCAGCTTGGGCTGCGCCAGATCGGCCACGATCACCCGCGCACAGCCCCCCGCCAGCGCCGCCAGCGCCACCATCATGCCGATGGGACCGGCCCCGGTGACCACCGCCACATCGCCCGGCTGGATACGCGCGCGCAGCGCGGCCTGCATGCCGATGGCAAAGGGTTCGACCATCGCGCCCTCGGCAAAGCTGACATTTTCGGGCAGCTTGTAGGTAAAGGCGGCGGGGTGGATCACCTCGGGGGTCAGGCAGCCATGGACCGGCGGCGTCGCCCAGAAGGTCACCGCCGGATCGACGTTATAGATGCCCAGTTTCGCCGCGCGCGAGGTCGGATCGGGGATCCCCGGCTCCATGCAGACGCGGTCGCCGGGTTTCAGATGCGTGACCTCGGCCCCGGTCTCGATCACGGTGCCGGCCGCCTCATGGCCCAGCACCATCGGCGCGTTGACGATGAAGTGGCCGATCTTGCCATGGGTGTAATAATGCACGTCCGAGCCGCAGATACCGACGGTATGCGTCTTGATGCGGACATCCCTGGGCCCCAGCGTGCCGGGAATGTCGAATTCCCGCAGCGAGAGTTTGCCCTTTTCTTCCAGAACCAGCGCTTTCATCGCGTCCTCCCATACAGCCCGATTGGTTTGATGAATGGGACGGAGCGGCAATGTAAACAGAAACCCGCCGGCGGGGCGTTTCTTTGCCATGGTCGGGAAAAATTCTATCGGAGGCGCGGAAAAATTCACTCAGCCGGGGTGTTTTCCATGCACGGATTCCGCCGGAATCGCGGCCGCGGCGCAAGGGGTGATTCGCGCCGTCGCGATATGTTGGGGGATGTTTTCGGGACGGCCCGCCTTGCCCGGTCCGAACGGTGGCACAAGCGGGCGGCGGCGCACAGGCCCGCGAACGACCCGAATGGGCGGCGCGGGCCACCCGGGCAAGGGCCACGCCCGGATGATGTCACCGGACGCGGCCCTTGCGGCTTATTTCATCAGCCTTGCCTTGATGACCGGCCCGGCGGCGCCGAAATCCATCTGTCCGGCGTGGCGGGCGCGCAATTCGGCCATGACCCGGCCCATGTCGCGGATCGATTCCGCGCCCAGATCGGCAATGGCCTTGTCGATGGCGGCCGCGGCCTCGGCCTCGTCCAGTTGGCGCGGCAGATAGGACTGGATCACCCGGATCTCGTCCTCTTCGCGCTCGGCCAGTTCAAGCCGGCCGCCCTCTTCATAGGCCTTGGCCGATTCCTGACGCTGTTTGACCATCTTGGACAGGATCGCGATCAGATCCGCCTCGGTCAGGCCGCCCTGCTCGCCGCCCTCGGTGCGGGCCGCGATCTCGCGGTCCTTGATCGCCGCCGAAATCAGCCGCAGCGTCGAAAGCCGCGCGGTTTCCTTGGCCTTCATCGCGTCTTTCGTATCGGCCAGAATGCGTTCACGCAGTGCCATCTGATCCCCTTCGCAATATCATCGCGGGGTGGTGCCCGGCTTCGTCCCCGCCGTCAAGCCTTGCCCCACCGGCCGCGCCCGCCCGGCGGGCCGCCCTGCACGCAACCCCGACCCGCGCGCAAAGTTCCGAAACCGGCCCCGTTCCGGCTTGACGCGCGCGCCCCCTTTACCTAGTTTCCCGGCGATTTAGCCGGAGAGTCGCAGATGCCCCAGAAACCGACCGCTTGTCTTGCACTTGCCGACGGCACCGTTTTCTATGGCCACGGCTTTGGCGCCACCGGCGAAGTGGTGGCGGAACTGGTCTTCAATACCGCCATGACCGGCTATCAAGAGATCATGACCGATCCCAGCTATGCCAGCCAGATCGTCACCTTCACCTTCCCCCATATCGGCAATACCGGCGTCACCGCCCAGGACGACGAAGCCGCCGAGCCCGTCGCGTCCGGCATCGTGGTGAAATGGGACCCGACCGAGCCTTCGAACTGGCGCGCCAGCTCGGATCTGGTCGACTGGATGGCGCGGCGCGGCCGCATCGGCATCGGCGGCGTCGACACCCGCCGCCTGACCCGCGCAATCCGCCAGCAAGGCGCCCCGCATGTCGTGCTGGCCCATGATCCGAACGGGAATTTCGATATCGCCGCCATGGTCGCCCGCGCCCGCGACTGGAAGGGGCTGGTGGGCCTTGACCTCGCGCGCGAAGTCAGCTGTCAGCAAAGCTATCGTTGGGACGAAGGGCTGTGGTCCTGGCCCGGGGAATTCGACCGTCCCGACACCGCGCAGCCGTTTCGCGTGGTGGCCGTGGATTACGGCGCGAAACGCAATATCCTGCGCTCGCTGGCGCAAAGCGGTGCCGAAGTGACGGTCCTGCCCGCCACCGCCACCGCCGAGGATGTTCTGGCCCATAACCCCGAAGGGGTGTTTTTGTCGAACGGCCCGGGCGATCCGGCCGCGACCGGCGAATATGCCGTGCCGATGATCCGCGAATTGCTGGCCCGTGACATGCCGATTTTCGGGATCTGCCTTGGCCATCAGATGCTTGCGCTGGCCCTTGGGGCCAAGACCGTCAAGATGAATCACGGTCATCACGGCGCCAACCATCCGGTCAAGGATGTCGAGACCGGCAAGGTCGAGATCACCTCGATGAACCACGGGTTCGCCGTCGATGCCCAGACCCTGCCCGATGGCGTGATCGAAACCCATGTCAGCCTGTTCGATGGCAGCAATTGCGGGCTGCGCATGACCGGCAAGCCGGTGTTTTCGGTCCAGCATCACCCCGAGGCCAGCCCCGGACCGCAGGACAGCGCCTATCTCTTCGAGCGTTTCGCCGGGGCCATGCGCGAACGCCGCGCCTGACCTTACGTCAACCGGCTGAAACCACGACACGATTAACCGCTTCTTAACCTTGGCCATGCCAAAGAGGATCGACCTGATCCAGAAGCGGAATCGTGCATGGCCGGCGCAGCCCTCATCCAGCCCATCCCCCTTCGGGCCTTGCCAGCCGATCCAAAGGCGGTGGGGGGATCCGTCCCCTTCCCGGCCAGCGCGCCCGCGCAACTGGTTGCGCCACGCGACATCCGCCCCCTGGGCCAGATCCTGATCGAGGATGGCGCGGTCGATCCCCACAACCTGATGAAGGCGCTGGTCATGCGCCAGCGCCAGGCCGTCCGGCTGGGGGAAATCCTGCTGGCCAATGGCTGGGTCCAGGAAGAGGCGCTGACCCGTGCGCTGTCGCGGCAATGGCGGTCCAGCATCGTCGATCTGGCGGCGCTGCCACCCGATCCGCGTCTGGTCGATCAGATCGGGGCGAATCTTTGCCTGTCGGCCGGTGTCGTACCCTGGCGGCGGATCGGGGGCGTGACCTTTATCGCCACCGCCCGCCCCGAGGATTTCGCCGGCTTCCGCGACACCCTGCCAAAGCGGTTCGGCGCGGTGCGCATGCTGCTTTGTTCGGAAACCGCCGCGCGCGAGGCGATACTGGCCCAGCGCCGGACGACCCTGATCCGGCAGGCCGAAACCCGCGTCCCGGCCAAGGAAAGCTGCCGGACACGCAACGAACGCCGCACCGGCCGTATCGCCACGATCCTGATCGCGGTCACCCTTTTGGGACTGATCCTGGCGCCGATCGCGGTGATCGCGGTGGTGACGGCCTGGGCGCTGCTGGCCCTGATCGCGTCGAGCGGTCTCAAGGCCTTGTCCTTCTGGGCGATCCTGCGCCAGACCGCGCGGCGTTCGGCGCAAGACCGCGCCATCGGTCAGGGGCGCGCCACCCCGCCCGAAATGACCGCGCCGCTGCCGGTGATTTCGGTCATGGTGCCGCTCTTTTCCGAGGCGGATATCGCCGACAAGCTGATCGGCCGGCTGTCGCGGCTGGATTACCCGCGCGAATTGATGGATATCCTGCTGGTGGTCGAGGAAACGGACAAGATCACCTGTCAGGCGCTCGAGGACGCGGCCCTGCCCCGCTGGATGCGGGTGGTCAAGGTCCCGGACGGCCCGATCCGCACCAAGCCCCGTGCCCTGAACTATGCGCTGAACTTCTGTCGTGGCACGATCATCGGCATCTGGGATGCCGAGGACCGGCCCGAGCCCGATCAGCTGCACAAGGTCGCGCGCGGCTTTCATTTCGCCGCGCCCGACGTCGCCTGCCTGCAAGGGGTGCTGGATTATTACAACCCGCGCACCAACTGGCTCGCGCGCGCCTTTACCATCGAATATGCCGCGTGGTTTCGCGGCACGCTTGCGGGTGCGGCCGCGCTGGATCTGGTCGTGCCGTTGGGGGGGACGACGCTGTTCTTTCGCCGCGACCGGCTGGAAGAGATCGGCGCCTGGGACGCGTGGAACGTGACCGAGGATGCCGATCTTGGCGTGCGTCTGACCCGGCGTGGCTATCGCACCGAAATGCTCGACACCGTCACCCACGAAGAGGCCAATTGCCGTCTTGTGCCCTGGGTCAAGCAAAGGTCGCGTTGGCTCAAGGGGTTTGCCATGACCTGGGGCGTACATATGCGCGACCCGGTCGGATTGTGGCGCGATCTGGGCAGCCGGCGTTTTCTGGCCCTTCAAGTGCAGCTTTTCGCCTCGGTCTCGCAATATCTGCTGGCGCCGGTGCTATGGAGCTTCTGGTTGCTCAGCCTTGGCCTGCCGCATCCGATGCGCGAGCTTTTGTCCGAAAAGCTTGGCGGTCATGCCATCACGGCCCTGTTCGGGGTTTTCATCCTGTCCGAACTGCTCAGCATCGCCATCGGCATGTGGGCCGTGCGCGGGCGGGCGCATCGCCACCTGTTGCCCTGGGTGCCGACGCTGCATCTGTATTTCCCGCTGGGCTGTCTTGCCGCCTGGAAGGCGATCTATGAGGTGGTGATGAAACCCTTCTACTGGGACAAAACCCAGCACGGCATTTTCGACGCCGCACAGGAAGAGCGGCCCATTTCCACGGGACCGACTGTGACCGAGGGGCGGCTGGTCCCCTATCCGACAGCGGGCAACGCGGCACCTGTCGACGGTCACCACGCGATGGGCACGGTTGCTTGCGACACCGAGGACAGCCGGGACAGGGCGCCAACGCTGATCCCGATGCTGGGCGAGGTGGGCTAACGCCGGCCTAGGGCGGATCCGCGCGGATCCGCCATCCGGGTGCTATCCCATCGTCGCGGGGGCGCGCGCCCGCACTGGCCTAGGGCCTGGCGGTGGCGGGTTCCGGTCCGGGATCTGTCTGGTCCCCGTCCTCTTGCTCCGCGCCTTCCTGGTCGCCGTCTTTCTGGTCGCTGACTTCCGCCTGCATGGCCGCATCGATGATCGCGCCGGCCGCTTCGACCGTCTCGCTCAGCATGGCCGCCAGCCGCTCAAGGCTTTCCACGCCCACCTCGCGCAGCAAAAATGCCTGCCCGCCCTTGCCCAGACTGTCCATATCCAGCGGCTTTTCGGTCAGCAGGCGGCCGGAGCATTGCAGATTCCAGAGAAATCTGCGCGCCGAGGCCAAAACACGCGCCGGCTCGTCCCCGATCAGCCCGCCACGTACCCCCGCGCGCAGCTGCGCCTGCGCGGCCCGCGCCGGTGCGGCCGTGCGCAGCGCAAGCGATTGGGCCAAAAGCTCGATATCCTGCAAGCGCCCGCGCCCGATCTTGGCCTCCCATGCGCCATCCGGCGCTTTGGCGGCAAAGATCCGGGCACGCATGTCGGCCAGATCCGAAAGCACGGCCGGCGCCCGGCCCCGGCGTTCCAGAACCTCGACGCGCAACGCCTCGACCTCATTGCCAAGCGCATGCGCATCGGCCCCACATGTGCCCACGACCCGCGCCCGGGTCAGCGCAAGATGTTCCCATGTCCAGGCCTCGGTCATCTGATAGTCGCGAAACGACTGGACAGAGGTCGCGACCGGCCCCTGCCGACCCGAGGGGCGCAGCCGCATATCGACCTCATAGAGACGCCCGGCCGAGGTCGGCGCCGAAAGCGCGGTGATCATCGCCTGCGTCAGCCGCGCATAATAGGGCCGCGTCGCCAGGGGCTTTGGCCCATCCGATCCGTCCTGACCCGCCGCGTCATAGATCACGATCAGATCCAGATCCGAGGCCGCATTCAACTGCCGCGCACCAAGCGATCCCATCCCAAGCGCGACGGCCCCGCGCCCGGGTGCGGGCCCATGCCGGCGGGCAAATTCATCGGCCACGACCGGAAACAGCGCCGCCACGGCGGCATCGGCGATATCGGCATATTGGCCGCCCGCCTCTTCGGCGCCGATCAGACCGCGCAGGTGATGCACCCCGGTGCGGAACTGCCATTCATGCGCCCAGCGCCGGGCCGCATCCAACGCACGTTCATAGCCGCCATCGGGCGCGGCCAGAACGGTGGCAAGGTTATCCTCAAGCTGGCTGCGCAGCCCCGCCGCGCCGGGCCATTCGGAAAAGAAACTGCCGCCCAAGACGGCGTCCAGAACCTCGGGTTGCTGGGCCAGATAATTCGCCAGCCCCGGCGCCGTGCCACAGATATCGGCGATCAGCTCGATCAGCTGCGGATTGGCCTCGAAGAGCGAGAAAAGCTGCACCCCGGCCGGCAATCCGGCCAGAAAACTGTCGAAACGGGCCAGCGTCTCGTCCGCATGATCGGCACCCGTCAACCGGGTCAAAAGCTCTGGCTCGATCCGGGCGAAAACGGCCCGGGCGCGTTGCGTCCGCAGCGCCGGGTAACCGCGCCAGCGTTCCACCATGGCCTCGGCCTCGGCGGAAAGCGGGGGCCGGCTGCCGCGATCCGAGGGCGCGAAGAAATCGCCGGTCAGCGCCTCGACCCGCTCAAGCCGCGTGGCAAGGCGGGCCGACCAGGCGCCGGTATCGGCCTCACCCATCATGCGGGCGACGATGTCGATCCCCTCGGACGCGACCGGCACGGAATGGGTCTGGGCATCGTTGACCATCTGGATGCGATGCTCGATCTCGCGATGTTCACGGTAATGATCGGTCAGTTCCCGCGCCACCGCCTCGGGGACCCACCCCTTTTCGGCCAGCCGGGCCAGGCCCTCGACGGTGCCGCGCACCCGCAGATCGGGGTCGCGGCCGCCGGCGATCAGCTGCCGGGTCTGGGTGAAAAACTCGATCTCGCGAATCCCCCCCTGTCCCAGCTTCATATTGTGGCCGGGCACCGCGATGCGGCCATGCAGCCCCTTATGTTCGCGAATGCGCAGGCGCATGTCATGCGCATCCTGGATGGTGGCGAAATCCAGATGCCTGCGCCAGACAAAGGGCCGCAATTCGCGCAGGAACCGCTCGCCCGCCGCAAGATCGCCGGCACAGGCACGCGCCTTGATATAGGCGCTGCGTTCCCAGGTCCGGCCCTCGGCCTCATAATAAGCCAGCGCGGCCGAGATCGAGATGCAGACAGGCGTCACCGCCGCATCCGGGCGCAGCCGCAAATCGGTGCGGAAAACATATCCCTGATCAGTGTTGTCAGACAGGATCGCCGCCGCCTTGCGCGTCGCCCGGATCAGGCTGGCGCGCGCCTCATGCAGATCGTCGGGGGCATAGGCGCTGTCGTCATAAAGAACGATCAGGTCGATATCCGAGGAATAGTTCAGCTCACCCGCGCCCATCTTGCCCATGGCAAGCGCGACGATCCCGCCCGCATCCGCCGAGGTTTCGGGCAGTTTGCGGCGCGCCTGCTCGGCCGCGACATGAACGCGCAGGGCAAGATCGGTGGCACGGTCGGCCAGACCCGTCAACGCGCCGGTAACCTGTTCCAATTGCCAGACCCCGCCCAGATCGGCCAGCGCCGCCCAAAGCGCCACGCGGCGCTTGGCCCGGCGCAAGGCTGGGCCCAGTTCATCGGCGGAAAGCGTCTCGAAACCGGCGGTTTCGCGGTCCACGACATCGTCATGCCGCAAGGCATCGCCGAGCCAGTCGGCCTCGCGCTGGATCAGACCGGCCAGATAGGGGCTGCATCCCGCCGCCCCCCTGATCAGGTCGCCCAGACGCGGATCGGCGATCCCCGTCTCCTCAAGCGCGGACTGTCCGCGGTCGCGGTCTGCGGGAATGGGAAGGCGGGTGATGCGGTCGGCGAAATCCATGCGCGCAGCCTAATCGCGGCGCCGGCAAGGTCAATCCGGACAAATTCGCCGCGCGCCGGGACGACGCGAACCCCCATGACGAAAATTTCCGGGAACTTCTTGCGGTTTCCAAGCTTGGCGAGTGGAAATTCTGTTGTTAGGCTTTGCCGGAATATTGCCACGATCCAGTAGTTTTCATTCGCACCCCATGCGCGCACCGACCGACATATATCGCCCCCTGCGTGACGCGCGCATGCTGCACCCGGCTTTCCAGGGGGCTGCTGATGCGACATAGCCTGCCGCATGCACCGCAATTCTATGTGACGGCGCCTCAGCCCTGTCCCTATCTGCATGGCCGCGCCGAACGGAAACTGTTCACGGCGCTGGCCGGTGATTCGGCCAATGAGCTGAACAACACCCTGTCCCGTCAGGGCTTTCGCAGATCCCAGAACGTGCTTTACCGGCCCAGTTGCGAAAGCTGTGTGGCCTGCATGTCGGCGCGTATCCGGGTTTCGGGCTTTTCGCCGTCGCGCACGCAGCGCCGCGCGCTGCGCAAGAATGGCCATCTTCGGCGGCTGGCGACCAGCGCCTGGGCGACCGAGGAACAATACGACCTCTTCCGGTCCTATCTGGATGAACGTCACGCCGATGGCGGCATGGCCGATATGGATATCTTCGAATTCGCCGCCATGATCGAGGAAACGCCCGTCCGCACCCGTGTGATCGAATACCGCACCGGTTCGGGCGATGGCTCGGCGCCCGATCAGGACCGGCTGGCCGCCGTCTGTCTGACCGATGTGCTCGATGACGGGCTGAGCCTAGTCTACAGCTTTTACGATCCCGCCTTGGAAAGCGCGAGCCTGGGGACCTATATCATCCTCGACCATATCGAGCTGGCGCGCAGCGCCGGCCTGCCCTTTATCTATCTGGGCTATTGGGTGCCGGGCAGCCGCAAGATGGATTACAAGGCGCGTTTCTCGGCGCTGGAAATCTATAAGGGCGGCGTCTGGCAGCCGATCGGCGACCCGGAACAGCACAGTTCCGACATTCATCCGCTGTCCATCGATCCCATCGTCGAACAGGTCGCGCGGATTACGCTGCCGCAGAACCGCAGATAATTACCGAAAATCGCGCGAACAGGAAACAATGTTTCCCAAAACGCCCCTGCGGGGTCATTTTATTGGATAATCGGCATTGACCGCTGCTCGCGCTGCCCATAGTTTCCTGCGGCGCAGCATGGCCCCGGCCAGCCGCGTGTCACTTACAGATGGAGAATGGGCATGTCCCGAGAAATGACCGGTGCAAGGATGGTTATCGAAGCTCTGCGCGATCAGGGCGTCGACACCGTATTCGGCTATCCGGGCGGGGCGGTACTACCCATCTATGACGAGATTTTCCAACAAAACGACATCAAGCATATTCTGGTCCGCCACGAACAGGGCGCCGTCCATATGGCCGAAGGCTATGCCCGGTCGACCGGCAAGCCGGGGGTCGTGCTGGTCACGTCGGGGCCGGGGGCGACCAATGCGGTCACCGGCCTGACCGATGCGTTGCTGGATTCGATCCCGATCGTCGTGTTGACCGGGCAGGTTCCGACCTTTCTGATCGGCACCGACGGCTTTCAAGAGGCCGATACCATCGGCATCACCCGGCCCTGTACCAAGCATAACTGGCTGGTCAAGGAAACCGACGAGCTGGCGGCCACCATCCACAAGGCGTTCCATATCGCGACCTCCGGGCGCCCGGGACCGGTGCTGATCGACATCCCCAAGGATGTGCAATTCGCCACCGGCGGCTATGTCGGCCCCAAACAGATCGAAACGCCCAGCTATCAGCCCGCGAAAAAGGGCGACATGAGCGCGATCACCCGTCTGGTCGAACTGATGGAAAAGGCCGAGCGGCCGATCTTTTACACCGGCGGCGGCGTCATCAATTCTGGCACGGCCGCCAGCCAGCTTTTGCGCGAACTGGCCGATGCGACGGGGTTTCCGGTCACCTCGACCCTGATGGGGCTGGGCGCATATCCGGCATCGGGCAAGGGCTGGATCGGCATGCTGGGCATGCACGGCCTCTATGAGGCGAACATGGCCATGCATGATTGCGACCTGATGATCGCGGTCGGCGCGCGCTTTGACGACCGGATCACCGGACGTGTCGCGGATTTCAGCCCCGGCTCGGTCAAGGCCCAGATCGACATCGACCCCAGCTCGATCAACAAGATCATTCATGTCGACCTGCCGATTGTCGGCGATGTCGGCCATGTGCTTGAAGACATGCTGAAAATCTGGAAATCGCGCGGGCGCAAGACCAATGCCGAAGGGCTGCGGACATGGTGGGCGCAGATCGAACAGTGGAAGGCCGTGAAATGCCTTTCCTATCGCAACTCGGACAAGGTCATCAAACCGCAATACGCGCTTGAGCGGCTTCAGGCGCTGACGGCGGCAAAGCGGCCCTATTTCACCACCGAGGTCGGCCAGCATCAGATGTGGGCGGCGCAGTTCCTGCATTTCGAGGATCCGAATCACTGGATGACCTCGGGCGGGCTGGGGACGATGGGGTATGGTTTGCCGGCCTCGATCGGGGTGCAGGTCGCCCATCCCGACGCGCTGGTCATCAATGTCGCGGGCGAAGCCAGCTGGTTGATGAACATGCAGGAAATGGGCACCGCGGTGCAGTTCCGCGCGCCGGTCAAGCAATTCATCCTGAACAACGAACGCCTGGGCATGGTCCGGCAATGGCAGCAATTGCTGCATGGCGAACGCTATAGCCAAAGCTGGTCGGAAAGCCTGCCCGATTTCGTCAAGCTGGCCGAGGCATTCGGCTGTGCGGGGCGCACCGTTTCGGATCCGGCCGAACTGGACGCGGCCATTCAGGAAATGATCGACTATGACGGTCCCTTCATCCTGGATGTATTGGTCGAGAAACATGAAAACTGTTTCCCGATGATCCCTTCGGGCAAGCCGCATAACGAAATGCTGCTGGGCGAGGCCTCGACCGATGGCGCCATCACCGGCGCCGGCGGCGCCCTGGTGTGATTTGAGAAAAGCGAGACGAACATGGCAGCACTGAACATCCAAAAGGGCGCGACCAGCCATTCGGCCTATGACCTGCGCGACCCCAATTCCCAGACCATCGAAAGCCATACGCTTGCGGTTCTGGTCGATAACGAGGCTGGCGTGCTGGCGCGCGTCATCGGCCTGTTTTCAGGGCGTGGCTACAATATCGACAGCCTGACCGTGGCCGAGGTCGATCACCTTGGCCACCGTTCGCGCATCACCATCGTGACGCGCGGCACGCCCTCGGTCATCGAACAGATCAAGGCCCAGCTTGGCCGTATCGTCCCCGTCCACGAGGTCCATGACCTGACCGTCGAGGGCAACAGCGTCGAGCGTGAGCTGGGTCTGTTCAAGGTATCGGGCAAGGGCGAAAAGCGGGTCGAGGCGTTGCGGATTGCTGAAATTTTCCGCGCGAGCGTCGTGGATTCGACGTTGGAAAGCTTTGTTTTCGAAATTACCGGAACGCCTGAAAAACTGGATGCGTTCGCGGATCTGATGCGGCCGTTGGGCCTGTCGGATCAGGCCCGGACCGGCGTCGCCGCACTCGCGCGCGGCGCATAATCGCAATCAGCGGGTGGCCGCAAGCCTGAGCGGCTGCCCCGGCTGCGCGATATCGACATTCGAGACGACGCGCAGGGCGGGCTGATTCGCGGCGGCGGGTTCGCCCATGCCGCGCAGCAGGTCGGGCAGATCGGACCGCCGGTTTCCCGAAACCGGTGCAACCGCGCGCGCATGGCGCAGATCGTTGACGGTCTCGTATTCCAGTTCAACCAGATCGCCCGCATCGGGCCAATCGCACGCGAAAGCCAGGTTGTCGCGACCCTGCAGATAGGCCAGGGAACCGTGATCTTCGCACCAGATCACGGCCTTCTCCTTAGCCGGACTGCTCCACAGAATGACCCCGATCATAGATGCTCCTTAACCAATTTTGTTGGGCAAAGACCGCCCCAGCAATACACAAGCAGGTAACTATCGGCAGAGTCCCGCCCATGAAAGCAGTTTTTCACCAACTACTCTTGAGTTACG
Source organism: Paracoccus mangrovi (assembly GCF_042648425.1). NCBI lineage: Bacteria > Pseudomonadati > Pseudomonadota > Alphaproteobacteria > Rhodobacterales > Paracoccaceae > Paracoccus > Paracoccus mangrovi. Next base: position 128,772 of record NZ_JBHRXJ010000007.1, on the reverse strand, counting down.
TAAGGTTAACGCGGCAGAAAAAATTTGAAAACGATGAACTTGCCGGTTGAGCCGGGAAAATGCGCAAATTTTGCATTTAATATCAATGTGCGCCGGACAGCCTGCCGACCGGTGCAGCAAGGCAACAGTCTGGCAGTTTTTATTGCACGCGTCCCGCACGATAGTCGGACATGGCCCGGGTGACCTGTGCCATGCGCGCGGCGTTGGACGGATGCGTGCCTAAAATTTTATCACCGGGATCGGGGATTCTGGCGAAAAACTGCGCGCCGTGTTCGGGATCGAACCCGGCGTTCAGCGCAATGATGGCGCCCAGATAGTCGGCCTCAAGCTCCCAATCCTTGGAATAGAAACGAGAACCGAACTGTGCGCCGATGTCCTGCGCGTTCTGGATCGCGTCGGAATTGCCGCCATAGGCGCTGGCCAGCCCGCCCAGGATCACCGCCCCCATCGCCGCCGCGCTGGATTTGCGGTTGATATGACCCAGAATGTGGTGGCTGGCCTCGTGCCCGACGACGAAGCCCAGCTCATCGGCATTCCGCGCCTCGCCGATCAGGGACAGGGTAAAGCCGATGATCGGCCTGCCCGTCGAATCGATGGTCTGAAAGGCGTTGGGTTCCAGTCCCGGGCGATCGTCGACGACGAACTGGAAATCGCAGTTGATCGGCTGGGTGCGGCGCTGGACGCATTCGCGTTCGACGGCCGGCTCCATGCGCCGGATCACCGCGACAAAGGACCGCGCCGAGGTCCGCGCATCGCGCGGCAGATCGGGCGACGGCGCGACATCCACGGTCGGGCGCGGCACCGGCACACCCTGCGGCTGCTGAACCGGCGCGACCGCACACCCCGCCAAAGCCAGCACAAATGCCGCCGTCAGCCAACCCTTGATCATCTGCCCTGCCCTGTCCGTACGCACCGATACCGCGGTTGCCCGCCTGCTTTCGCAACACTCTAGCCGCGGCCTTGGCCCATCGCAAACCGCTGTCTTGCCGCCCCCCTCATATCACGCGATTGTTGTGAAAGACTGAATCGGAGGGATCACCATGTTCACCATCGAGCACGACTTCGATGCCACCGTCATCACCCTGATCGACGAGCTTTCGGAGGATGCCGCCGGCAGCCGCCCCCTGAACGAGGATGTCGTGATCCAAAGCTTCGACGACCGCATCATCGTCGAACAATACGACCCAGACACCGGCGAGCTGGCGCAGATCGTCCTGACCATGGAACAGCTTGAAGAATTGCGCGCCGCGCTGAACCTGCCCGAGGGGAATTACCGGCTGGAACGCCGCTAGTCGATCCGAAACAGCTTGTCACGCCCGCTGGCCCCGCGCAACAGGACCAGCCGCGTTTTCGCGATCCCCAGCGCCTTGGCCAGCAACTTGATGACGGCGGCATTGGCCTTGCCGCTTTCGGGGACGGTGGTGACCATGACGCGAATCGCCTCGCCCTCAAGCGTGACGGCATTGCGCGAGGCGCGTGGGGTCACGCGCACCGCGATCACAGCCCCGGGTTGCGCAAGGTGGCTCAGTTCGGTCATGGTCCCTTGAACCTTTGACGGGGCGAAAAATCAATGGCGACCGGTTTTTTCCATGATGAGCTGACGCTGTGGCATGGGGGCGGGGATTACGCGCTGACCCTGCCTGTGGGCCATCACGTTCAGCCCGGCGGCGGTCTGGCCGAAAGCCCGGAAAGCAAGCGCCGGCTGGTAAATCTTTTGCATGTGACCGGGCTCATGCGCGAGTTGGCGCTGCAATCGGCGCCCCCTGCCCCGCGCGAGGATCTGTTGCGGGTTCATCCCGCCGGCTATCTGGACCGGTTCAAGGCGCTGTCGGACGCGACCGGCGGTGAAATCGGCCATCATGCCCCCTTTCTGAAGGGCGGCTATGAGATCGCGGCGCTGTCGGCGGGCCTTGCCACGGCGGCGGTCACGCAGGTGCTTTGCGGCGATCTGGAAAATGCCTATGCCCTGTCGCGCCCGCCGGGGCATCATTGCCTGCCCGAGACGCCCAATGGCTTTTGCCTGCTGGCCAATATCGCCATTGCCATCCGCGCGGCAAAGGCACGGGGGCTGGCGCACCGTTTCGCGGTCGTGGACTGGGATGTCCATCACGGCAACGGCACCGAGGCGATCTTTCTGGACGATCCCGATGTCCTGACCCTGTCCCTGCATCAGGACCGGAATTATCCGCTGGATACCGGCGGCGAGGATATCCGGGGCGCGCACGCCAGCAATATCAATATCCCCCTGCCGCCGGGTTGCGGCCATGCCTCGTATCTTGAGGCGTTCGAGCGCATCGTCCTGCCGGCGCTGGCGCGTCACCGGCCCGAAATCATCATCGTCGCCTGTGGTTACGATGCCTCGGCGCTGGATCCGCTGGGGCGGATGCTGCTTTCGGCCGAAAGCTTTGGCGCCATGACCCGCGCCCTGCGACAGGCGGCGGCCGATCTGTGCAAGGGCCGGCTGGTGCTGGTCCATGAGGGCGGCTATTCCGAGGCCTATGTGCCCTTTTGCGGCCACGCCGCCATCGCCGCGCTGGCCGGCTCGTCCATCGAGGCGGTCGATCCGGTCGCCGATACCCTTGCAACCCGCCAGCCCGATGCGCGTTGGGTCGGTCATGTTTCGGCCCATCTGCGTGATCTGGCCGCCTATTTCGAGGTCTGAATGCAACATATCGATCCCGCCACGCTGCATTTCCTGCGCCATCGCCGCTCGCACCCGCCCAAGCTGCTGAGCAACCCGCCGCCCGCGCGGACCGAGTTGATGAAGCTGCTGGAGCTGGCCGCGCGCGTGCCCGATCACGGCAAGCTGGAACCATGGCGCTTTGCGGTGCTGGAACGCGCCGTGCTGGACCGGCTGGCGCCGCTGCTGGCCGCCGATGTCGCGGCACAGGGCGGCGACGAGGCGGCGGTGGCAAAGGCCCGCTCGGCCTTTGCCTCGCCCCTGATCGTGGCCGTGATCTTCAGCCCGGTGGACAGCCCCAAGGTGCCGGAATGGGAACAGTTCCTGTCCTCGGGCGCGGTCTGTCTTGAGCTGGTCAACGCGGCGCTGGCGGCCGGCTATGGCGCCGCATGGCTTACCGGCCCCGCCGCGCAGCCCGAATTCGCGCGCGCGCATCTGGGCGTGACCGGGGATGAACGCGTGGTCGGGTTGATCCATATCGGCCAGCGCGGCGCCGCCCCGCCCGAACGCCCGCGCCCCGATATCGCGGCCAAGACGGTGTTTCTGGCATGATCCTGCGCGCTCTGTTTCTGGCCTGGGGCGATCTGACGCGGCCGCGCATCTTTGGCGTGGTTGCGCTTGGCGTCGGGCTGACGCTGGTGATGTTCGTGCTGTTGCAGGCCGGGGCGTTCTGGGCGATCCGCCTTTTCGCGCCCGAAACCCTGACCCTGCCCTGGATCGGCGCGGTTCCGCTGGCCCCGGCGCTGTCCTGGAGCTCGCTGATCCTGCTGCCGCTGATGAGCATATTTCTTATGGTTCCGGTCGCGGCGGGCTTTTCGGGGCTTTTCGCCGAACGGGTCAGCGAGGTGGTCGAGGAAATCCACTATCCCCAGGCCCGGGGCCTGCCGGTGGCGTTCTGGGACGGGCTGTGGGAATCGCTGGCGGTGATGGGGGCGGTGATCGCGGTGACGCTGATCACGCTGATCCTGACCCCGTTTCTGGGGCCGCTGGCGTCACTGCTGTATTTCGCCGGCAACGGCTGGTTGCTGGGGCGCGAGTTCTTTCAGATGGCGGCGCGGCGCCACCTGCACGAGCCACAGGCCAGCGCGCTGCGCCGTGGCCTCACCACCCAGACCACGCTCTTGGGTGTGCTGATCGCGGTGATGCTGACGGTGCCGCTTTTGAACCTGCTGGGACCGGTGATGGCGGCTGCGGCCTTCACCCATCTGTTCCATCTCAGTTCCGGCCAAGGTTCTGGGACCAACCCTCGATATCGGCGCGGGTAATGACCCCGCCCAGGATGATATAGGCGATCACGCCCCAGATCAGGCCGGCGATCACCGTGGCCCAAAGCATCTTTTTCTTGAGCTTGGGTTCATGGGGCGCGCCGGCCGGGGTGCCGGGCGTGACCTCGCCCATCTCGGCCTGACTTTTCTGGCCGATCGGCAACAGCACGAACAGAACCAGAAACCACAGCACCGCATAAAGGACGATTCCCCCGGTCAGATTCATCAGACCTGCTCCAGCTCGATAAGGGTGCCGTTGAAATCCTTGGGATGCAGGAACAGCACCGGCTTGCCATGGGCGCCGATCTTCGGCTCGCCGGTGCCAAGAATGCGGGCGCCCTGGGCCTGCAAACGGTCGCGAGCGGCCAGAATGTCGTCGACCTCGTAACAGATATGATGGATGCCACCCGACGGGTTCTTGTCCAGAAAACCACGGATCGGGCTTTCCTCACCCAGCGGGTAAAGCAGCTCGATCTTGGTATTGGGCAATTCGATAAAGACGACCGTCACGCCGTGGTCCGGCTCATCCTGCGGCGGGCCGACATGGGCGCCCAGAACATCGGCATATTGGGCGGATGCCGCTTTCAGGTCGGGCACGGCGATGGCCACATGGTTCAGACGTCCGATCATATTTCCCTCCGTCGTTTGGGCTCTTCTAAGACCTCGGGGCGACAGGGGAAAGGAAAAGAAAACTGCGTTAACGGCTTATTAGGCATATGGCGCGAATCTGGGGGCAGACGGTGATTCCCAGGTTAGGATTTTACGATGATGGAACAGGATAGGATCGGAACGGATACACTTCCCACCTGGCGGGCGAACCTGCCGGACCGACCGCTGGCCGGACTGACTGTACTGGTGATCGAAGATTCGCGCGTCGCCTCCGAGGCGGTGCGCCTGCTCTGCCTGCGCTCGGGCGCACGCATCCGCCGGGCCGACAGCATTCGCACCGCCCTGCGGCATTTGCAGACCTATCGCCCCGGCGCGGTGATCGTGGATATGGGGCTGCCCGATGGCAACGGCGCCGACATGATCGCGACCATCGCCAAGGCCAATCCGCGGGTGCCGGTCGTGCTGGGCATTTCGGGCGACCCGAACAACCGCGCCGCCGCCATGGCCGCGGGGGCGGACGGCTTTCTGGACAAGCCCATCGAAAGCCTTGCCGTGTTCCAGGAGGCGATCCTTTCCGCCTTGCCCCCCGATGCCCGCCCCAAGGGGCTGCGGGTGCTGCCCGATGACATGATCGCGGCCGATCCCGGCGCATTGCGCGACGATCTGGCCCATGTGGCCGAGGTGCTGTCGCTGGCCGACGATACCGCCGCCATCGACTATATCGTCCGCTTTCTGGCCGGGGTGGCGCGTTCGGCCCATGACCGCATGCTTGAGGATGCGGCGACCACGCTGGCCCGTGACCATTCCGAAGGCAAGGCGCTCGCGACCGATCTGGCGCGGATCAGCGGGCTGGTACAGGACCGGCTGGCCTCGGTTCAGGCGTCCTGATCCGGGGCGCCCGGCCCGATGCCTTGCGCAATGGCGGCGGCGGTCAACGCCGACAGGCTTTGCCTCTGGCGCCCCTCGGCATCGAAATTCCCGGGGGCAAGCCATGCGTCATGGGCGCGGGCAAGCGCGGGCCATTCGCTGTCAATGATCGCGAACCAGGCGGAATCGCGATTGCGGCCCTTGGTGATCATGTGCTGGCGAAAGACGCCTTCAAAGGTAAAGCCATAGCGCCGCGCCGCACTGCGCGAGGGTTCGTTCAGTGCGTTGCATTTCCATTCGACCCGGCGATAGCCGGCGTCAAAGGCCCAACCGATCATCAGCGATATCGCCTCGGTCGCGGCCGGGCTGCGTTGCAAGGTCGGCGCGATCTCGATATGGCCGATCTCGATCACGCCATTGGCCGGATCGATGCGCAGGAATGAGGCAAGCCCCCCGATCCGCCCCGTGCGCCCATCGCGCATAGCGTAAAAGAACGGATCCGCCCCGGCGGCCATGGCCACCTGCCAGTCGCGATAGGTTTGCAGATCCGGGAAGGGACCATAGGGCATGTAATCCCAAAGCCAGTCCTGTCCCCGATTGGCGGCAAACAGATCCTCGGCATGCCGGTCGGGGTCCAGCCGCTCCAACACGACATGGCGCCCCGCGATCTGATCGGGTCCGGGGCGCGGGGGCACGGTAAACCCGGTCACGACGGGGCCGATGGGGCGTTCGGTCATGGCGATGATCCCTGTCTGGATCAGGCGAGCATCCCTGGATCGCCGCCAAGGTCAAGACCCGGAAAAATCGCCTGTTCCAGCGCATCGCGTTCGATGCCGAACATCCCCCGCATCGCCCATGCCGCATAGGCGCGGATGTCGCGCGTGGGCATCAGGTCGCGATCGGCATAAAGCTGACCTTCGCCCAACCCCGGCCAGTCGCCATAGGCGCGTCCGCCCCGGATCGCGCCCCCCGCCATCAACAGCGCGCCACCGGTGCCGTGATCGGTCCCGCCCGAGCCATTTTCGCGCACCGTGCGCCCGAATTCGGTCATCGCCAGCACCGTGGTCTGGCCCCAGTTCTGGCCCAACCCGTCGCGCAAAGCCAGAATCGCCGCGACCAGCCGGTCCAGCGCCCGCCCCAGAAGCGGCTCTTGCGTGGCATGGGTGTCCCAGCCCGCGATCGAAAAGGCGGCGATGCGGCTTTCGCCATTCAGCCGGCTGGCGGCAAAGGCACCAAGGGCGGTGGCATCGGCGGTCGGGCCGGCGATCCGGTCCATGCGCGGGGCATCGGCGCCGATCTCGACCGCGTCGCGGGCCGCGTCGCGAAACAGCGGATCGTCATGATAGACATGTTCCAGCAGCATCTGCGCCTGCGGCGACAGGCTCAGCGCGGCGCGCGGCGCCCAGCTGAGATGCGCGGCCTCGCCCGACAGGATCTTCATCTGCTCGACGCCGACGGAATAGGCGGTCTCGGCCTTTGCGCCGGGGGTCACCTGCAACAACCGGTTCAGCCAGCCGCCGATACGCCGGTCCACCGGCAGATCGTTCCCCGTTCCGGCCTCAAGCACGTCCTGACCGTCGAAATGGCTGCGCTTGTCGCGATAGGGGGTCGACACCGCATGCGCAAAGGCCAGCTCCCCCTTTTGCCACAGGGGCATCAGCGGTTGCAGCCGCGGATGCAGCGCATAAAACCCGTCCAGATCCAGCGCGCCGTTTTCCGGCCCCGTGGAAATGCCGCGGCGCAGTTTGCGCAGCATCGGGTCGCCATAGGGCTGGATCGCGTCCAGCCCGTCCATCGCCCCGCGCAGGATGATCACGACCAGCCGGTTATCGCCCGGCAGGGCCGCGAAGGTCATCGAACTCATCAACGGATGCGCCGCGGCCGAACAACCGATCAGCGCGGTTCCCTTGAGAAAAAGACGGCGGTCCAGGTTCAGCATCTGTCCCCTCCTATCGCCGGTTGAAATCGCCAGAGGCCAGGATCAGCGCGACCCCCTCGGCCGCGCTTTCGGCCTTGGGCACCGCCCAGGCCAGCTGGTCGGACTGGGTGCCGCGAAACGTCGTTTCAAGCAGCCTGCGCGGATCAGGCATGTCATCGAGCATCTGGCGCGGCATGCGCAGCGACCAGTTGATGCGCGCCGCCAGAAGCTGGGGCGCGATCCAGGCCTGACTGTCCTCGGGCCAGCCATCGGGACCGTTCTGCCGCGCCCAGGGCTGTCCCATCGCGGTCATCGGATCAAAGGTCATGCGCGCGTTCTGCGGATGCTCCAAAGCGGCGATCCGTTCGCCCGTGATCCCCAGGGCCCGATAGCATGCGACCAGATAGTCAAAGGGCTGGCGCACCTTCTGGCGCAGGGTTTCGGCCAGCGCCGGATGCGTGACCAGCACGCGATAAACCTGCGGCAGATCCCCCTGCGACGCCTGCCAGACCCCGGTCAGGTCCCGCACCAGATCCTCGGGCGGGTCGTCCGACACGAAATGCACCGCCAGCTTGCGCGAGATATATTGCGCCGTTTCCGGCCGGCGGGCGATGTCGGTCAGCGCAGAGCGGATATCGTCCAGCCCACCGCGCCGGCCACCACCATAGCTTTCGCCCAGCACCGATTCGGCCCCCGGCTCGGCGAGTTGCGGGCGATAGGAAAAGCCGTCGGCCGGGGTAAAGGCCAGCCCGGTCAACAGCTCGGCCAACTGACGGACGTCCTTTTGGCTATAGCCCGCACCAACCCCAAGGGAATGCAGCTCCATCGCCTCGCGGGCAAGGTTTTCGTTCAGGCCAAGGGCCTTGTTCCGGTTGCGCTTGGCCGCGATCGAATTGGGTCCACGGCTTGAGGTCTGGTTCAGATAGACCAGCATCATCGGATGCGTGTCGGCGGCAAAGAACATGTCCTCGAACCGGCCGTTCACATGCGGACGGATCGCCTCGTCGACAAAGGCGACGGCCAAGGGGTTCTGCCCCGCCCCGGCGGGTCGCACGGTGAAATGATCGGCCCAGAACTGCACCAGCCTTTCGCCGAAACCGATCGGATCGTCGACGGCACGGATAATCCGGGATTGCAGATCCGCGACCATCATCCGGCCCAGCGTGCGGTTGAAATCCTTGGATTTTTCGATGTCTTCCTGACCACCCTCCTTGCGGGCCTTGGTCAGGTCGCGCAGGCGCACCATCAATTCGCTGGCCCGCGCGGTGGTCATGGCATCAGGCCCCGGACCAGCCTTGGCCGGACCGGACAGCACGGCTTCGACATTCTCGGGCGGCGGCATCAGCGGCGACAGGCCATAGCCCAGCCGGATCGCCGCCAGTTCGGGAAATCCAAACGTCATGCAAAACCTTTCACGACAGGAACCACCAGGGTTTCGGACATGCTTATCACATGGCCCATGCGAAAGGTCAGATCACGGTTTATTCAAATGCTGCAAAACGGCAAGGCCCCGCCGAAGCGGGGCCTGCATCCGGGCATCTCTGCGCGGTCTTATTCCTTAGGCAGGGCGCGCAGCCGCAATTCGCGCAGCTGTTCGTTGGTGGGTTCGCTGGGCGCGCCCATCATCAGATCCTCGGCGCGCTGGTTCATCGGGAACATGATGACCTCGCGGATATTCTGTTCATCGGCCAAAAGCATGACGATGCGGTCGATCCCCGCCGCGCAACCGCCATGGGGCGGCGCGCCATAGCGGAAGGCCTTGACCATGCCGCCGAACCGCTTTTCGACCTCGTCATGGCCATAACCGGCCAGTTCAAAGGCCTTGAACATGATTTCCGGCTTGTGATTGCGGATCGCGCCCGAGATCAGTTCATAGCCGTTGCAGGCCAGATCGTATTGATAGCCCTTGACCGAAAGCGGATCGCCCGACAGCGCGTCAAGCCCGCCCTGCGGCATCGAGAAGGGGTTGTGCGAAAAGTCGATGCGACCGTCCTCGCCCTTTTCATACATCGGGAAATCGACGATCCAGGCAAATTTGAACTGGTTTTCGTCGGTCAGGCCCAGCTCGCGGCCGATCTCGTTGCGGGCGCGGCCGGCAACGGCCTCGAACGCCTCGGGCTTGCCGCCCAGGAAAAAGGCCGCGTCGCCCTCGCCCAGACCCAGTTGCAGGCGGATGGCTTCGGTTTTCTCATCCCCCAGAGCCTTGGCGATGGGGCCGGCAGCCTCGGTCGAGCCGTCCTCGGCCTTGCGCCAAAAGATATAGCCCATGCCCGGCAGACCCTGCTGTTGGGCAAAGGCGTTCATGCGGTCGGCGAATTTGCGCGATCCGCCCGTGGGCGCGGGAATGGCGCGGACCTCGGTCCCGTCCTGTTCCAGAAGCTTGGCAAAGATGCCAAAGCCCGAGCCGCGGAAATGGTCGGAGACCACCTGCATCTCGATGGGGTTGCGCAGGTCGGGCTTGTCGCTGCCATATTTCAGCATCGATTCCGCATAGGGAATGCGCGGCCAGTCGGCATCCACCGGGCGGCCATTGCCAAAGGTCTCAAACAGGCCCTGAATGACCGGCTGGATGGCCGCGAACACGTCTTCCTGATCGACAAAGGACATTTCCAGGTCGAGCTGATAAAAATCGGTAGGGCTGCGGTCGGCGCGCGGATCCTCGTCACGGAAACAGGGCGCGATCTGGAAATAGCGGTCAAAGCCCGCGACCATGATCAGCTGCTTGAACTGTTGGGGGGCCTGCGGCAGGGCATAGAACTTGCCCGGATGCAGACGCGAGGGCACCAGAAAGTCGCGCGCGCCTTCGGGCGACGAGGCGGTGATGATCGGGGTCTGGAATTCGGTGAACCCCGCCCCCCACATCGCGTCCCGGATCCATTTGATCACCCGCGACCGCAGCATGATGTTTTCATGCAGGCTGTCGCGGCGCAGGTCGAGAAAGCGATAGGCCAGACGGGTTTCCTCGGGATAGTCCTGATCGCCGAACACCGGCAGAGGCAGGTCGTCCGACGCGCCCAGCACCTCCATGTCGGTGGCATAGACTTCGATCTCGCCGGTGGGCAGCTTGGGGTTCACAAGGCTGGCGTCGCGCAGCTTGACCCGGCCATCGATGCGGATCACGGTTTCGGCGCGCAGCTTTTCCAGCGCGGCAAAGGCCGGGCTGTCGCTGTCGGCGATGACCTGGGTGATGCCGTAATGGTCGCGCAGGTCGATGAACAGCACGCCCCCATGGTCGCGGACACGGTGGACCCAGCCGGACAGGCGGATCTCGGATCCGGCATTCGCGGCGGTCAACTCGCCGCAGGTATGGCTGCGATAGGCGTGCATGATCGGCTCCTTGCTCACATCGCGCCGATACAAACCGCCAAGCCCGCAAAGTCAAGGCGGCATCCGAGTTTCGCTTGACACATGGGGCGCGCGGCCTTGCACTGGCCCGGCCGTTTGATCGGGGGAGCGATGCTTTATCTAATCCTCAAGGCCGCCATCTCGGGCATTCTGGTCGCCGCCGCATCCGAGGTCGCGCGCCGCCATGCCGGGATCGGCGCGCTGATCGCCTCATTGCCGTTGGTATCGGTGCTGGGCATGATCTGGTTGTGGCGCGACACCGGCGATCCCGACAGGCTGGCCGATCATGCGCAGGCGACATTGTGGTATGTGCTGCCATCGCTGCCGATGTTCGTGCTGATCCCGGCCATGCTTCGGGCGGGGTTCGGCTTCTGGATCAGCCTGGGCGCCGGCTGTCTGCTGACTTTCGGCCTTTACCTGATGACGATGCGGGCGCTGCACTAGCGCGCAGATCATGGCCTAGAACGGACGCACCACCGCGCCCGACCAGAAATAGGCCCCCATGCCGACCGTGAAAAGCACGTTCCCCGCGATCCCGTGCAGGATCCAGGCCGAGGGAAAGCCCCGCAACAGATAGGCGCGGGCGAATATCCAGCCCCCGATCAGCGTCAGCACCGCGACGACGATGGACCAGTACATCAGATGCGCGAATGAAAACACCGCCGCATTGACGGCGACCGCCGTGCCGCGATCGGGAAACAGGCTGCCGAAACGGTGAAAGAACAGCGGCCGAAAGATCAGCTCCTGCGGCAAGGCCGAGATCAGCGGATAAAGCAGCCAGATCACCCCCAGAAACCGCAGCCGTTCCGGGGTCAGCGGCCGGGCGTAATCGGGCTGGGTGATCTGGATGATCGCCCAGCCCACAAGCCCGACGATCAGCCCGAAAAACAGCACCTGCCAGACCGGCACCCGGCGAAAGCCCGCAATCAGGCTGCGCCATTCAAAGCCGCCGGTCCGCCACAACAGCACCAGCCCCGCCAGCGTAAGGACGAAGAGCGCCAGAAACATCGAGCGCGGCGGCAGAAACAGCGCAATCGCCAGCGGCGCCCCGATATAGAGCGCCGCGAACTCGGCCCATAACAGGCCGCGGCTTATTGCATGCGCTGGTTCAGCCATGCGCGCCATTGCCCCGGAGAACCGGCAAAGACGTTCAGATCGACATTGCCACCGATGCCCGGCACCCGCCCAGTCCCGGTATATTGCCAGAAGCTGTACCGCTGACCGGGATAGGTCAGGCGGGGGTGGCCCGCGACCGAACGCAGCCAGAATTCCTCGGGCCAGCTGCCGAGGTTGTTGTCACGATAGAAATCGACCGTGGTATAGATGATCGGGCGCTGGCCGTAATAGCGATGCAGGATATCCTTGAAGATCTTGGCCTCGCGCAGGACCTCCCAGCTGGGCGGACGGTGCGGACAGGTCTTTGAGGCCGTCCATTCCAGATCCAGCACCGGCGGCAGCGCGCCGCGTTCGCGCGGCACATTGGCGATGAACCATGCCGCCTGTTGCGCGCCCGAGCGGCAGAAATAGAAATAGTGATAGGCGCCGCGCGGGATGCGGGCCTGTGCGGCCTCGTACCAATAGCGGCGGAAATTCGGGTCGGCATGGTCGCCGCCCTCGGTCGCCTTGATAAAGGCAAAGCTCACGCCCGAACTGCGCACCCGGCCCCAGTTGATATCCCCCTGATAGCGCGAGATGTCGATGCCATGGACCTGATGGTCATAGGGATGGCCGCCGACCCATGCGTGGGGGGCGCTGTCGCCGAATTGCGGGCCGCTGCCCTGTCCCACCATCACCGCCGGGCCGCGCGACCCGCCGCCACCGCCGCAAGCCGTCAGCGCCGCCAGCGCCAGAACCGCGAATACCTTGCCAAGAACCTTCATTGCTGCCCTCTGCCCACACGCCGCGTTTCCGGCGCTTTGCCCCCTTATGACAGAGGCGGATGAAAAGTCACTCTGGCGTGACAATCACGAATTTGTCAGGATTGCGACAGATCCGAAAGCAGACAAAAGACGACCACAAGAACTGATGGATAATTTGCAGACGTCGCGCATCACCCTGCGCCCCTTTGTTGCCGCCGACGCGACCCAGGCCTTTGCCTGCATGAGCGAGCGCCTGTCGCCCTATACCGCCTGGCAACCGCCGCGCAGCCGCGCCGAATTCCGCCGCATCTGGGAAGGCTGGATCGAGGGCGCACGCGCCGGAACCGAGCTGTGCATGACCGCACGTCATACCGAGACCCGAAAATTCATCGGCCTTGCCGGGTTGAAGCGGATCACCAGCGGCCGGCCCGAAATCGGCATCTGGGTGCGCACCGAATTGCAGGGGCGCGGCCATGGCCTTGAAATGGTCCAGGCCCTGATCCGGCGCGGCAGCGGGCGGTTTTCGCCCGACCATTTCCGCTATCCGGTAGCGCTGGACAATCGCCCCAGCCGCCGCATCGCCGAGCGGCTGGGCGGCACCATCGTCGGGCGGTATCGGACCGACATCTATGACGGGGTGATCTATGCCATCCCGCCACTGACCTAGCCGCCTAGGTCGCCAGCATCCAAAGCGCGACCCCCGCCAGCAGCGCGCCGGATATCAGGTTCATCCGCCGCGCCGCGACGGCATCCCTGAACCCGGCCGCAAGCCGGTCCCCGGCCAGCGTCCAGAGCGCAAAGGCGGCAAGGTTATTCAGGGTGAAAACCGTGCTGATCCAGCCGATGGCGCCCAGATCCCCGGCCCCCGCCGCGCCCAGAAACTGCGAATACATCAGCGCGATGATCGCATAGGCCTTGGGGTTGAGGATCAGAAGGATCGCGCCATCGGCAAAGCCCGCCGGACGGGCGATGGCCGCGCCGCCATATGCCCCGGCCCGCAAGAACCGCAGCGCGAGGATCAGCACATAGATGCCCCCCACCCATTTCAGCGCCAGAAACAGCGCCGGCCCCCGCGCAAGAATGGCCGCAAAGCCAAGCCCGATGGCAAAGGTCACGATCCACGTCGCCAGATGATAGCCCAGATTGGCCCGGATCGTGGCGCGAAAGCCAAAGCGCGCGCCATTGGCGGCAAAGAACAGGTTCCCCGGCCCCGGACTATAGGCCAGGGGCAGCAGAAACAGGATCAGCGCAAGCGTGGATTGGGTCATGGGGAATTTCCGGCTATGGGGTGGAAACCGGAATTCCATGGATCGCCGCATCGTCGCGATCCGTTTCTTGCGCCCCAATCCTTGCACCCCGAACCGGCCCGGAACCTGCGCCCCGCGCTGATCGGCTGGCTCAGTTCACATCCGGCAGCATCTTGCCCGGGTTCATGATCCCCTGCGGATCCAGCGCCGTCTTGATCGCGGCCATGACCCCGATCGCATCGCCATGCTGGGCGCGCATCAGGGGGCGCTTGCCGATGCCCACGCCATGTTCGCCGGTGATGGTGCCCCCCACCGCCAGCGCGCGTTCCGCCATGCGGGTGGCGACGCGTTTGGCGGCGGCCAGCTCATCGGCATTGCCCGGCATGATCAGCATCTGCGAATGGAAATTGCCGTCGCCGACATGGCCGACCATGGGGCCGATCAGACCGGCCTCGCGGATATCCTCGGCCGCGGCGGCAACGGCGGCGGGCAGATGCGACATCGGCACACAGATATCGGTGACCACCGCCGTGGCGCCGGGGCGCAGCGCAAGGCAGGCGCGATAGGCGCCGTGGCGCATCTTCCACAGCGCGGCGCGTTCCTCGGGCGTGGTCGCCCAGTCAAAGCCGGTGCCGCCGAATTCGGCCGCCAGCTCGCCGAAACGCTGGGCATCCTCCCGGACGGTGACGGGCGAGCCGTGGAATTCGACCATCAGATGCGGGCCTTCGTGCAGATGCGTGCCGGCATATTGGTTAAAGGCGCGCGCCGCATCGCCATCGACAAATTCGATCCGCGCCATCGGAATGCCCGACTGGATCGTCGCGGTGACGCATTCGACCGCCTGATCCAGCGTCGGGAAACCACAGACCGCCGAGGCGACCTCTTCGGGTTGGCCATGCAGGCGCAGGGTCAATTCGGTGATGATGCCCAGCGTCCCCTCGGATCCGACGAAAAGCCCGGTCAGGTCATAGCCGGCGCTGGATTTCGCCGCCCGCGTGCCGGTGCGGATCACCGTGCCGTCGGCCAGGACCACCTCAAGCGCAAGCACATTGTCGCGCATGGTGCCATAGCGCACGGCGGTGGTGCCGCTGGCGCGCGTCGCGGCCATGCCGCCAAGGCTGGCATTGGCGCCCGGATCGACCGGAAAGAACAGCCCCGTGGCCCGCAGCTCGGTATTGAGCGCCTCGCGCGTGACGCCGGGCTGGATGCTGACCTGCATGTCCTCGGCCCGCACATCGAGCACGCGGTCCATCTTCATCATGTCGACGACCAGCCCGCCCTGCACCGCCAGCGCATGCCCTTCGAGCGAGGTGCCGGTGCCCCAGCCGATCACCGGCACGCCATGCGCGTGACAGATCGCCAGCACCCGCGACACCTCGTCGGTCGAGACCGGCCATGCCACCGCATCGGGGGGCGGCGCGGTGTGAAAGGTCTCGGACTGGCCGTGCAGATCGCGGTCGGCGGCACCGACCGAGAAACGTGCGCCCAAAAGCGCGGAAAGGGCATCGATGGCCGGCGCGGGGATCGGCATGGGGGACCTCCTGGGATGACAGGGAATTGATAGTCCCGCCGCCGCCCCAAGGGCAAGCGCAACGGCTGGACGCAGGCGCCGCTTTGTGATCGGCTGGGAACAGGGACAAAGCGGCGGCATGGCGGACAGGCAAGACGGAACATCAAAGGGTTGGGGTCGACAGGGCCTGCGGCATCTGCGCGCTCATCTGGCGCGGGGCTGGCGCGTGCTGGTGACGCGCGGCCCCGGCCAGATCGAGTTCTGGATCATCGCCCTGCTGATCGGGATCTGCGCCGGGCTGGCGGCGCTGGTCTTTCGGCTGGGGATCGGCGCGTTGCAGCATCTGGCCTATGGCACCGACGACATGACCATGGCCTCGGTCGCGGGGCGGCTGCCATGGTGGTGGGTGCTGATCGTGCCGATCATCGGCGGCTTTGTGGTCGGGCTGATCCTGGACCGTTTCACCCCGGACGGGCGCGTGCGCGCCGTCGCCGACGTGATCGAGGGCGCGGCGCTGGACGGCGGCCGCGTCGAAACGCGCGAGGGGCTGGCCTCGGCCGCCGCCTCGATCATCACGCTGGGCACCGGCGGCAGTTCCGGGCGCGAGGGGCCAGTGGTGCATCTGGCCGGCGTCATCTCGACCTATGTCGCCAACCGCATCAACGCCAGCGCGATGACCGGGCGCGAGCTTCTGGGCTGTGCGGTCGCGGGCGCCGTCGCCGCCAGCTTCAACGCCCCCATCGCCGGCGCGCTTTTCGCGCATGAGGTGATCCTGCGCCATTTCGCCAGCCGCGCCTTTGCGCCCATCGCGATTTCGGCCGTGGCCGGCACGGTCATCAACCGGCTGCGCTATGGCGGGCTGACGGAATTCGACCTGCCCCGCACCAACGCGCTTGGCTTTTATGTCGAGCTGCCGGCCTTTGTGGTTCTGGGGCTGATCTGTGCGCTGGTGGCGGCGGCGATGATGGCCGCGATCTTTCGCGCCGAAACCATCGCCAACCGGATCATGGCGCGCACGGGCTGGCCGCGCTGGTGGCGGCCGACCATCGCGGGCGCGATGCTGGGGCTGATCGCGATCCCCTTTCCCCATATCATCGGCGTCGGCTATGAGACGACGGCCGCGGCGCTCAAGGGCGATCTGGGGCTGTGGACGGTGATCGTTTTCGCGCTGATCAAGGCCGTCGCGGTGGCGATCACGCTGGGCGGGCGCATGGGGGGCGGCGTGTTCTCGCCGGCGCTGGTCATGGGGGCGCTGACAGGGCTGGCCTTCGGCATCATCGCGACCGGGCTTGCGCCGCAATATTCGGGCAATATCGGCATCTATGCGCTGGCTGGCATGGGCGCGGTCGGCGCGGCGGTGCTGGGGGCGCCGATCTCGACCGCGATGATCATCTTTGAAATGACCGGCGACTGGCAGACCGGGATCGCGGTGATGACCACGGTGTCGCTGTCATCGGCGCTGGCATCACGGCTGGTCCACCGTTCATTCTTTCTGACCCAGCTTGAGCGGCGCGGCATCCGCATCGCCGAGGGGCCGCAGGTCTGGTTGCCGCAAAAGATGCGGGTGACGGCGGTGATGCGGGCTCTGGGCACCCGCGACGCGCCCTCGGCCGATCTGTTGCGCAATATGGTCGCCGCCGGGCAATGGATCGCCGAAGGCGAAAGGCTGGATTTCGCGCTGCGCCGTTTCGACGAGGCGGGCGCGGCCTTTCTGCCGGTGATCCAGCCCGCCCGCGACGGCGCTGAACCCGAAATTCTGGGCGCGCTTTACCATGTCGATGCGCTGCGCGCCCTGAACACCGCCCTGGCCGCAGCCGCAGCCGAAGAGCACGGCTAGGCCGCGCCCCTCAGGCCTCCATCAGGCTCCGTCAGGCCCCGGACCCGAACATCCCCCGGACCGCCCCGATCAGCGGCGAGATGACGTAATTCGCCACCGGGATCAGGATCAGACCGAGGATCAGACCGAAAACCCCGTCAAAGAACGCCGTCACCGCCCAATTGACCAGACCGGCCGCCTGCGGCATGGCATGGGCCGCAGCCTCGGCCATGTCGTGGATCCATTGATAGGGCTGGTGCTGGCCCAGCTCGTGCATGCCGTGGATGACGATCTGGCCGCCGACCCAGATCATCGCCGCCGTGCCCACCACCGTCAGCACCTTCATAAAGGGCGGCATGAAGCGCACGATGCCGCGCCCAAGCCCCGCCGTGACGCCGCCCCGCTCGGCCAGATGCAGGCCGAAATCGTCGGCCTTGACGATCATCGCGACGAAACCATAGACGGCGACGGTGATTCCGATAGCCACCAGGATCAGGATGATCGCCTTCATCCAGATCGGATCGCTGGCCGGAATTGCGGCCAGCGCGATGGTCATGATTTCGGCCGACAGGATGAAATCGGTCTTGATCGCGCCCTTGACGCGCTCTTCCTCAAGGCCGGCGCCGCCCTCGGGCGTCTTGACCAGATGCGGGTCGTTGCCGTGATCGGCCGCGAGCGCATGCCAGACCTTTTCGGCACCCTCGAAACACAGATAGGCCCCGCCCACCATCAGCAAAGGCGCGATCGCCCAGGGCGCGAATGCCGACAAAAGCAGCGCGATGGGCAAAAGGATCACCAGCTTGTTGAAAATCGAGCCGCGCGCGATCTTCATCACGATGGGCACTTCGCGCGCCGCCGAAAAGCCGTGGACATATTTCGGCGTCACCGCCGCGTCGTCGATCACCGCGCCGGCGGCCTTGGCGCTGGCCTTGACCGCCTGTCCGGCCACATCGTCGACCGAGGCGGC
The DNA here is from genome assembly GCF_042648425.1 of Paracoccus mangrovi. Taxonomy (NCBI): domain Bacteria; kingdom Pseudomonadati; phylum Pseudomonadota; class Alphaproteobacteria; order Rhodobacterales; family Paracoccaceae; genus Paracoccus; species Paracoccus mangrovi. Next base: position 110,689 of record NZ_JBHRXJ010000007.1, on the reverse strand, counting down.
CGCCACCTTGGCAATCCCCGCCACGTCGTCCAGCAGCGCCAGCAATCCGCTCATCTCATCGTCCCTTACCGTTTCGCAATCCTCGTTGCCTCAATTCCCTTTCCCGGACAAGGGTTCCCGCGCCCCGCGCTTGCACCCGGCCCCCGAATCATCCATCAAGCACAGGACAATCGAAAGGGCCGCCCGATGCTGGATCAGAACGCGAAACCGACCGAGGAAATCGACCTGCGCGAGGTCTTTGGCCTAGACAGCGACATGAAGGTCAAGGGCTTTGCCGAAAAGACCGACCGCGTGCCGGAAATCGACAGCACCTACAAGTTCGATCCCGACACCACGATGGCGATCCTTGCGGGCTTTGCATATAACCGCCGGGTGATGATCCAGGGCTATCACGGCACCGGCAAATCGACCCATATCGAGCAGATCGCGGCGCGGCTGAACTGGCCCTGCGTGCGGGTCAACCTCGACAGCCACGTTTCGCGGATCGACCTGATCGGCAAGGACGCGATCAAGCTGGTCGATGGCAAGCAGGTCACGGTCTTTCACGAAGGCATCCTGCCCTGGGCGCTGCGCAACCCGACCGCCATCGTCTTCGACGAATATGACGCCGGCCGCGCCGACGTGATGTTCGTGATCCAGCGCGTGCTTGAGGCCGACGGCAAGCTGACGCTTCTGGACCAGAACGAGGTGATCACCCCGAACCCCTATTTCCGGCTGTTCGCGACCGCCAACACCGTGGGTCTGGGCGACACAACCGGGCTTTACCACGGCACCCAACAGATCAACCAGGGCCAGATGGACCGCTGGTCGCTGGTCGCCACGCTGAACTATCTGTCGCATGACGCCGAAACCAATATCGTGCTGGCGAAGAACCCGACCTATAACACCGAAAAGGGCCGCAAGATCATCAGCCAGATGGTGACGCTGGCCGACCTGACCCGCACCGCCTTCATGCAGGGCGATCTGTCCACGGTGATGAGCCCGCGCACGGTGATCAGCTGGGCCCAGAACGCGCGCATCTTCGACAATGTCGGCTATGCGTTCCGCCTGACCTTCCTGAACAAATGCGACGAGCTGGAGCGCCAGACCGTCGCCGAGTTCTATCAGCGCCTGTTCGACGAGGAACTGCCCGAAAGCGCGGCGGTCAAGGCGGGGTGATGGACGCAGCCATCGCGAGATGGCGGACTGAATTTCAATTGCTTATGGCGTTCATCTAAAGGAAACCTCTTACAATGTCTCGTTTCAGACACGTTCTGGCCGGTCTTGTGGCGGCCCATATGGCGCTGGTGGGCTTTGAAGCGGCCGCAGCGCCGGCCGACTGTCGCCTGCCGAAAGCGCAGTATCGTGCAAAGCTGCCCGGGGGTGAAACCGTCTCGATAGTTGCGCTGGCAGGGCAACAGATGCTTGGGCTTCTGGCTGCCGAGAAAATCGGCGCGACGGGCAAGAGTGGCTACAGCATGAAGATGTTGCCGCTGCTGCCGAATGGTGGAATCCGGGGCGAGCACATCTGCGACAAGACATTGGTCCTGGGTTCGGATTTGGCGGATGTGGTTGTGGCGCTTCAACTTGCGCCGTCGCTCGATATCAAGAAATCCTATCCTGCGGCTTTCAAGGCCGCATCAAGACGGGATCAGCTTATTTTCCTTCCTGCGGGAAGTTATGCCGTCTTTTCGGTGCCCAAGGGTGGCGACGCCCGCAAGGTTCTGGCCGATCATTGGGACGACAAGGTCATGAGCCGCGACGTGCCCGCCTTTGAAATCGGGGGACGCCTCTATGTCCATCTGCGGATCAAGCCTGTGTCATGATAATCTAGCCTCGCCATGAAACCCTCCGACAACCCCGCCGATCCCTTCAAAAAGGCCCTGACCGAGGCCACCCGCGCGCTGGCCGAGGATCACGAGCTGAACGTGACCTTCACCGCCGACCCTTCGGGGGTTTCGGGCGACACCATGCGCCTGCCGCAGGTCAGCCGGCGCATGACCCGCGACGAGGTGCTTTTGGCGCGGGGCACGGCGGATGCTTTGGCGATGAAGCTGCGGCATCACGATGCCGGGACGCATGCGAAATACGCCCCCGCCGGCCCCATGGCCCGCGACCTTTACGAGGCGATGGAGACCGCGCGCTGCGAGGCGCTGGGCGCGCGCGACATGCCCGGGGCACTGTCGAATATCGACGTCAAGATCGGCCACGAGGCCGAGCGCAAGGGCTATGGCCAGATCAAATCCCCCGCCGACGCCCCCTTGGCGGTCGCGGCCGGCTATATCATGCGGCAGATGGCCACCGGCCGCGCCCTGCCCCCCGCGGCGCAGCATGTCGCCGATCTGTGGCGCCCCTTTGTCGAGGAACAGGCCGGTTCCGACCTTGAACGGGTGAACGAGGTTCTGGCCGATCAGGCCGCCTTTGCGCGGCTGGCGCGCCGGGTCATCGCCGATCTGGGTTACGGCGACCAGCTGGGCGAAGACCCCGACGAGCCGCAGGAAGACGAGGCCGAAGAGAACGCCGAACAGGACGAAGAGGCCGGCGACAACCAGTCCCGCGATCAGGAACAGGACGAGGATGCCGAGGCATCCCCCGAGCGCAGCCAGGACCAGACCCAGGAAGAACGTCAGGCCCAGGTCAGCATGGACGACCAGTCCGACGAGGAACTGGCCGACGAGGCCGAGATGACCGAGGCGGAATCCCCGCCCGACCTGCCGCCCCCGGTCAGCGATGCCAGCGCCGATTACAAGGTCTATACCCAGGAATTCGACGAGGAAATCCGCGCCGAGGATCTGGCCGATATCGCCGAACTGGAACGGCTGCGCGCCTATCTGGACAAACAGCTTGAGCCGCTGCGCGGCGCCGTAAGCCGGCTGGCCAACAAATTGCAGCGCCGGCTTCAGGCGCAACAGAACCGCAGCTGGGAATTCGACAAGGAAGAGGGGGTGCTGGACGCCGGGCGGCTGGCCCGCGTGGTGGCGAACCCGACGACGCCGCTCAGCTTCAAGGTCGAAAAGGACACCGAATTCCGCGACACCGTGGTGACGCTGCTTCTGGACAATTCGGGATCCATGCGTGGCCGCCCGATTTCCATCGCCGCGATCTGCGCCGATGTGCTGGCGCGCACGCTGGAACGCTCGCAGGTCAAGGTCGAGATCCTGGGCTTTACCACCCGCGCATGGAAGGGCGGGCAGGCACGCGAGAAATGGCTGGCCAATGGCCGCCCCGCCACCCCCGGCCGCCTGAACGACCTGCGACACATCATCTATAAGGGGGCGGATGCGCCCTGGCGGCGGGTGCGCCCGAACCTTGGCCTGATGATGAAAGAGGGCCTGCTCAAGGAAAATATCGACGGTGAGGCGCTGGAATGGGCGCATCGGCGTCTGACGCGGCGCCCCGAGGCGCGGCGCATCCTGATGGTGATTTCGGACGGGGCGCCGGTCGATGACAGCACGCTGTCGGTCAATCCGGCGAACTTTCTGGAAAAGCATCTGCGCGACGTGATCGCCATGATCGAACGCAAGAAACAGGTCGAGCTGCTGGCCATCGGCATCGGCCATGACGTGACCCGCTATTACCAGCGCGCGGTGACGATCACCGATGCCGAACAGCTGGCCGGCGCGATCACCGAACAACTGGCGGCGCTGTTCGAATCCGATCCCCGCAAACGCGCCCGCGCCATGCAGATACGGCGCATGGCTTAAGGCATTTCGCTCGGGATCGCTTGATTTCCGGCCCCGGTCCATGCGACCAGTTTGCGCGCGGGCCGGGGTCACGGACACCCCGCGAAAAGGGGGCATCTTGCTGCGTATCGGTTTTTTCATCCCCGAATTTCCGGGCCAGACCCATATCTTTCTGTGGCGCGAGCGACAGGCGCTGGCCGAGCTTGGGGTCGAGGCCGATCTGATTTCGACCCGGCCGCCACCCCGGGCCGTCGCCTCGCACAGCTGGGCGGCCGAGGCACAGGCCCAGACCCGCTATCTGTTGCCCCTGCGCGGCGAGGGACTGGGCATGGTCACCGAATTTCTGCGCGCCGGTCCGACCGGCTGGGCGCGGGGTCTGGGCGCGGCCTTCAGCGCGGAAACCTCGGGCGGGTTGCGCGGGCGGGCGCGGATGCTGGCGCTTCTGGGCATGGGGGCGCGGCTGAAACGCATCGCGCGCGAACAGGGGTGGCACCATGTCCATGTCCATTCCTGCGCCGACAGCGCCAATATCGCCATGTTCGCCGAGCGGCTGGGCGGACCCGGTTACAGCCTGACCCTGCATGGCCCGACGCTGGAAGGTTATGGCCCGAACCAGCCGCAGAAATGGCGCCATGCGCGGTTCGCCACCATCATCTCGCGGCTGTTGGCGGGGGTGGTCGATCGCGAACTGGCCGGCAGCAAGCCCCGGATCATCAACATTGCCCCGATGGGGGTCGATCTGGACCAGATCCGCCGCGCCGCGCCCTGGCAGCCGCCGGCCCCCGGCGCGCCCCTGCGCATCTTTTCCTGTGGCCGGCTGAACGCGGTCAAGGGCCATGACCATCTGATCGAAACCGTTCGCCTGCTGCGCGAACAAGGCATCGACGCCCGGCTTGAGATCGCCGGCGAGGACGAACAGGGCGGCTCGGGCTATCACCGCTATCTGGCGGCGCTGATCGCCGAAAAGGGGCTGGGCGATGCGGTCACCCTTTTGGGCGCGGTCAGCGAGGATCGCGTCCGCGAGGGGCTGGAACACGCCCATGTCTTTGCCCTGGCCAGCCTGAACGAAGGCATTTCCGTCGCCATCATGGAAGCCATGGCCATGGAAATGCCGGTGGTCGTGACCGATGTCGGCGGCAATCACGAGCTAATCACCTCGGGGCGGGACGCCATTCTGGTGCCGCCGGAAGCGCCCGGGGTGATGGCCGATGAGATCGCCCGCCTCGTCGCCGATCCCGATCACGCGCGGGCATTGGCCCAGGCGTCGCGCGCGCGTGTCGCGGCCGATTTCCACCACCGCCGCAGCGCCGAGGCCGTGGCCGACGGGCTTGCGCAAAGCGTGCCCGGCGCCGCCGAGGCCCTTGGCCGCGCCCCCGTCTGAAGCATTTTCCATTCCCAAGCCGGTGATCCGACCATGTATCAAAGCTATGACAGCAAATCCGATCCTGCCCGCCATCCGCCCCGGCTGGCGGCGCTGCGCAAGGTGCTGGCGGCGCGCGATCTGGACGGGTTCATCGTGCCGCGCGCCGATGCCCATCAGGGCGAATATGTCGCCGCCCGCGACGCCCGGCTGGCCTGGCTGACCGGCTTTACCGGCAGTGCCGGGTTCTGCATCGTCACCCCGGATCAGGCCGGGGTGTTTGTCGATGGCCGCTATCGGGTGCAGGTGAAATCCGAGGTCGATCCCTCGGCCTTTGCCCCGGTTCCGTGGCCGGAAACCAAGCCCGCCGAATGGCTGGCCCGCGCCCTGCCCGAGGGGGGGCGCATCGGCTATGACCCCTGGCTGCACAGCCGCCGCGAGATCCGCGAGCTTGAGGCCGCGCTGAGCGGATCGGGGATCGCGCTAATCGCCGAGGCCACGAACCCGGTCGATGCGATCTGGACCGACCAGCCCGAGGCACCGGCCGGTCAGGTCCGGCTTTGGCCCGGCGAGACGGCCGGCGAAAGCGCCGCCGACAAGCGCGCGCGCATCGCCGGGGAATTGCACAAGACCGGCCAGCATGCCGCCGTGCTGACCCTGCCGGATTCGATTTCATGGCTTTTGAACATCCGCGGCGCCGATGTGCCCCGCAACCCGGTCGTGCAAGCCTTTGCCATCATCGAGGGGAACGGCCATGTCGCCGTTTTTACCAATCCGGCCAAATTCCCCGATGAGATCCGCGCCGCACTTGGCAATGCGGTGCAGATCCTGCCGGTGGATGCGCTGACCCCGGCGCTGACGAATCTGTCGGGACCGGTGCGTGTCGATCCCGCCAGCGCGCCCGAGCAGATATTTGCCCTGATCGAAAGCATGGGCACCGATATCGCCGAGGCGCCCGATCCGGTGATCATGCCCAAGGCCTGCAAGAACCCGGCCGAGATCGCCGGCATGCGCGCCGCCCATCGTCGCGACGGCGCCGCGATCAGCGAGCTTTTGTGCTGGCTGGACGCGCAGGCCGGTCAGCTGGCCGAACGCCCCCTGACCGAGATCGCGATTTCGCGCAAGCTCGAGGAATTGCGCGCCGCGCGCGGCATCGTCGATATCAGCTTTGACACCATTCTGGGGTCGGGTCCGAATGGCGCCATCGTGCATTATCGCGTGACCGAGGCCACCGACCGCCGCGTGCTGCCCGGCGATATCCTGTTGGTCGATTCCGGCGGGCAATACCCCGACGGCACCACCGACATCACCCGCACCCTGCCCATGGGCCGCTTTGATCCGGCGGTACGGCGCCCCTATACCCGGGTCCTGCAAGGCATGATCGCGCTGTCGAGGGTCGAGTTTCCGCGCGGGGTCGCGGGCGCGCATCTGGACGCGCTGGCGCGCGCGCCGCTGTGGTCCGAGGGCATGGATTACGATCACGGCACCGGCCACGGCGTCGGCGCGGGCCTGTCGGTCCATGAGGGGCCGGTGCGCATCTCGCGCATTTCGGACATCCCGTTGCGGCCGGGGATGATCCTGTCGAACGAACCGGGCTATTACCGTGAGGGCGCCTTTGGCATCCGCATCGAGAACCTGATCGTGGTCCATGAGGTCGAAAGCCGCGATGGCCGCGACATGCTGGGATTCGAGACGCTGACGCTGGCGCCGATCGACCGCCGGCTGATCGATCCGGCCTTGATGTCGGCGGCCGAAATCGCATGGCTCGACGATTATCACGCCCGGGTCTGGCACGAGATTTCGCCGCTGGTCGACGATCGGGTGCGCGAATGGCTGTTTCTGGCGACGCGGCCTTTGGACAGCCAGGGCTGACATCCGCGCCCGCGCCGCCTGTGGCGCGGGAGGCATGGATATTTGGATGAAGAAGAAAGCGGCGACGCGCCCGGCCTAATCCGCCGCGTCGCCGTTTTTGCGCCGCCATGTCAGCGAGTTCAGAAAAGCCACGCCAATGAAGCCCGCGCCCAGAAGCCCGGTGACCACTTCCGGGATCGGGCGCAGGGTCTGGGCGAACATCAGCAGGGAGAGGATCAGGATCGACCAGAAGGCGCCGTTTTCGAGATAGCGGAATTCGGCCAGCGTGCCGCGTTCCACAAGCATCACCGTCATGGCGCGCACATACATCGCCCCGATGCCCAGCCCGATGGCGATCAGAAACAGGTTCTGGGTCAGCGCAAAGGCGCCGATCACCCCGTCAAAGCTGAATGAGGCATCGAGCACCTCGAGATAGAGAAATGCCCCAAGGCCGCCCCGCGCCAGATCGGCATGGCCGGGCCCGGCATTCCAGTTGTCCAGCACATGGCCCAGCATATCGACCGCAAGATAGGTCAGCACCCCCCAGGTCGCCGCGATGATGAAGGCATGTTCGCTTTCATCCGGCAGCTGACCCACGATCACCAGCATGCAGATCAGCACAAGGCCGATTTCCATCCCGCGGATTTCCCCAAGCCGGCGCAGAAAGCGTTCGATGCCGGCGATCCAGTCGACATCCTTGCTTTGATCGAAAAAGTAGTTCAGCGCCACCAGCATCAGAAAGCTGCCGCCAAAGGCCGCGATGGGCAGATGCGCGTCATGGATGATGCTGGCATATTCCTGGGGCTGGGTGGCGGCGAGGCGCAGCGCCTCCCACGGGGCGAGGCGGGCGGCCACGACCACGATCAAAAGCGGAAACACCACCCGCATCCCGAAAACGGCGATGATGATGCCCCAGGTCAGGAACCGCCTTTGCCAAAGCGGCGTCATCTGTTTGAGCTTGTTGGCATTCACGATCGCATTGTCGAAGCTGAGCGAGATTTCCAGCACCGCCAGCACCCCCGCGATCAGAAAGAAGGACAGCGCCCCCGCGCTGCCGCCATAGCGCCATCCGATCAGCGCCGCCAGGATCAGGCCAAGCCCCGTGACGATAAAGGGCCATGTCATGTAGCGGATTGTCTGACGCATGGGCTTTTCCCTGTTATGCGGCTGTCGGTCCTGCATAGGCTTTGCTATGGAATGGAACAAGGCAATGCGACGCAAGCCCGCCTTGCGGTGAATGGGGGTCCAGATGCAGTTCCGACGCTTTGCGGTCTATCACCTTCCCGATGGGGAGTTGGGCGATTTCGGGGCCGCGTGGCTGGGCTGGGATCTGCGCAGCGGCACGGCCGTCGCCCATCCCGATGGGTTGGACGAGGCGGCCCGCGACGCGACCGCGACGCCGCGGCGCTATGGATTTCACGCCACGCTCAAGGCGCCCTTCCGGCTCGCGCAGGGGCGCGAGCTGTCAGAGCTGGCGCTGGCGCTGCGCATGATCTGTGACCGGCTGGCGCCCTTTGCGCTGGATCTGGTGCCTAGCCGGGACTGGGGTTTCGCCGCCCTGCGCCCCGGCCAGCAGCCGCCCGAACTGGTGGCGCTGGAATCCTCGGTGGTGACGCGGCTGGACGAATTTCGCGCCCCCCTGACACCACAGGAATATGATCGCCGCCGGCCCGAGGCCCTGCCTGCGCAGGCGCGCAAGCATCTGGATCATTGGGGTTATCCCTTTGTGCTGGACCTGTTCAGCTATCACCTGACGCTGAGCGACGGGATGGATGCGCGCGCCGCCGGGGCCGTGCTGGATCTGTTGTCGCCCCGGCTGTCGCCGTTGATCGCCCCCCCCATGCGGGTCAACGCGGCGGCGCTTGTCGGCGAGGATGAGGCCGGGTTTTTCCATCTGATCGAGGAATTTCCGCTGCGCGGCTAATACCACTTCATCCATTTCAGGACGAGGAAGGTCGCGACCACCGACACCACCATCATCCCCAGCGCCATGTGAAAGCCCCATTCCAGTTCCAGCACCGGCATGTTTCGGAAATTCATGCCATAGATGCTGGCGATCAGCGTCGGCGGCAGGAACAGCGCCGCCACCACCGACAGGCTGCGCACACGGTCGTTCTGCAACAGCCCGATCATGCCCATGGTGGCGTCGACGGTCATGCCGATGCGCGAGCCCTGAAAATCGGCATGCACCTCAAGCGCCTGGATATCGCGCTGCAGGGCGGCGTGAAACGGCCGCAGCCTGGCGCTGTCGGGGCCATGGACGGAATTGGCGGCGTGATAGACCAGAATGCGGTCCAGCCACAAAAGCCCCATGCGCACGCGGTTGATCAGCTCGGATTGCCGGCCCACCGTCACCAACGCGTCCTGCAACTTGGCGGCATCGCGCGCCGAGCCCATTTGCAGGACATGCGTAACCTCGATGTCGAGCACCTTCGAGACCCCTTCGGACAGATCCGCCATCCGGCCGATGATTTCCTCGATCAGGCCCAGAAAGATCCGCTCGGGCGAGGTGGCCCCACAGCTTGAGCGGCCGGCGCGGGTCGGAAAGGTCTCGAACGGGCGCGGGGCGTGGTGGCGCACGGTGACCAGCCGCTTGTCGTCCAGAATGAAGGTCACCGGCATCGCGACATTGGCGCCATCGGGCAGCTGGCCGGGCAGCACCCCGGTCATGTAGGTGACGCAGTTTTCGGTATAGAGACGGTTCGAGACCTCGATCTCTTCCATATCGGCAAGGGTCGGGATGTCATATCCCAGCGCCGCGACGGCGCTGACCTGTTCGGGCATCGGGCGATAAAGGTCGATCCAGATGGCCTTGGCCAGATCCGTGTCCTTTGGCAGCGGTGCGATACCCTGTCCCGCGTTGATATAGCTGTAAAGCATGCAATCCCGCCTGCGCTGGTCCGCCGACAACCTGCGCGGGCCGCAAGGGGCGGTCAAGCCCCGTCTTTGGCCCCGTCTTTGGCCCCCATCCCGCCACGTCCGGGCGCGGCCCCGCGCCCGCGATGCCGCCCGCGATCAGGCGCGCAGCAGCACCGCCAGATCGGCGACATTGGTGCCGGTGGCGCCGGTCATGACCAGCGCGCCCCCCGCCGCCAGCGCCGGGGTGGAATCGTTGCGCGACAGCGCCTCGGCCGGATCGATGCCGCCCGCGCGGATCGCCGCGACGGTGCCCGGACCGACCAGCCCGCCCGCCGCCTCGCCCGGGCCATCGCGCCCGTCGCTGCCGACCGAGGCGAAGGCCCAGTCGAAACCGACCGGCTGCGTTTCGGCCAGCATGGCCAGCCGCAGCGCCAGTTCCTGATTGCGCCCGCCCATGCCGTCGCCGACCAGCCTGACGGTGGTTTCGCCGCCAAAGACCAGCGCCTCACCGGGGGCGAGAGCCGGGGCCAGCGCCCAGATCGCCCGGGCGCAATCCTCGACATCGCCGTCCAGCGGGATCGGCCCCGCCGCGGCACCCGCATCGACCATGGCCTGAACCGATATCGCGTTCGAGCCGACAAGGATATTGCGGCCCGGCGGCAAGGCGCGGCGATCCTCGGGGCGGCTGAGCGCCGCGCGCGCAGCCTCGGGCATCCGGTCCCAGATGCCGAGTTCCCGCGCCAGATCGGCGGCCTGCGCGCGGCTGCCCACCGGCGCCACCGTCGGCCCCGAGGCGATCACCCGCAGGTCATCGCCCGGCACATCCGACAGGATCAACGCCGTTACCGGCGCCCGCGACAGCCGCAGCCAGCCGCCGCCCTTTAGCCGCGACAGGCCCTGACGGATCAGGTTGACCTGCGAAATATCCGCCCCCGAGGCCAGCAGCAGCCGGTTCACCGCCTGCTTGTCGGCAAGCGTCATCCCCTCGGCCGGGGCGGGCAGCATGGCCGAGCCGCCGCCCGAAATCAGCGCAAGGACCCGATCCTGTGGTCCGGTGGCGGTGAGCCGGGCGATGACCTCGGCGGCGGCAAGCGCGCCATCGTCATCGGGTTGGGGATGGCCCGCGCGCATGACCCGCGCGCCGGCAAGCGGCGTGTCATTGCCGGCATTAGTGACCACCAGCGCCTGCGCATCCGGCAGCGCCTGCAAGGCCGCCTCGGCCATGGCGCGCGCGGCCTTGCCCAAGGCAATGACCTGCCAGTGGCCGCCCGGACCCGGCGGATTTTCCAGCACCGCCGCCATGCCGCGCCGAACAGCCGCGCCCGGATCGGCGGCGGCAATACCGGCACGGATCAGTGCCATCGCGCGTTCCGGCGCTGTCATCAATTCACCCGATCCGGCAGGGGCCGGCCCTCGTCAAAAGCCAGCAGGTTGTTCATCGCCCGCATCGCCATGGCGGTGCGCACCTCTTCGGCGGCGGTGCCCAGATGCGGCAACAGCGTGACGTTTTCCATCGCCATCAGTTCCGGCGCGACGCGGGGTTCGTGTTCATAGACATCAAGCCCCGCCCCGGCGATGCGCCCCCGCGCCAAGGCGTCGATCAGGGCCGCTTCCTGAACGATGTCGCCGCGCGCGATATTGATCAGAAAGGATCGCGGCCCCAGCCGGTCCAGCTCGGCCGCGCCGATCAGGTGCCGGGTGCCCGCGCCGCCGGGCACCGCGACCACGGCGAAATCCGACTGGGTCAGCAATTCGTCCAGCCCCGCGACCTGACGCGCCGGAAAATCCAGCGACGACACCGTCGAGCGGTTGTGAAACAGCACATCCATGCCAAAGCCGAAATGACAGCGCCGGGCGATGGCCTTGCCGATCCGGCCCATGCCGATGATGCCCACGGTGGCGCCGCTGACATGGCGACCCAGAAGCTGCGTCGGCTGCCAGCCGGTCCATTCGCCCCGGCGCAGCACACGCTCGCCCTCGCCGGCGCGGCGCGCGGTCATCAGGATCAGCGTCAGCGCGATATCGGCGGTGGCCTCGGTCACGGCATCGGGGGTATTGGTCACCGCGACCCCGGCATTCGCGGCGGCGGCGATATCGATGTGATTAAAGCCGGCGCCGAAATTGGCCAGAAGCCGGCAGCGCAGATCGCCGCCAAAGGCCCCGGCCGAAAAGCGGTCGCCCAGGGTCGGCATCACCGCGTCATATTCGGCCATGGCGCGGGCGGCCTCGGCCTCGGAAAAGCCGTCCTCGCGGTCCAGAAACTCGGCCTCGAAGCGCGCGGCCAATGCGTGTTCCGCGGCCGGCGTCATGCGACGCGTCACCAGAAGCTTCATCAAAACATCCTCCCTCCGAGGGGCACGGGTTTGTCCGGGCCGATCAGCACGACCTGATTGTCCTCATCCGGCAGGCCAAGCACAAGCACCTCGGACCTGACCGGACCAATCTGGCGCGGCGGGAAATTCACCACCGCCAGCACCTGCTTGCCGATCAGCTCTTCGGGCCGGTAATGGCGGGTGATCTGGGCCGAGGACTTGCGCTCGCCGATTTCGGGGCCGAAATCCAGCCACAGCTTGATCGCGGGCTTTTTCGCCTCGGGGAAAGGTTCGGCGCGGATGATGCGGCCGACGCGGATATCGACGGCGGCGAAATCGTCCCAGCCGATCTGTGGCGCGGGGGCCGTGCCGTCACCGCTCATTTCCCCAGCTCCCGCCCGCGCGCGGCGGCAGCGGCAATAGTGCGCCGCATCAGGGGTGGCAGCCCGGTTTCGGGATCCATCAGCTGCGCCAACCCCGCCGCCGTGGTGCCGCCCGGCGAGGTCACGTTCTCGCGCAGCTTTGCCGGATCCTCGTCTGCAGCCACGGCCAGCGCGCCGGCCCCGGCCACGGTCGCCCGCGCCAGTTCCAGCGCCAGCGCCGGGGACAGCCCCTCGGCCTCGCCCGCCGCCGCCATCGCCTCGATCAGGTGAAAGACATAGGCGGGGCCGGATCCCGAAAGCGCGGTCACGGCGTCCATCTGTCCCTCGTCCTGCAAGCGCACGGTGCGCCCAACGGCGGACATGAGCGCGCCGGCAAGCGCCAGTTCCCCTTCGCCCGCGCGCGCATTCCCGACAATGGCGGTGATCCCCTGCCCGATCGCGGCCGGGGTATTGGGCATGGTGCGCACGATGGCCGCGCCCGGAAACGCCGCCTCATAGGCCGCGATGGTCACCCCCGCCGCGACCGAGATGACCAGCGTATCGGCCCCCACATTCAGCCGGGGCAGCACATCCGCCATCATCTGCGGCTTGACCGCGATGACCAGAACCGCCGGACTTGGCGGCAATGCGCCATTGACCGCCACCCCCAAAGCCGAAAGATCGGGGCGCGGATTGGGGTCGACGACATGCACCGCCCCCGGCCGCAGCCCGTTTTTCAGCCAGCCATCCAGCAGCGCGCCGCCCATCCGGCCGCAGCCGATAAGCACCAGCCCGCGCCCGTTCAGTTCCGAAATATCCGTCATTGCCAGCCGTCGCCTTCCCTGTCCCTTTGCGCACGGTCTTCGGGCGTCAGGCCATCGCGGTCAATCCCTCCGGCCCACGCCCAGAGTTTTATAAACAGATAGACCGCGGCGAAATGCACCGGAAAGCCGAAAATCCAGCGCCAGTCCTGCATGAAGGCGCGGCATAGCATGAAGAATGTCACAATGAGCGCGACCGCGACCCAGAGCAAACTGTGCTGAGACTGATCCCTCATAACCACAGAGAGGTGAAACGGGTCTCTCTTCATACCGGCTCAGGCGCGACCATAGGCCTCGGACATCGCGATATTCATCGCAGCCTCGGGGGTGGTATCGCCCCAGCAGGTCAGCTGGAAACAGGGGTAAAAGCGTTCCGCCGCCATGATCGCATTGCCGATCATCTGGTCGATCTGTTCGGGGCTGGCCATGGCATCGCCCGACAGCACCAGCCCATAGCGCCACACCATAAGCTTTTGCGGCGCCCAGAAGGTGAAGCCGCCATCCCAGACCTGATCATTGGCCAGGTTCAGCACCTCATAAAGCTGGGGCAGGCGGTCGCGGGGCGGATCCATGTCAAAGGTACAGATCAGGCGCAGCACCTCGTCGCGCGGCGACCAGGCCAGGGTGATGGAATAGGTTCGCCATTGCCCCTCGACCGCCATGGCGATCTGATCCTCGGCCAGCCGGTCGAAATCCCATTCGTGATGGGTCGCCACGGTCTCGACAATGTCGATGGGATGGATGTCATCGCTGTGGATGAAGTCACCGATCTGCGTCATGTCCTGCCCCTGCCTGTTTGGCCCCTGCCCGGTGCAGTCCTGCCCGTCCCGAATGGGTCAAGGTTGCCTCAACCCTTGGCCCTGCGGACTACACCCGGCGTAGTTCCCGAAATGTGCCTACAACATATCGTGGTGCGGTTCGATAGGGGTGTAAAGTGAAAATTGGGTTACCAGAGGTTTTTCGCCATTGGAGCGCGGGCTTGACCCAAGCCGCGCAAGACCAGAGAAGACGGGGGCATGACAGGCCGCAACAGGGGGAAACCGATGCGCGATCACGGCGGCGATATCGACAGCGCGGCGCGGCGTTTCGGGCGCGGTGACTGGATCGACCTGTCGACCGGGATCAACCGCCGCCCCTATCCGGCCGCGGCACCCGGCCCGCATGCGATGACGGCATTGCCGACCGGGGCGGATATGGCGCGGCTGCTCGCCGCCGCCAGCGACCGATTCGGCTGTCCCCGCCACGATCTGCTGGCGCTGGCCGGGGCGTCGGCCGCGATCCAGATCCTGCCGCGCGTGTTGAACGGGCAAAGGGCGGCAGTACTGTCGCCCAGCTATAACGAACATGCCGCCAGCCTGCGCGCCGCCGGCTGGCAGGTCGCCGAGCCGCATGATCCAGACGCCCTGAGCGGCGCCGATCTGGCGGTGATCGTGAACCCCAACAACCCCGATGGCCGCGAATACGCCCCCGCGCAGATCGCCCGCATCGCGGCCGGTGTCGGCCATCTTCTGGTCGATGAAAGCTTTGCCGATCCGCGTCCCGATCTGTCGGTGGCACGCGCGCGGCCCGCCAATGTCACGGTGCTGCGCAGTTTCGGCAAGTTCTGGGGGCTGGCCGGGTTGCGGCTGGGCTTTGCCATCGCCGCGCCCGATCTGCTGGCGCGCATGGCCGAACATGCCGGCCCCTGGGCGGTCAGCGGGCCGGCGCTGGAAATCGGGGCGGCGGCGCTGGCCGATGGCGCCTGGGCCGCGAATACCGTCATCTGGCTGGCCGAGGCCGCGCTGCATCTGGATCAGATCGTCACCGCGCAAGGTTGGCGGCTAGAGGGCGGCACGCATCTGTTCCGCCTCTATCATACCCCGGATGCCGGGGCGGCCCAGGACATGCTGGCCCGCGCCGGCATCTGGAGCCGGCGCTTTCCATGGCATCCGCATTGGCTGCGCCTTGGCATTCCCGGCAACCGCGACGAATTCCAGCGCGTCGAGGCCGCCTTTACAGCAGCCGGTTGACATGGCCCATCTTGCGGCCGGGGCGGGCCTCGCCCTTGCCGTAAAGATGGATCTGGGCGCGCGGCTGGCGCAGCAATTCGGGCAGCCGGGCCATATCCTCGCCGATCAGGTTTTCCATCTCGACATCGGCATAGCGCTGACCATCGCCCAAAGGCAGGCCGGCCACGGCGCGGATATGCTGTTCGAACTGGTCGACGGCGCATCCGGCCTGTGTCCAATGCCCGGAATTATGGACGCGGGGGGCGATTTCATTGACCACCAGCCCCTGCGGGGTCACGAAAAGCTCGACCCCCATGACGCCGACATAATCCAGCGCATTCACGATCCGCGCCGCGATCAGCACCGCATCGGTCAACAGCGACTGCGGCAACCCGCAGGGCACGGTCGTGCGCCGCAAAATGCCGTCGCGATGCAGGTTCAGGCCCGGATCATAGGCCGCGACCTGTCCATCCGCGCCCCGCGCGACGATGACACTGATCTCGGCCGAGAAATCGACGAACCCCTCAAGCACCGAAGGGGCGCCGGTCCAGTCGCGCCCGCCCGCATCGTTGAAACGGATCTGGCCCTTGCCGTCATAGCCCATGCGCCGCGTCTTGAGGATCGCGGGCACGCCCAGATCGGCCAGCGCGGCGGGCAGGTCGGCCTCGGTTTCCACGTTGCGATAGGGCGCGGTCCGCAGCCCGATCCCGGCCAGAAAATCCTTTTCCGTCAGCCGGTCCTGCGACACGGCCAGCGTGCGCCGGTTGGGCCGGATCGGACGGATCGATTCCAGCAGATCCAGCGCCGAGGTCGGCACATTCTCGAATTCATAGGTGATGACATCGACCGATTCGGCGAAAGCGCGCAACGCGGCCGCGTCCTCATAGGGGGCGTTCGTCACCGCATAGGCCACATCGCCGGCCGGCGCCGCGGCCGGTTCATAGATATGGCTGCGATAGCCCAGCCGGCTGGCGGCAACCGCCAGCATCCGGCCCAGCTGGCCGCCGCCCAGAATGCCGATGGTCGATCCGGGGGGTAGTTCAGTCATCCTTGGGCTCCTGCGGGATGGAATCGGACAGCGCCTGACGCCAGGCATCCAGCCGCTGGGCCAGCGCGGGATCCCCGATCGCCAGAATGCCCGCCGCCATCAGCCCGGCATTGGCCGCGCCGGCCGCGCCGATGGCCATGGTGGCGACCGGATAGCCCTTGGGCATCTGAACGATGGAATAAAGCGAATCGACCCCCGACAGCGCCTTGGTCTGGACCGGCACCCCGATCACCGGCACCCGCGTCTTGGAAGCCATCATGCCGGGCAGATGCGCCGCGCCGCCGGCACCGGCGATGATCACCCGCAGGCCCCGCGCCACCGCCGTCTTGCCATAATCCCACAGCCGGTCCGGCGTGCGATGGGCGCTGACGATCCGCGCCTCATAGCCCACGCCCAACTCATCAAGGATCGCGGCGGCCTCGCGCATGGTGGGCCAGTCCGACTGACTGCCCATGATGATTCCGACGGGTTTTTCCATGGCAAAGCCCCCTTTTTGTCCCGCCCTAGCGCGCGACGGCCCGTCTTGCAATCGCGGGATCGGCAATCAGGCGATGATGTCGGGGGTCAATTCGTCCTCAAGCCGGGCGATGCGGTCCTTAAGCGCAAGCTTTTGCTTTTTCAGCCGCTGCAAGGTCAGCGAATGGGTCAGGCTTTGGCTGACCAGTGCCTCGATGGCCTCGTCCAGGTCCCGGTGTTCGCGGCGCAGCACCTCCAGCCGGGTGCGGGCGATTTCCTCATGGGACATTTCGTGATGGGCGTTCATGTCGGGCCTCGGGCTGGACTTGCATGCTTATACATGACCACCCCGGCGCTGTTAATGGCTTTGCGCAAATGGGTTAACGATGTTGCCGCATCTTGCGCAATCATCCCGGCGTTCACATATTGTCCCTGTCGGGTCGCCATTCCGGGGTCCGGCCGACAGTCGCTTTGCTGAAAAAGGGCTTGGGAAGAATGACCAAGATCAGTCTGGCCACACATCCGTTCCTTCTGGGCTTTGACCAGCTGGAGCGGCTGGCCGAAAGGGCCGCCAAAGGGGCCGAGGGCTATCCGCCCTATAATATTGAGCATCAGGGCCAGAACGGGTTCCGCATCACCCTGGCCGTGGCCGGGTTTTCCGATGACGATCTGTCGATCACGCTTGAGGATCGCCAACTGGTGATTCGCGGCCGTCAGACCGAACCGGACGAGGACCGCGTGTTCCTGCATCGCGGCATCGCGGCCCGCGCATTCCAGCGCAGTTTCGTGCTGGCCGATGGCGTCGAGGTGGTCAATGCCGGGCTTGAGAATGGGCTTTTGAACATTGATCTGCGCCGCTCGGTGCCCAACTGCATCGTGCAAACCATACCGATCAGCCGCAAATGAAAGGGGATCGAACATGAACGAGAGATTCGAATTCGGCCCGGAAACGGGCAATACCGTCTATATCCGTCGCGTGGCGCTGGACAGCCTGCCCGACGAGATCCGCCAGCAAGTGCCTGATGTGGACGCGCTTTACGCCGTCCATGGCATCGACGGCGAACGTCTGGCGCTGGTCAAGGACCGCAGCCTGGCTTTCATGCTGGCGCGCCAGAACGAGTTGACCCCGGTCAGCGTACACTAAGGCCCCAAGGCTGGCGCTGGCAAAGACCAGCGTTCACACGGGCCTGCGCCGCAGATCGCCCCGCTTTTCGGGACGAGATCACCACGCGGACAGCATGGATGCACCGCCCTTCCCCAGTGGAATGGCGGTGCTGTTTTTTTTCGCGAGGGGCTTTGCGGATCTGCCCTGGGGCGCAATCCTGTCCGGATCGGGCGTCAGGTCGGACCGGACGGCCCGGCCCGGAGCGGGGTCACGGCGCCCAGTCGGAATAGCTGGTCAGGGCATTCAGCAGGCAATGCCGACAGACCTTGCCGCCATACCATTCCGCGAACAGGTCGCGCCGCGCGGGGGGCTTTTCCCCCGGCGCCGTCAGCAGGCCGCCATCGCGGTACGGCACCTCTTTGCCGGTCACCTTATGCCCGCACATCGTCAGATCGCTTTCGGGCAATCGCAGATGCAGCTTGCCCCTTTGCGAGATCAGCGCCAGCCGGCGCTGCATGTCGCCGATGACCATGCCGTTCAAAGGCCCGATCAGCTGGTTCTGCGACGGGCAAAACAGCGCACCCCAGTTTTCACCATCCGGATCGACGTCGATCCGCACCGGCAACAGGTCGTTCACATCCGACAGTTCCCTGTCGGGATAGCGCGGCTCTGCCAGCCCCGCGACCCCCGCCTTGCGGACAACGACGCCATCGGGATCAGCCTCGCTGATGGTGGTGCAGTGATCGTAAAGATCGTCCAGCACACTGCAAAGCACAGCGCAATAAGTTGCATATTGTATATGACCATCCGGAAACCGGACATTTGCCATCCAGGTTGACTCAACCGCCTCCTTTCGACGGAAACGCTACCACGACAGCAATTTAAGACCGCCATCGGGGCCGCACAACGGAATGACTAAAAAGCGAAATTTCCAGGCGCCCGCGCCCGGGTACGATCAGCCGGGCCAGCCGTAACGGGCCAGCATGGCCCTGACCGCCTGATCGTTGCCATCGCCCGCCAGATTGGTCGCGCGCAGGTTCTGCGCCTGCGTTCCCGGCCATTCGGTGATGCGAAAACGGCCGCCGATCTTTTCGGGGCGCGACCCGGCCAGCCGGTGCATCCAGTATAGCCAGACGTCATCGGCCATGGGCGCCAGCGCGCCAAACAGCGCCGCATCGGTCACATCGGGATGGAACACGCCCGGCGCATACAGCACGCCGCCAACCCCAGTCGGAAAGATCAGCGGGCCGGCATCGGGCGCGTCGATATTGCGCTGCCAGTCGTCATAGCGGCGCGGCCGCCCGCCGCCGTCCAGCGTGACGCGATGGGCCCGATGCGCGACGACACCGGCCCCAGCACGGGCGACCAGCGCCGCCAGCCAGTCGGGGCGGTAATAGACGTCGTCATCGGCGGTGGCGATATAGGCATCGGGCGCCTCAAGCAGCGCGGGCACGATCTTTTTATAGCTGCGCCAGTCCGGGCAGGTGCGGATCTCGAGCCCCCGCAGGCGCGCGGCCATGGGCAGCGCGTCCTCATCCCCCTTGGCCAGCCACAGGATCACCCGATCGGCCGCGACCGTTTGCGACATGAGCGCGCGCAGCACCAGATGCAGGCTGCCAAACCGCGCCGGATAGCTGGTCAGGCTGACGATCAGCGGCGCGGGCAGGCCGTGGGGCTGCGACCGGATGTCGCGGGCCATGATCTCGGCCTCGGCGGCGCGGATGCGGCGGGCCTGCTTCCAGCGCCGGAAAGCATCGGCGATCATCCCGCCCAGGCCTTGCGCAGCCAGTCGATATTGCCGATGCGGCGATACCATTTGCTGCCCCGCCCGGCAAAGACGTCCTCCATCTTGGGGGCGCCGGCGAACAGCACGATCCTTGCCCCTTGGGGCAAGACCGGCTCGGAAAGATAGCTCAGCAGATTGCGCGGCACGCAGTCGTTCTTGAAGCTGACGCACCAGCCGCGCGGCCAGTAATGCAGATGTCCGTGCGCGGCCAGCTGCGCCGACTGGAACTGCTGGCTGATCTCGTAATTCGCGGTGGCGGCAGCCGGATCGGCCAGATAGGCGTCCAGAATATAGCTGTGCGCGCCCACCACATAGCGAAAGACCGAGGAATTGCCGACCGAATGCAGGAAACGGTCGCGTTCGGGATTGATCCGGCGCAGGGGCTTGGGCCGGAACAGGTCGTCGTCGCGGATGATGAAATAATCGCCCGGCAGGTCGAAGAACGGCGACAGGTCGTCCACGACCACCAGATCCAGATCCAGAAACAGCGCCGTCATGCCGGCAAACCCGCCCAGATCGGGCCGGAACAGCGCCAGCTTGCGCCAGCGGGTATCGCCATGACCCTTGGGCAGGCCCAGTTCGGGCAGCGGCAGCGCCTCGACCCCCGGATCGATGCCGGCGGTGTCGTCGGTAAAGCAGATGAAGCGATGCGGCCGCGCCAGATGGCGGCCGACCTGCCGGTAAAGGCGGTTCACATCCTCGGCGCCGTAAAGCGCGCCCCATTTCATGGTCAGGATCAGAACGGGCTCGTCGGTCATCGGGCCTCCTTGGGCGTGCATCTTCCGCGATATGCCAAGGGGCCGCGCCGGTCAACGCCGGCGCGGCCCCCTGTTTTCCGTTCGACCGGCTTATTTCAGGCCGATCAGCCCCATCTGCTCCAGCTTGAGCAGCACCTGATGGGCGCAGTGATCGACATCGACGCTTTCGGTGTCGACGCGCAGTTCGGGGTTCTGCGGCTCTTCATAGGGGTCCGAAATGCCGGTGAATTCCTTGATCTTGCCTTCGCGCGCCAGTTTGTACAGGCCCTTGCGGTCGCGGCGTTCGCATTCCTCAAGGCTGGTGGCGACATGCACCTCGATAAAGGCACCGCCGGCCTCGACCATCTCGCGCACGGCGCGGCGGGTTGCGGTATAGGGCGCGATCGGGGCGCAGATGGCGATGCCGCCGTTCTTGGTGATCTCGGACGCGACATAGCCGATGCGCTTGATGTTGATGTCGCGGTGCTCTTTGGAAAAGCCCAGCTCGCTGGACAGATGCTTGCGCACCACATCGCCGTCCAGCAGCGTGACCGGACGCCCGCCCATTTCCATCAGCTTGACCATCAGCGCGTTGGCGATGGTGGACTTGCCCGAACCCGACAGGCCGGTGAAGAACACGGTAAAGCCCTGACGGTTGCGCGGCGGCGAGGTGCGGCGCAGCTGCGTCACCACCTCGGGGAAGCTGAACCATTCCGGAATTTCCAGACCTTCGCGCAGACGGCGGCGCAGTTCGGTGCCGGAAATGTCAAGGATGGTCGCGCCCTCTTCGACTTCGTCGCGGGGCTCATATTGCGCGCGTTCCTGGACATAGACCATCTGTTTGAAATCGACCATTTCGATGCCGATTTCGGACTGGTATTTGCGGAACAGTTCCTGCGCGGCATAGGGATCGTAGAAATCCTGCCCCTGGCTGTTCTTGCCCGGGCCGGCATGGTCGCGGCCGACGATCATATGGGTCAGGCCGTGGTTGCGGCGGATGATGCCGTGCCAGACCGCCTCGCGCGGGCCGCCCATGCGCATGGCAAGGTTCAGCAGCGACAGATGCGTGGTCGCGGCCGGATATTTGTCCAGAACAGCCTCATAGCAGCGCACGCGGGTGAAGTGATCGACATCGCCGGGCTTGGTCATGCCGACGACCGGATGGATCAGCAGGTTCGCCTCGGCCTCGCGCGCGGCGCGGAAGGTCAGTTCCTGATGCGCGCGGTGCAGCGGGTTGCGGGTCTGGAAGGCGACGATGCGGCGCCAGCCCAGCTTGCGGAAATGGGCGCGCAACTCGTTCGGGGTGTCGCGGCGGCCGCGGAAATCGTAATGCGTCGGCTGCTGGATGCCGGTGATCGGGCCGCCCAGATAGACGGGGCCGGCGGTGTTGTGCAGATAGTTCACGGCCGGGTGGGCCACGTCATCGGCGCCGAACACCTTTTCGGCCTCGTTCGATTTGTTCGGGGTCCACTTGTCGGTGACCGACAGAATGGCAAGGATGACGCCTTCCTGATCGCGCAGCGCGATGTCCTGGCCCGGCTCGACCTTGTCGGCGAAGTCCTGGCTGACATCCAGGTTGACCGGCATCGGCCAGATATCGCCGGTGGTCAGATGCATGTCATCCAGCACCGAATTGTAATCGGCTTCGGTCAGAAAGCCTTTCAGCGGGTAGAAACCGCCATTCATCAACAGTTCAAGATCGCAGATCTGGCGCGGGGTCAGATCCCAGGACGGCATGTTGCCGGCCTCGACCTTCAGCTTCTGCGCCGATTCGGCACTGACATAAAGTTCGGGGATCGGGGCGAGGTTTGGCTGGGTCATCGGATACTCGGCGTTATGGGCAGGGCCGGAACAGCTGGCCCTCAAGCGAATAAAAGGAAGGAACGCGTTGTTCGCGCCCTGATTTCGGGCAACGCATTAGCGGTCAAATTTACCGGTTTCAACACATGGCTTTGCCGATTCCGTGCATTCTGTCGCATATCGGCCATGTGTCGCGCATATGGCGTCGAAACGCGTCAAAAGCATGATTTTCCGACCGTCAAGGCGATCCGCGCAGGCATTTTCCGCCCCGGCCGGTCCGGCCGGGACGTTCTTCCATCAGGCCGGCTCAGGCCGGAATTTCGGCCGCATGGCGGTCGGGCGCGCCGGCCATGTCGTGATCGGCAAGCCAGCGTTCGGCATCCAGCGCCGCCATGCAGCCCATGCCCGCGCTGGTCACCGCCTGACGATAGATGTGGTCGGTCAGGTCGCCCGCCGCGAACACCCCCGGGATCGAGGTGCGGGTGCTGCCCGGTTCGACCTTCACATAGCCGCCGTGATGCAGTTCCAGCTGTCCCGCGACCAGCTCGGATGCCGGGGCATGGCCGATGGCCACGAACACGCCATCCGCCGGCACCGTCTGTTCCGCCCCGGTCTTGGTCGAGCGCAGCAGGACCTGGGTCACGCCCAGAGGCGCCTCGTCCCCCTGAACCTCGACCACCTCATGGTCCCAGATCACGCTGACCTTGGGGTTCTTGAACAGCCGCTCTTGCAGGATCTTTTCGGCGCGCAGGCTGTCGCGGCGATGGACCAGCGTCACCTTGCTGGCGAAATTAGTCAGAAACAGCGCCTCTTCCACGGCGGTATTGCCGCCGCCGATCACCATGACCTCGCGGCCGCGATAGAAAAACCCGTCGCAGGTCGCACAGGCCGAAACGCCAAAGCCCTTGAACTTTTCCTCGCTGGGCAGTTCCAGCCAGCGCGCCTGGGCGCCGGTCGCCAGAATGACGGCATCGGCGGTGATGCGGGCGCCCGAATCCAGATGGGCGACAAAAGGCCGCGCTTTCAGGTCCAGTTTCGTGACCGTGTCGATAAAGATGCGCGCGCCCATGGCGCGGGCATGGGCCTCCATCTTGACCATAAGGTCGGGGCCCTGGATCTCGGTCTCGCCGGGCCAGTTCTCGACCTCGGTGGTGATGGTCAGCTGGCCGCCCGGCTGCATGCCCTGGATCAGCACCGGCGACAGCATGGCACGCGAGGCATAGACGGCGGCGGTATAGCCCGCCGGCCCCGACCCCACGATCAGCACGCGGCTATGGGCAGGCAGGGCGGCGGGGGTGGTCTCGGACGCATTCTCGGGCGCGGGCTGGGACATCTGGCAGAACCTTTCACTTTGCCCGGACTAGGTAATCACCCGCGCCCCGTCATGCAATCCGGGCGGAAGCAGCGGTCCATTTCTGAAATATTATTGCGCAAACTGCATCGGCAATGTAGTTTCCGCGAAAAATTCAGGCCACAACCGGCCCGCGAGGAAACGTATGAGCACGACCCGACTGGACGATATCGACCGCAAGATTCTGGCAGAATTGCAAGCCGATGGCCGGATGACCAATGTCGAACTGGCCCGCCGCGTCGGCATTTCCGCGCCCCCCTGCCTGCGCCGCGTCCGCGCATTGGAAGAGATGGGCTATATTCGCGGCTATCACGCCGATATCGACGCCCGCGAAATGGGCTTCGAGGTACAGGTCTTTGCCATGGTGCGCCTGCTCAGCCAGTCCGAAAAGGATCTGGCCGCCTTCGAGGCGCTGGCCCAGGGCTGGCCGCTTGTGCGCGAATGCCACATGCTGAACGGCGAGATCGACTTCATCCTGAAATGCGTCTCGCCCGATCTGTCGAGTTTTCAGCGTTTTCTGACCGAAAGCCTGACCTCGGCCCCCAATGTCGCCTCGGTCAAGACCTCGCTGGTGATCCGCTGTGCCAAGGACGAACCCGGCGTGCCGTTTTCGGTGGTCGAGGAACGCGCCGCCGCCCTGGGCTAGGGCGCGGGGCTGTCGTCGCGCCGATAGGCGGTGTCCAGCAGATAGTCCTTTTTCGGCCCGGTGACGCGGTGGCGGATCGTCAGCCCCGGCTGCGATCCCGGCTGCGATCCCGGCTGCGATCCCGGCGCGATGCGATAGTCCGAACGATAGATATCCTGTCCACAGGGATGGTGCCCCTGTCCGACCCAAGCCCCGTCCGCCCAGCTCAGCGCGACGCGCTGGAACAGCCCCTGCGTCGGGCCGTCGAACAGGATCGTCATCACCGCCCCCTCGATCCGATAGAGGTAATTGCGAAAAAAGCTGAGCTCGCGCCCATCGGGCAGGATCGCCCGCCCCTCTTCGCGATAGCGCAGGCTGTCGGGGGCCAGCGGCTGGAACAGGGCCTCGCCCTGCATGCGCTCGCCGGTCGAGGCATGGCGCTGAAAGCGCCAGCCCCCGGCCAGCGTGTCGTAAAGCCCCTCCGCATCCATGCCTAAAGCACGATCACGCTGATCAACCGCCCGTAATCGGCCTGATGCTGATGGGTGCTGCGCCGGTACGAGAAAAAGCGGTCCGGGTCGGAATAGGTGCAATGGCGGATCCATTCCGCCTCGACCCCGGCATCGCGCAGCCGCATCAGGCCAAAGGCGGGCAGATCGAACATCGGCCGCCCGTTGGGACCTGCGGCGAAAAAGCGCTGGTGGCCGGGATCCTCGGCCAGAAATTCGTCCATGAAATCCTCGCCGACCTCATAGGCGCGCTGGCTGATCGCGGGGCCGATCACTGCCGCGATCCGTGTCGCGCCCAGATCCATCATCGCGCCCACCGTGGCCTCGATCACCCCCGACAAGGCACCGCGCCAGCCGGCATGGACCGCGCCGATCACCCCTGCCTGCGGATCGGCCAAAAGGATCGGCTGGCAATCGGCGGTCAGCACCGCAAGCGCGACCCCCGGCTGATCGGTGACCAGCCCGTCGGCGCGGATTTTCGCGATATCTGCCGGCTGATCGCCCGGCCGGACGGTCACGACATCGGCGGAATGGACCTGATGCACGGTGGTCAGCGCGGCGGGCCCGACCCCCATGGCCACCGCGACGCGGCCGCGATTGATCGTCACCATCTCGGCCTGATCGCTTGAGCCGTAACCACAGTTCAGCCCCGCGAACAGCCCCGAGGACGCCCCGCCGCGACGGGTAAAGAACCCGTGCCGGGCCGGATCAAGCAGCGGGTGGGTCAGAATCTCAAGCGTGGTCTGCATCGTCATCCAAAGGTTCGAAACCAGGGGGTAGCGGCGCCTGCGGCGCCCAGATCGCCAGCGCCTTGAACAGGTGACCCATTTCCCCCGGCGCGGTCAAGCGATGAAGCGCCTGCGCCGCCCCCGCATCGCCCGCCGCCTGCAATCGCCGGGCGCGCTCGGCGATTCCCAGCCGCATCAGCCAGTCGCCCTGTGTCACCATGCGCGAGACACGCGCACCCGCCGCCTGCGCGACCCGGGCCAGCGGCTCGAAATCGACATGCGCGGTCAGATCGGCCTCGCCGGGATGGGCCAGGATATCCTCGGGGCGGTGCCGGCGCAGCGCCTGCAAGGTATCGCCCTGACCGTACCAATTGCCGTAATCGACCCAGATCGCACAGCCGCCGTGACGCGCGACATGGCGCGCGACCCCCGCCACCAGCGGCCCGGCGGCGGGGCAAAGCTCGCGGATCTGGCCAAGGGGGGCGTGGGCGTCCAGATCCAGCCCCGGCTCGGGCGCGCTTAGCGCCAGCCGCAGCCCGCCCGCATCGTCCAGCGCGACGACACGTTCGGCCCAACCGTCGCGCTGGCGCTGGAACTGCCGGATCGGCAAGGCGTCGATCAGTTCATTTGCGATCAGAAACAAGGGGATACGGTCGAAATCCGAGGTGTTTTCGACATGCCGGACATCGCCCAACTTCTGGCGCTGGATCTGGCGCAGATGGGGCGAGGCCTCGACCAGCACGGTCCGGGCCGCATCGGCCATGCCGGGCACCGTGGCGATGACGCGGCGCATATCGGCCATCAGCGTGCCCCGGCCCGGGCCGATCTCGGCCAATGTAAAGGGCGCGGGCCGGCCCTGATCCAGCCAGGATTGCGCCAGCGCCAGCCCCGCCATTTCGCCGAACATCTGGCTGATTTCCGGCGCGGTGGTGAAATCGCCCGCCGCGCCAAAGGGGTCGCGGGTGGCGTAATAGCCATGCTGCGGATGCAACAGGCACAGCCGCATGTATTCGTCCAGCCGCATCGGCCCCGCGGCCGCGATCTGCGCCGCGATCAGCCGCCCCAGCGGCGTCACGGCGCGGCCGGCACCGGCGCGCGCATCCGCGCCCGGATCACAAAGGCCAGCCCGACCACCACCATCGGCAGCGACAGAAGCTGTCCCATGGTCACGCCCCAGACCGGCCCGCCCAGCACATGGCCCAGCGGGTTGTCGGGGGTGATGAACTGGGCATCGGCCTGACGAAAGAATTCGACCAC
This sequence comes from Paracoccus mangrovi, assembly GCF_042648425.1. NCBI lineage: Bacteria > Pseudomonadati > Pseudomonadota > Alphaproteobacteria > Rhodobacterales > Paracoccaceae > Paracoccus > Paracoccus mangrovi. The sequence continues at coordinate 84,072 of NZ_JBHRXJ010000007.1, read as the reverse complement.
AAACCGCGCCAGCCCATAGCCGATCAGAAAGAGCCCAAGCGCCTGTCCCGGACGGCGCAAGCCCCCCAGCCGGACCAGCGCGAAAAGCGCCAGCGCCAGCACGACCCCCTCAAGCCCGGCCTCATAAAGCTGGCTGGGGTGGCGGGCGCAAAGCCCCTCGACGCCCGGGCAATTCTGTGCCGCCACGCCGGGAAAGATCACCCCCCAGGGCGCATCGGTCGGCCGGCCCCACAGCTCGGCATTGATGAAATTCGCGGCCCGGCCCAGCCCCAGCCCGATGGGCGTCGCCACCGCCAGCGCATCGGCCAGCCGCAGCGCGGGAATGCCGTTTCGGCGACAGAACCACCACGAGGCCAGCACGACCCCCAGAAACCCGCCATGAAAGGACATGCCCCCGCGCCAGATCACCGGAATCTGTGACGGATTCGCCAGATAATAGCCCGGCTCATAAAACAGCACAAAGCCCAGACGCCCGCCCACGACCACGCCCAGAATGACCCAGGTCAGCAATTCCTCGACCTGCTCGGGGCGCATCGGCGCCGCGTCCCCCCACAGCGCCGGTCGGCGCATCAGCATCACCATGATCCGCCACCCGATCAGCAACCCGACCAGATAGGCCAGCGCATACCAGCGCAGCGCAAGCTCGATGCCGAACAGGTTGATGGTGAAAATCTCGGGCGAGATCTGGGGAAAGGGGATCATGGGTTCCTCGTGTCGCGGCGCAGGCTAAGCGGGCGGGCCACAGTGTCAACCGGATGGCAACCGATTGAATAAACGCCCGCGCAAGGCCATATAGACCGCAAACCCGATCCGAAAGGCCCGCCATGAACGCGAATAACCGTTTCTTCGACGATCTCTCGAAATTGATGACCAATGCGATGGGCGTGGCCCAGGGCGCCAAGGACGAGGCCCAGACCGCCTTTAACGGCTGGATCGACCGCTGGCTGGCCGAGCGCGATTTCGTCACCCGCGAGGAATTCGAGGCGGTGCGCGAAATGGCCATCAAGGCACGCACCGAAAACGCCGAACTGCGCGCCCGGCTGGACGTACTGGACGGCAAGTCCGGCGCCGATCAGGGCTGAACCCGGTCCTTGAGCCTGCCCTGCCGGTCGTAAAGCAGCACCTCGCCGGCCTCTGTCACCACGACGACCCAATCACGGGCAAAGGTGACGGCGGCGGGGCGCGCCCCTTCGGGCAGCGCGATCTGATCGGGCAGCTTGGGCAGGGGCGCCTCGGACAGGCGCAGCCACAAAAGCCCCGCGATCACCAGAACGCCCACCCCCATCACCGCCGCAAGCGAGGTCACAAGGATGCGCAGCCAGCGCAGCATCGGCAGCGCTTCCTCTGGCCCCGCTTCACGCTTATCATCCGCAGCCATGGCCGAAATCCTCATCACCATTCCCGAAGGTCCTTCCGAACGGCTTGATAAGGCGCTTGCCGCCGCGGCGCCAGAGCAGGCGGCATTGTCGCGCTCGCGCCTGACCCGGCTTATCGCCGAGGGGGCGGTCACCGGCCCCTCGGGTCCGGTGCGCGACGGCAAGGCGCGGGCCGAGCCGGGCGACTATCTTGTCGTCATCGGCGAGCCGGTACCGCTGGACGCCCAGCCCGAGGCGATCCCCCTCGACATCGCCTATGAGGATGACGAGCTGATCGTGATCGACAAGCCCGCCGGCATGGTCGTCCACCCCGCCCCGGGCGCCAGTTCCGGCACGCTGGTCAACGCGCTTCTGGCGCATTGCGCCGGCAGCCTGTCGGGCATTGGCGGCGCGGCGCGCCCCGGCATCGTGCATCGGATCGACAAGGATACGTCGGGCCTTTTGGTGGTGGCGAAAACCGACCGCGCCCATCAGGGGCTGGCCAGCCAGTTCGCCGATCACAGCGCCAGCCGGCGCTATCTGGCCATCGCGCATGGCGTGATCGACCCCGCCGACGCCCGGCTGCGCGGCCTGCCCGGCCTGAGCTTCGAGGCCGGCGGCACGCTGCGCATAGCCACCATGCTGGGCCGGCATCCGACCGACCGCCAGCGACAGGCGGTCAGCTTTGAACGCGGGCGCGCCGCCGTGACCCGGGCGCGGCTTCTGGAACGTTTTGGCACGCCGCCCGCCGCCATGCTGGTCGAATGCCGGCTGGAAACCGGTCGCACGCATCAAATCCGCGTGCATATGGCCCATGCGGGATTGGGACTGGTCGGCGACCCCGTCTATGGTGGGGCAAGACGCCCCTCGCCCAAGGCGCTGGGGGCGGATGCGGCGGCCGCGATTGCCGATTTTCCGCGTCAGGCCCTGCATGCGGCCGAGCTGGGCTTTGAACATCCGGTCAGCGGCCGGACACTGTCCTTTACCAGCCCGCTGCCATCCGACATGGCGGGGCTTCTTGACAAACTGCGCGACGGCCCGACAAGCGGAGGAACTTGAACCGGACTGATTGCGTTAACAATTACCCACTATAATACGTGGGACAGGGATATGAGACATGGCGAATTACACCAACCTTCCGGCCCCCAGCCCCGAACAGGGGCTGAACCGCTATTTGCAGGAAATCCGTAAATTCCCCCTGCTGGAACCGGAAGAGGAATATATGTTGGCCAAGGCCTGGGTTGATCATGAGGATCCCGAGGCCGCGCAGAAGCTGGTGACCAGCCACCTGCGCCTGGCCGCCAAGATCGCCATGGGCTATCGCGGTTACGGCCTGCCCCAGGCCGAAGTCATATCCGAGGCCAATGTCGGCCTGATGCAGGCGGTCAAGCGGTTCGATCCCGAAAAGGGCTTTCGCCTTGCGACCTATGCCATGTGGTGGATCCGCGCCTCGATCCAGGAATATATCCTGCGGTCGTGGTCGCTGGTGAAAATGGGTACGACCTCGGCGCAGAAAAAGCTGTTTTTCAACCTGCGCAAGGCCAAGTCCAAGCTGGGCGCGCTGGAAGAGGGCGATCTGCGGCCCGAAAACGTCGCCCAGATCGCCAATGACCTGAATGTCAGCGAGCAAGAGGTCATCGACATGAACCGCCGGCTTTCGGGGGGCGATGCCTCGCTGAATGCCACGGTCGGGTCGGGCGACGGCGAATCCACCGCGCAATGGCAGGACTGGTTGGAAGACGAGGACGCGAACCAGGCCGAGGCCTTTGCCGAAGCCGATGAAATGTCGGCGCGGCGCGCGATGCTGATCGCCGCCATGGACGTGCTGAACGACCGCGAAAAGGACATCCTGATGGAGCGGCGGCTGCGCGACGATCCGATGACGCTTGAGGATCTTTCGGCCCGCTATGACGTCTCGCGCGAACGGATCCGCCAGATCGAGGTGCGCGCCTTTGAAAAGCTGCAAAAGCGGATCCGTGACCTTGCGCGCGAGCGCGGCATGGCGGTCCCCGAAACCGTCTGACCGCAAATTGCGGCAGCCCCTGACCCCGCACATGATCGCACCGCCCTGCCCCGACGACGGGGTGGGGCGGACAGCTTTTGGACGCGGTGCCGGTCTTTCGGGACCGGAATCGCACCGGGGCGCGAACACCGCCGCCCCTGCCCCCCAGCGGATCGAAGTTCGGCGCCGGACGCGGCACATATCGGGGATTGCCCTGCGCAAACAGATCGCTGGCCTTGTTGACCATGGCCGAGCGTGGCTTAAGCTTGGCGCGGGGCAGCAGGAATCGATGGCCCGGTCATGACGGCGCTGAATCAATATCAACGGCTGGAGGCGGCAGGGATCTGGCGCGAGACGCCGCAATCCAAGGCGCGCGATGTCATCGTCTCGTTCGGCGATGCGACATTGGTGCTGACGGATCCGCGCTCGGAAACGCCGCTGGCGCATTGGTCGCTGCCTGCCGTGACCCGCAGCAATCCCGGCAAGATGCCCGCGCGCTATGTCCCGGGCGGCATCGACGCGGATGAGCAGCTCGATATCGAAGACGAGCTGATGATCACCGCGATTGAGCGCGTTCATCGCGCGATCGAGGCCAGCAAGCCCCATCCCGGACGTCTGCGCGGCGGGTTGATGCTGGGGGCTGCCGCGATCATGGCGGTGCTTGCGATATTCTGGGTGCCGCCGGCGCTGGTCCGGCACGCGGCCAATGTGGCCCCACCGGCGCAACGGGCCGAAATCGGCCGGATGATCCTCTCGGAGATCGCCAAGACCACCGGAAATCCCTGTGCCCGCCCGGCCGGCGATATGGTGCGCAACAAGCTGGCGGCGCGGCTGATCGGCCCCGATGCCCGGATCGAGATCGTGCCGGCCACCCTGCGCGGTGCCTTGCAATTGCCGGGTTCGATCATCGTCATCGGTGAGGATCTGGTGGCGGGTCAGGTCACCCCCGAGGCCGCAGCCGGCCATATTCTGGCCGCGCGCGCAGCGGCGGTGCAAAGCGACCCGCTGCTTGCCGCGCTGCGCTATGCCGGCCCGCGCGCGACGTTCCAGTTGCTGACCAACGGCACCCTGCCCGAGAAATCGCTGGCGGGATATGGCGAAAAGCTGTTGGCCGATCCCGTTCCCCGGCCGGCGGATGAATTGCTGTTGAGCTATTTCACCCGCGCGGGCCTGCCAAGCGAACCCTATGCCCGTTCGCTGGATCCCACGGGCGAGGCGACGCTGGGCCTGATCGAGGCGGATCCCTTTCGGACCACCACGCCCCGGCCGGTGCTCAGTGATCGCGAATGGATCGCCTTGCAGGAAATCTGCGCGCAATAGGCCGGTCGCAGTTTTCGCATCAACAGCCAGATGGCCCGGCGAAGTCCCGGACGCGGCCTGCTTTGCATTTAAGGCCCTATATCTCGGGCCCATCTTGACCTAATCCGGTATGCTGTCCGGATTTTTCTGTCCGGTGCGACCTGTCCGGTTTCACCTATCCTGCCGGCGCCGTCTGACATAATCTGTCAGATACGCGCCCGTCCAGCACTGGCATGTCTGGTTTGCGCCCTGCAAACATCCAACCAGCGCGGTCCGCAGTCCAGCCATTGGATGGAAATCACAGGCCTGCTTGATCCCCGACCGCCCCAACCCACGACCGTCCGATCCGCTGGGCTTGCGCGCGCCAGCCGCAGGCATCGGCCCCAAGCGGACCCGCACGCCATATTATCAGACACCGCGATATCGCCCCACGACCCTCCTGTGCGGTACGTAGTCATGAGGCGAAAACACCGCTAACGCGGATAGGCGTCGCGGAATCCGGCGCGGCGGATCGAGTCCAGCGCTCTGACAATCGTCTCGCGGTCGGAAAAGGGGCCGGCCAGGATGAACTGCACGTTGCGGCCGCCAACCTTGCCCTGTCCGCGCATGACCGGATAGCCCATACGCGCGACCACCTGCGCGGCACGATCCGCATTGGTCATATCCGCATAGGTGCCGAACTGGACATAGCGTGCGCCCGGCGGAATCAGCCCGGGACTGGCGGGCGCTGTGGGTTTCGATGCGGTGGCGGCCGGGGCCTTTGGTGCTGCTAGGGTTTTCGCAGCATTGACTGCTTTCGGCGTCTGGGGCGTCGCAGGCCCGGGATGCGCTGCTTTCGGCGTGTTGACGACAGGCTTGGCCGGCTGTTTGGTCGCTTTCGCCGTGGATTTAGCCGTGGACTTATCCGGGGATTTGGCCTGCTGCGCCTTAGCAGAGGTCGGGCGCGATCTATCGGCCGCAGCCACGGTATCCGCCTTTTTCGGCACCGGCACGGATGCGACGGGCGGCTTGGCCTCTGTCCCGGTTTTCGCGGGGGCGGCGACTTTTTCGGCGGTCTCGGAAGCATCGCGTGCGACGGCGGATTTCGCATCGGCCTTTCGCACCTCGCCTAGCGGGCGCACGAAGCTCAGGCGCGACAGGTCCGACTCTGGCAGGGTGCTGCAATAGCCCTGGCTTGGATCGCTGCCGAGAGCCGAGGCCCCGGCCTTGTCGTCATAGCCCAGAAGCTGGCAAAGCCTGCGATTGGGCTGCAACGCCTCGCCCATATTGTTGCGCACGGTCGGAGCGGCAGCCAGCGCGGCCTTTAGCGCATCGACCGGCGCGGTCGAGGTGGGCTCTGGTCCAAAATCGGGCAGCGTTTCCATCGGCGTGGGATCGTTCGCCAATTCACCGGGGCGCAGATTGGTCAGCACGGTTTCCGACAACGCCTGTTCCAAGAGCTCGGCACGGCTGCGGCCCGCATTCGGATCCAAAGCCCTGAGACGCGGTTTTCCATCAAGGCCGCGCGCCGACAATGTCGGGGGATAGCCGCAGATCGGCGAGCCATCGCGTGACAGGCGCGGCAGCCAGCCGCCCGCCTCGTCCCGCAGAAAGACGCAACCGCTGCTGTCGATATACTGTCGCGCGACAAGATCGGCCGGAGGATCCTCGGCCGGGCGCAGATCCGAGGCCAGAGCCAGCCCTGGCCCCAGCACCAGAAAGATCACCCAGCGCATCAGTCGCATCACCCAATCCCCGATTCGGTCCTTTCGACCGGTGATAGGGCACAAGCTCTGAAGACCCGGTTAACGCGGCATTATTTCGTCCCGAACATACGGTCGCCCGCATCGCCCAGACCGGGCACGATATAGCCATGCTCATCCAGACGCTCGTCCAGCGCGGCGGTGACGATCGGCACATCGGGATGGGCATCGCGCATCCGCGCCACCCCTTCGGGCGTGGCCAGAAGGCACAGAAAACGCAGGTTTTTCGCCCCCGCCTTTTTCAACAGATCAATGGCCGCGACCGAGGAATTTCCAGTGGCCAGCATAGGATCGACGACGATGGTCATGCGGGCATCCAGCTCATTCGGGACCTTGGAATAGTATTGCACGGGCTGCAAGGTTTCGGGGTCGCGATAAAGGCCGACAAAACCCACGCGCGCCGCCGGGATCAGTTCCAGAATCCCGTCCATCAGACCATTACCGGCCCGCAGGATCGAGATCAGCGCCAGCTTCTTGCCCTCAAGCATGGGGGCGTCCATTTCGGCCAGCGGAGTCTCGATGCGGACCGTGGTCATTTCCAGCTCGCGCGTGATCTCATAAGCCAAAAGCAGGCTGATTTCGCGCAAAAGCCTGCGGAAACTGGCGGTCGAGGTGGTTTTCTCGCGCATCAGGGTCAGCTTGTGCTGCACCAGCGGGTGATCGACGATGGTCAGATGCGGTTGCGTCATGTCAGGTCCTTTCGCAGGCGTGTCTTGGTGTCTTCGTCGCAGAATGCCGCATCGACCGCCCAGAGATTCATCTGGCGGAAGTCATCCCCGGACCAGCCGAAATTGTCAGCAAGCATCTGATATTCATTGGAAAGATTGGTATGGAAAAACGGCGGATCGTCGGTCGAAACGGTCACCCGCACGCCGGCATCGAGAATGCGCGCGATGGGATGTGCGGCCCAGCCCGCAACCGCGCCCAGCGCCACGTTCGATCCGGGACAAACCTCAAGCGTGACCTGACGCGCGGCCAGTTCGCGCAACAGCCCGGCATCCTCGGCGGCGCGGATGCCGTGGCCGATACGGGTCACACCCAAAGACAGCGCGTCGCGGATCGTGTCGGGGCCGCCCCATTCGCCGGCATGCGCGGTCAGGCCCAGCCCTGCCTCGCGCGCGCAATCATAGGACCAGGCGAAATCGCGCAGGTTCCCCGCATCCTCGGCACCACCGATCCCCAGCCCGGTCACCCAGCCCCCGGCGGTTTCCGCCGCGCAGATCGCGGTCTTGCGGGCGCGTTCGGGGCCGAAATGGCGGATCGCGGTCAGAATGGCGCGGCTGTCGATGCCGTCGCGACGGGCGGCCTGCGCGGCCTCGTCCATGGCGGCCAGATAGTCGCGCCAGGCGGACAGATCGCCGCCGCCGCAAAACTCGGGCGAGACGAAAAGCTCGGCATAGATCGCGCCATGTTCGGCGGCCTGGGCCAGCACCTCGGACAAGAGCCGGGCATAGTCGCGCGGGCTGGTCAGGACCGAGGTCGCGGCCTCATAAACCCGCAAGAAATCGTGGAAGCCTTTGTAATCATAGGCGCCTCTGGCATCAAAGATGCCGTTCAGATCCTGTCTTTTTTCCGCCGCAAGCGCCCGGATAAAGGCAGGCGGCGCGGCGCCTTCGATGTGCAGATGCAGCTCGACGTTCTTTTGCGCGGTCATAGAAAGGACTTTCCGGGGCCGACGGGCGGCAGGTCAAGATGCGCCGCGACCGAGGCGGCGATATCGGCAAAGCCGACCTGCCCGACGGGGCGCAGGCCAAGGCCCCAGCCCAGAACCGGCACGCGTTCACGGGTGTGATCGGTGCCCGACCAGCTGGGATCATTGCCGTGATCGGCGGTAAAGATCGCCAGATCGCCGGGCCGCAGCCGGGCCAGAAAGGCGCCGGCCACGCCATCGAACCATTCCAGCGCCGAGGCATAGCCCGCCACATCGCGGCGATGGCCATAAAGGCTGTCGAATTCGACGAAATTGGCAAAGATCAGGCTGCCGGGACCCGCCTCATCGGCAAGCGCCAGAAGCTGGCCCGCCAGATCGGCATCCGATGCCCCCTTGTGCAGTTGCGAGATGCCGCGATGGCTGAAGATATCGCCGATCTTGCCCACGGCATGGGTTCGGTGCCCGGCGCCCTGTGCCACGTCCAGAAGCGTCGGCGCGGGCGGCGCGATGGCATAGTCGCGCCGGTTCGGGGTGCGGGCGAAACTGCCCTCGGCCCCCAGAAAGGGCCGCGCGATGACCCGGCCCACGCGCAGCGGATGCACCATCGCCGCGACCTCCTGGCACAGGCGATAAAGCCGGTCGAGGCCAAAGGCCTGTTCATGCGCTGCGATCTGCAACACGCTGTCGGCCGAGGTGTAACAGATCGGCCAGCCGGTCCGCAGATGCTCGGCCCCCAGCCGGGCGATAATCTCTGTCCCCGAGGCATGTTCGTCGCCCAAGATCCCCCCGGTTCCGGCGGCGGCGGCGATGCGGGCGCTTAGATCGGGCGGAAAGGCCGGATGCGCATCGGGAAAATAATGCCAGTCCCAGGGCACCGGCACACCGGCGATTTCCCAATGCCCCGAGGGGGTGTCCTTGCCACGCGATATCTCGGTCGCGCAACCCCAAAGGCCCTGCGGGCTGGCGTCCAGACCCGGCGCATCCGCGCCACTGGCCAGACGGATCGCGGCGCCAAGGCCCAGAGCATCCAGATGCGGCAGATGCAGCGGATGGCCCGCCGCCGCCCGCGCCTGCGCGATATGGGCCAGCGTATTGGCGCCGGTATCGGGGCGGGCATCGTTGAAATATTCGGCCGCATCGGGGGCGCCGCCAATGCCCACGGAATCCATCACGATCAAAAAGGCCCGGCGCGAAGCGTCGGCGCGGGGCGCATGGGGATCAGTCGTCATGCGATACCTCGCTGCGGATCAAGGGGCCGGAAACCGGGCCTTCGCCCAGCAGATAGGCCGACTGGACCGAGGCCACGGCAGCCTCGGCCGCCGGCAGGGTCGCGGCATGCACAAAGCCCAGCGGCCGCCCCTCGCCGGCCTCTTCGCCGATGCGCAGCAAATCCGCAAGCCCCACACGCGGGTCGATGCGGTCGCCGGCATAGAGCCGCCCGCCCCCAAGCGCCACCACCGCATGCCCCAGCGCCTCGGTGTCGATGGCGGCGACGCGGCCACGGCCCGGCACCGGCAGGATCACCGGCGCCGCCGGCAGATAGCGGTCGGGATGTTCCAAAAGATCCGCGGGACCGCCCTGCGCCGCGATCATGCGGGCGAAACGCTCGGCCGCCGCGCCGCTCTCCAGCGCCCGTTCGGCGCCATCCGCCAATCCCGCAAGCCGCAGACAGGCCGAGGATAGCGACAGCGACAGATCGCGCAGCGCCCCCCGCCCGGTCCCGTTCAGCACGGCGATCGCCTCGCGCAGTTCCAGCGCATTGCCGGCGGCCCGCGCCAGCGGCTGATCCATATCGGTGATATAGGCGCGGGCGCGGCAACCGGCACCCTCGGCGGTAGAGACCAGCGCCCGGGCCAGCGCCTGCGCCGCATCCATGCCGCGCAGAAACGCCCCGCTGCCCTGTTTGACGTCCAGCACCAGCGCGTCGAGCCCCGCCGCCAGCTTTTTGGACAGGATCGAGGCGGTGATCAGGTCGATGGATCCCACGGTCGCGGTTTCGTCCCGGATCGCGTAAAGACGCGCATCGGCAGGGGCCAGATCGCGCCCGGCGGCGACGATGGCGCAGCCCTGATCGGCGACGATGCGGCGAAATTCATCCTCGGGCAAGGCGGCGCGAAAGCCGGGCGCGGCCTCAAGCTTGTCCAGCGTGCCGCCGGTATGGCCCAGTCCCCGCCCCGAAATCATCGGCACATAGCCGCCGCAAGCCGCAACCAGGGGCGCAAGGATCAGGCTTACGGTATCGCCGATGCCGCCGGTCGAATGCTTGTCGACAACCGGCCCCGGCAGATCCCAGCGCATGACATGCCCGCTGTCGCGCATCGCCCGCGTCAGCGCCACCCGCCCCCCCGCATCCAGCCCGCGCGTCAGCACCGCCATGGCGAATGCACCGGCCTGCGCATCGCTGACCGATCCGTCGGCCAGACCGCCCGCGATCATCCGCGCACCATCCCCGTCAAGCCCGCGCCCGTCGCGGATCCCGGCGATCACGGGGCGCGGATCGGCCTGGCTCATTCCACGCCCGACATATGGGAAATGTCGAACCGGCCCGGCAGCAATTCACCAATGGTCGTGGCAAGCGTCACGCCCCCCGTCGTCGCCAACAGCACCGGCGTGTCGGCACGGCCGAATTCGGCCAGCTTCTGGCGGCATCCGCCGCAGGGGGGGACGGGGCTGGGGCTGTCGGCAATGACGGCGACCTCGATCAGCTCGGTCTCGCCGCTGGCAACCATAAGCGCGATGGCCCCGGCCTCGGCGCAGGTGCCCTCGGGATAGGCGACATTCTCGACATTGCAGCCCTGATAGATCCGGCCCGAGGCACCGCGCACCGCCGCGCCCACCTTGAACCGGGAATATGGCGCATAGGCGCATTCACGCACTTCGCGCGCGGCATCCACAAGCGGCATTCCGACCCCTTTTTCGTTTCGGCCCGGCCGGCCATGGCGCGGGGCGATCATTCCTTGCATCCGATTTTGCGCCCGCGCCCGATCCGATGCAAGTGCGCAGCAAACCGCAAACCGGCCGCAGCCCCTGTTCCCCACCGGAGAATTAGTTTAACGCTGAACCATCTAAAGCCGAGAGGGGGCAGGCCATGGAAGAACGCCGTCAGGACAGCGCGCGGCAAGCGGCACTGGATTATCACGAATTCCCGCGTCCGGGTAAGCTGGAGGTTCGTGCCACCAAACCGCTGGCCAATGGCCGCGACCTGGCGCGCGCCTATTCCCCCGGCGTCGCCGAAGCCTGTCTGGAAATCAAGGCCGATCCCGCGACGGCAGCCCGCTATACCGCGCGCGGCAATCTGGTCGCGGTGGTCTCGAACGGCACGGCGGTGCTGGGGCTTGGCAATATCGGCGCGCTGGCATCCAAGCCGGTGATGGAGGGCAAGGCGGTGCTCTTCAAGAAATTCGCCAATATCGACTGTTTCGACATCGAGGTGAACGAGGCCGATCCCCACAAGCTGGCCGATATCGTGACCGCGCTGGAACCCAGCTTTGGCGCCATCAACCTTGAGGATATCAAGGCCCCGGAATGTTTCATCGTCGAACGGCTGTGCCGCGAACGTATGAACATCCCGGTCTTTCACGACGATCAGCACGGCACCGCCATCGTGGTGGGGGCTGCGGCAACCAATGCCCTGCATGTCGCGAAAAAGCGGTTCGAGGACATCAAGGTCGTCTCGACCGGCGGCGGGGCGGCCGGCATCGCCTGCCTGAACATGCTGCTGAAACTGGGCGTAAAGCGCGAAAACGTCTGGCTTTGCGACATCGCCGGCCTGGTCTATGAGGGTCGGACCGAGGAAATGACCCCGCAAAAGGCCGATTTCGCCCAGAAATCCGACCTGCGCACGCTGGATCAGGTAATCGAGGGCGCGGATCTGTTTCTGGGCCTTTCCGGTCCCGGCGTGCTCAAGCCCGAGATGGTCAAACGGATGGCGCCCCGCCCGATCGTCTTTGCGCTGGCCAATCCGACGCCCGAGATCCTGCCCGAAGAGGTGCGCGAGGTTGCCCCCGACGCCATCATCGCCACCGGGCGCAGCGATTACCCCAATCAGGTCAATAACGTCCTGTGCTTTCCCTTCATCTTCCGGGGGGCGCTGGATGTCGGCGCGACCACGATCAATGACGAGATGGAGCTGGCCTGCGTCGAGGGTATCGCCGCGCTCGCCCGCGCCACCACCAGCGCCGAGGCGGCGATGGCCTATCGCGGCGAGACGCTGACCTTTGGCGCCGATTATCTGATCCCCAAGCCCTTTGATCCGCGTCTGATCGGTGTGGTTTCGACCGCCGTCGCCAAGGCGGCGATGGAGACCGGCGTCGCCACCCGCCCGCTTTCCGACATTCAGGCCTATAAGCGCAAGCTCGACGGCTCGGTCTTCCGCTCGGCGATGATCATGCGCCCGGTCTTTGAGGCCGCCGCCACCGCCAAGCGCCGCATCGTCTTTGCCGAGGGCGAGGATGAGCGCGTGCTGCGCGCCGCCAATGCCATGCTTGAGGAAACCACCGACACGCCGATTCTGATCGGCCGCCCCGAGGTGATCGAGCGCCGCGCCGAACGCGCCGGCCTGCCGATCCGCCCCGGCCGCGATTTTGAAATCGTGAACCCCGAAAACGACCCGCGCTATCGCGACTATTGGGGCACCTATCACGAGTTGATGGCCCGGCAGGGCGTCACCCCCGATATCGCCCGCGCCATCATGCGCACCAACACCACCGCCATCGGTGCGGTCATGGTCCATCGCGACGAAGCCGACAGCGTGATCTGCGGCACCTTCGGGCAATACAGCTGGCACCTGAACTATGTCACCCAGATCCTGGCCCGCGACGGGCTGCGCCCGCATGGCGCGCTGTCGCTGATGATCCTTGAGGACGGGCCACTTTTCGTCGCCGACACCCAGGTCCACCACGCCCCCACCCCCGAACAGGTGGCCGAGGCCGCCATCGGCGCCGCCCGCCATGTCCGCCGCTTTGGCGTGACCCCCAAGGTGGCGCTGTGCAGCCATTCGCAATTCGGCAATCTGGACACCGAATCCGGCCGCAAGATGCGGGCCGCGATGGAAATTCTGCGCGCCCGCGAGGTGGATTTCATCTTTGACGGCGAAATGCATGTCGATTCCGCGCTGGACCCGACGATCCGCGAACGGCTGCTGCCGCATTCGCGCATCGAAGGCGCGGCGAATGTGCTGGTCTTTTCGGGCACCGACTCGGCCTCGGGGGTCAGGAACGCATTGAAGCTCAAGGCCAACGGGCTTGAGGTCGGCCCGATCCTGATGGGCATGGGCAACCGCGCCCATATCGTCACCCCCTCGATCACCACGCGGGGCCTTTTGAACATGAGCGTGGTCGCCGGCACACCCGTCGGCCATTACAAATAAGGGCGGCTTGCACCCGGCCCCATTTGAACGATTCGTCCGTTTCGGATCATGAAAACCGCGCCAGTTTGCAAACTGGCGCGCGTTTTTATGACGGATGCAAAGATTTTCCGATTTTGCAAACGTGCCATCGGCATTTGGGCCAAATTCTGCAAAATTTTGTGATCACCCCCGGCTGTCGAGCGTTAACATCCTTGCGCGACGGCCTTTGGCGCGCCTAACTCTGCCCATCATCTCGGGGAGGAGTGAGTGATGGGTTACCGCGACACCTATGCCGCCTGGCAGGCCGATCCCGAAGGGTTCTGGATGCAGGCCGCCCGCGCCATCGACTGGCAGCAGGAACCGTCAAAGGCACTGTTCGACGAACGCGCGCCGATCTTCGAATGGTTTTCCGACGGCATGGTCAATACCTGCTGGAACGCGGTCGACCGCCATGTGCTGGCGGGTCGCGGCGATCAGGTCGCGATCATGCATGAAAGCCCGATCACGCTTTCGACCAAGGGCATCACCTACAAGCAATTGCAGGCCCGCGTCGCATCGCTGGCGGGTGCGCTGCGCATGCGCGGCGTCGAAAAGGGCGACCGCGTCATCATCTATATGCCGATGATCCCCGAGGCGATCGAGGCGATGCTGGCCTGTGCGCGGCTGGGGGCGATCCACTCGGTCGTGTTCGGGGGGTTTGCGGCCAGCGAACTGGCCGTGCGCATCGACGATTGCCAGCCCAAGGCGATCATCGCCGCCTCTTGCGGCTTGGAACCCAACCGCGTCGTGCATTACAAGCCGCTCTTGGATCAGGCCATCGAGATGGCCAGCCACAAGCCGGAATTCTGCGTCATCTTCCAGCGCGAGCAAGAGGTCGCAAAGCTGGTCGAGGGCCGCGATTTCAGCTGGCACGGATTTCAATACGGGGTGAAACCCGCCGAATGCGTCCCGGTCGAGGGCAATCACCCCGCCTATATCCTGTATACCTCGGGCACGACCGGCCAGCCCAAGGGCGTGGTGCGCCACACCGCCGGCCATCTGGTCGCGCTGCAATGGTCGATGGAAAACATCTATAATATCGGGCCGGGGGACCGGTTCTGGGCGGCATCCGATGTGGGCTGGGTCGTCGGGCACAGCTATATCTGCTATGGCCCGCTGATCGCCGGCGCGACCACCGTGGTCTATGAGGGCAAGCCGGTCGGCACGCCCCATGCCGGCACCTTCTGGCGCACGATCCAGAACAACCGCATCAAGAGCTTTTTCACCGCCCCCACCGCCCTGCGCGCCATCCGGCGCGAGGATCCGAACGGCGAATGGATCCGCCGCTATAAGCTGCATGATCTGCAAGCCCTGTTCCTGGCCGGCGAACGCGCCGATCCCGATACGGTGAAATGGGCGCAGGATCATCTGGGCGTGCCGGTGGTGGACCATTGGTGGCAGACCGAAACCGGCTGGGCTATCGCGGCCAATCCCATCGGTATCGAAACCCTGCCGACCAAGCTGGGCAGCCCCTCGGTGCCGATGCCGGGCTATGACGTCCAGATCCTCGATGACGAGGGCAACCCCGTGCCCCGGGGCACGTTGGGCGCCATCGCGATCAAACTGCCCCTGCCGCCCGGCACCTTGCCGACGCTCTGGAACGCCGAGGACCGGTTCCGCAAAAGTTATCTGGACCACTTCCCGGGCTATTACGAAACGGGTGACGCGGGCTATGTCGATGAGGACGGCTATCTTTACATCATGGCCCGCACCGATGACGTCATCAACGTCGCCGGCCACCGCCTGTCCACCGGCGCCATGGAAGAGGTGCTGGCCAGCCACCCGGATGTCGCCGAATGCGCGGTGATCGGCGTCGCCGACAGCCTCAAGGGGCAATCCCCACTTGGCTTTCTGTGTCTGAAATCGGGGGTAACGACACCGCATGATCGGGTCGTCGCGGATGTGGTGCGAATGGTGCGCGACCGCATCGGCCCGGTCGCGGCCTTCAAATCGGCCTGCGTCGTCGACCGCCTGCCCAAGACCCGCTCGGGCAAGATCCTGCGCGCGACCATGGCCAAGATCGCGGATGGCGAAAGCTACAAGATGCCGGCAACGATCGACGATCCCGCGGTTCTGGATGAAATCCGCACCGCCTTGCAGGGGCTGGGCTACGCCAAGGCCGGTTGACCGGCGCCTGTCCCACGAATGCAAAAGCCGCCGGTCCATCGCCCGGCGGCTTTCGCGTTTGACGCCTATTTCACCAGCATTGCGATGCCTTCAATTCGCCAAAGACGCCCGCCCCGTTAGTCGATCCGGGCGCCAAGCCCGCGCATCAGCGGCAGGAAATCCGGGAACGAGGTCGCAATGGGGCCGCCGTCATCGACGCTGATCGGTTGCGCAGATGCCAGCCCCGCCACCAGAAACGACATGGCGATGCGGTGATCCAGATGCGACACGGCGGTGGCGCCACCCGACAGGCCGCCGGTGCCATGGACGGTCATCGTATCCTCGGTATCCTCGACCTTGGCGCCATTCGCGCGCAGGCCGACGGCCATGGCGTCGATGCGGTCGCTTTCCTTGACCCGCAATTCATGGACGCCCTGCATGACGGTGGTGCCCTCGGCAAAGGCCGCGATCACCGACAGGATCGGGAATTCGTCGATCATGCTGGCCGCGCGTTCGGCGGGCACGGTCACGCCCCGCATCGCCGGACTGTGGCGGACCAAAAGGTCGGCAACCGGCTCGCCCCCCTCTTCGCGCGGGTTTTCAAAGGTGATGTCGGCGCCCATTTCCACAAGCGTGACATAGAGCCCGTCGCGGGTCGGGTTGTGGCTGACGCCGGGCACCCGGATTTCCGATCCCGGCACGATCAGCGCCGCCGCCACCGGGAATGCAGCACTTGAGGGGTCGCGCGGCACCGCGACCGGCTGCGGCCGCAGCTCGGGCCGGCCGGTCAGGGTGATCACGCGGCCTTCATCGGTGGTTTCCGTGGTGATGGTGGCGCCGAAACCGGCCAGCATGCGTTCGGTATGATCGCGCGTCGGCTCGGCCTCGATCACCACGGTCTGTCCGGGCGCGTTCAGCCCGGCCAGCAGCACGGCGGATTTGATCTGGGCGCTGGCAACCGGGGTGCGGTAACGCACCGGCACCGGACCGGCCGCGCCCTTGATGGTGACCGGCAGGCGCTTGCCCTCGCGCGCGGTGATTTCGCAACCAAAGAGTTCAAGCGGGTCGGTGACGCGGCCCATGGGGCGGCGCGACAGGCTGGCATCGCCGGTAAAGGTCGCGGTGACCGGCGTCGTCGCCATCGCCCCCATGATCAGCCGCACACCGGTGCCGGAATTGCCGCAATCGATCACGCCCTCGGGTTCGGTGAAACCGCCGACACCGACGCCGTTCACCCGCCACTCCCCCTCGCCCAGACGTTCGACGCGGGCACCAAAGGCCTGCATCGCCTTGGCGGTGTCCAGCACGTCCTGCCCCTCCAAAAGGCCGGTGATGCGGGTTTCACCCACCGACAGCGCGCCAAGGATCAGCGCGCGATGGCTGATCGACTTGTCGCCGGGAACGCGGGCCTCGCCCTTAAGCGCCCCCGAACGGTGGGCGGTCATCGGAAGCGGTTCGGCGGAATGCGACATGGGACACCTTTGGCTGCTCGCGAAAGGTGATAGCGGTCACGGGACCGGCTTGCAATCAGCCCCGCGCTAGCCCTGGCGGCGGAAGGTCACATAATGGGGCACGCGCCCCTCGCGCAGGGCCTTTTGCTCATAGCGCGTGGAAAGCCAGTCGTCCCACGCCTCTGGCCCCTCGGCCACCAGATCGAACCCGGCTGGCGGCACCTCTTCCAGGGTCTGGCGGACGTAATCGGGAATGTCGGTGGCGACGCGGAACTCGGCGCCGGGCTTCATCACGCGCGCCAGCGGGATCAGATGCTCGGGCGTGACAAAGCGGCGGCGATGATGGCGCGCCTTGGGCCATGGGTCGGGATAATTGAGGAACGCCTTGCTGACCGAGGCATCGGGAAAGACATCCATCAGGTCGCGCGCATCGCCGGGATGGACGCTGACATTTTCGACGCCGGCGGCGCGGATCTTGCCCAAAAGCATGGCCACGCCGTTGATAAAGGGCTCACAGCCGATGATGC
Organism: Paracoccus mangrovi; assembly: GCF_042648425.1. Lineage (NCBI taxonomy): Bacteria > Pseudomonadati > Pseudomonadota > Alphaproteobacteria > Rhodobacterales > Paracoccaceae > Paracoccus > Paracoccus mangrovi. The sequence continues at coordinate 66,553 of NZ_JBHRXJ010000007.1, read as the reverse complement.
CGATTTCGGGATAGCGGGCGGCCATATGGACCATATGCTCGCCCCCGCCAAAGCCGATCTCAAGCCAGATCGGGCGATCGTCGCCAAAGATCCGCGCCGGGTCGATGCGCCCGCGTTCGGGGTTGTCCTGAACGGAAATGCCGCGCGGACGCAGGCTGCCCAGATCCTCGGACAGATAGCCCTTCTGGCTTTGACGCAGGGTCTTGCCATGACGGCGGCCATAGAAATTGCGGCGCGGTGGGTTCGGGTCGAATTCGCTCATGGGCCGGCGCTTTGCCCGGCCCACGGCAAAAGGTCAAGTCATTCCGCCGCCAGCCGCGAAATCACCACCGTGACCTCGGGCTTTTTGCCGATTTCCTCCATGGCGACCTGGCGGGTGATCTTGCGGATCCCGTCCTCCAGCTTGTCGTCATCCATGACGATCTTGTCGTCGGCACGTTCCAGAAACTCGGCCAATTCGCTTTCCAGATTGCTGGCCAGCGGCACACCGGCGCGCCCCTTTTCGGGCAGGCCCGACAGCTCGACCCAGGCATCGGGCAGCGGGTTGTCATCCTCATCGATGATGACCGACACCATGGCATGACCGTTCAGCGCCATGCGGATACGGTCGCGCACGACCCCGTCCATGGCCCCGATCAGCACGCTGCCATCCAGATAGGTGCGACCGGTTTCGATCTGATCGACGACGCGCGGCGCATCGCCCGACAGATCCAGCATGGTGCCATTGGTGGCGATGGCCGAGGCGATGCCACGCTTTTCGGCCAGTTTCGCATGTTCGCGCAGATGCATGTGTTCGCCATGCATCGGTATCACCATCTTGGGCTTCAGCAGCTCGTGAACCGCCTCGATATCGGGGCGGTTCGCGTGGCCCGAAACGTGATAGATACCGTCATCGGCATCGTAAAGATCGACGCCCGACTCGCTCAGGGCATTCATGATGCGGATCACGCCGCGCTCATTGCCCGGAATGGTGCGCGAGGAAAACAGGAAGCTGTCCCCCTCTTTCAGCTGGATGCCCAGATAGCGGCCGCGCGACAGCTGCGCGCTGGCGGCGCGGCGTTCGCCCTGGGACCCGGTGACGATCAGCATGACCTTGTCGCGGGGCAGTTCGGCCGCCTCTTCGGGGCCGATCACGGCGGGGAAACGGTCAAGAATGCCGGTTTCGGTCGCGACCGTGATCATCCGCCGCATCGCCCGGCCCAAAAGACAGATCTTGCGCCCGGCGGCGACGCCCGCCTCGGCCAGCGTGCGCAGGCGGGCGATATTGCTGGCGAATGTCGTGGCGACCACCATCTGCCTTTGCGAGGTGACGAAATCCAGAAGCGGATTGGCCAGGATCGCCTCGGACCGGCCGGGCTGGGGCGAAAACACATTGGTGGAATCACAGGTCAGCACCTTGATCCCATCCCCTTCATGGGCAATTTCGTGCCACATCATCGGGTCGAAGGGTTCGCCCACCACGGGCGTTCCGTCCAGCTTGAAATCGCCGGTATGCACGATCCGGCCCGCAGGCGTGTCGATGATCAGCGCCGAGCTTTCGGGGATCGAATGGCTGATCGGCACGAATTGCACGCGGAAGGGGCCGGCCTCGACCACGGCGGGGCGCGGGGCGTGGATATGCAGCTGATCGGTGGGCTGGCCCGCCTCTTCCATCTTGAGCCGCGCCAGCGCGCCGGTAAAGCGGCGGCAATGGATCGGCTTTTGCAGACGCGGCCACAACAGGCCAAGGGCGCCGACGTGATCCTCGTGACCATGGGTGATGAAAATGGCGTCGATGCGGTCGCGGTTCGCCTCAAGCCAGGCGACATCGGCCATGATCAGGTCGATCCCCGGCGCGCTGTCCATATCGCCGAAGGTCACGCCCAGATCGACCACGATCAGCCGTTCGCGCCCCGGCTCGCCATAGCCATAGACATAGGCGTTCATGCCGATTTCGCCCGCGCCGCCCAGCGGCAGATAGATCAGGCGTTCAGCCATGAACCGTCTCCTTGTTATTATAGTCATAGATCAGACGCAGACCGTGCACGGTCAGATCATCCTCGATCGCGTCAAACAGATCAAAGCCCTGATCGAACAGCGGCGCAAGTCCGCCGGTGGCGATCACCTTCATCGGCCGGCCGCGTTCCAGGCGGATCTTGTCGACGATGCCCTGCACCAGACCGATATAGCCCCAATAGATGCCCGACTGGATACAGGCAACCGTATTCGTGCCGATCACCTTTTCGGGCATGGTCACATCCACATGCGGCAGCGCGGCGGCCGCCATATGCAGCGCCTCAAGCGACAGATTGACCCCCGGCGCGATCACGCCGCCAACATAGGCGCCATCGGTATCGACCACGTCAAAGGTGGTGGCGGTGCCGAAATCGACCACGATCAGGTCCGGCCCGTGGCGGTCAAAGGCCCCGACCGTATTGACCAGCCGGTCCGGCCCGACCACGGTGCCGATATCCACGCGCGGCGGCACCGGCAGCCGGGTTTCGGGCTTGCCCACCACCAGCGGGCGGGTGTTGAAATAGCGGCTGCACAGCACACGCAGGTTGAACACGACACGCGGCGCGGTCGAGCTGATGATGCAGGCGTCGATGTCCAGATCGAAATGCCGCAGCCCGATCAGCGTCTGCAACCAGACGAAATATTCATCCGCCGTGCGCCGGTGATCGGTCGAGATGCGCCAATGCGACAGGAATTTCTCGCCGTCCCAGATCGAAAAGACGGTATTGGTGTTGCCGGTGTCGATGCACAGCAGCATGGCGCCTAGCCCCCGAAATAGACATCGGCGGCGGGAATGACCTGCCGCCCGGCCGCCGTTTTCAGAACCAGCGAGCCGCTGTCGTCGACGCCTTCGAATATGCCGTGATGTTCGCTGCCGCCGGTGCGGGCGATGATCGGCTCGCCCAGCCGGGCGGCGCGCGCAAGCCAGGCGTTGCGGATCGGGGCAAAACCAAAGGTTTCGAACTGCGCCTGCCAGCGGGCAAAGGCCACCGCCAGCAGATCCAGAAAATCCTCGGGCGGGACGGCATGGCCGGTCTCGCCCTTGACCGAAACCGGGGTGACCGCCTGCGGCTCGACCGCCGAGACATCCGGCGCGGCGGCGAGATTGACCCCGATCCCCACGGCCACGGATTGCACCGCGCCCCCCGACCCCGCGCTTTCCAGCAGGATCCCGGCGACCTTGCCGCCATTCAAGAGCACGTCATTGGGCCATTTGATCGCCAGCCGCACGGCCGGGCCACAGGCATCGGTCAGGGCATCGTAAAGCGCCAGCGCCGCGACAAAGGACAGCTGCGCCGCAGCCAGCGCGCCACCTTGGGGACGCAAAACCAGCGTGCCGGCAAAGTTTCCCGCCGGCATCGCCCAGCCGCGACCGCGCCGCCCCCGCGCCGCCGTCTGTTCGCGCGCCATGATCCAGGCCGGGCCGCTCAGGCCGGGCGCCAGTCGCAACGCCTCGGCATTGGTGCTGTCGGTGCGGGCCAGCACATGGCGGGCCACGCCCTCGGGCCAGGCCTCACTCAAGGCGTTCAGGCTCGGCCGGCAGGATCGCCGCCTCGGCCGGGGCCGGGGTCGCCTCGTTCGAAACCAGCGTTTCGGCGGCACGACCCGCGGCGGCATCGACGCCGAACATGTTCACCGCGCCCACCAGCATGATCAGCGCCGGCACGATCAGCCCCATATACTGGACCGCCCCCATGCGCGACACCACGCCTTCGGTCTCGGCCCCGAAATACATGTAATAGACGATACGCAGGTAATAGAACGCCCCGATGACCGAGGCGATCACGCCCAGTGCCGCAAGCCAGGTCATGCCCGCATCGACCGCCGCCGTCAGCACGCCCAGTTTGGCAAAGAAGCCCAGCGTCGGCGGCACCCCGGCCAGGCTGAACATCAGGATCAGCATGGCCATCCCCTTGATCGGGTCGGTCCAGGCGAAACGATTGAGCGAGGCCAGATCGGTGACCGGCACGCCGTCACGCTCCATCGACAGGATAAAGGCGAAGGTGCCCACGTTCATCACCGCATAGATGGTCATGTACATCAGCATCGCCTGCACGCCCAGCGTGCTGCCGGCGGCCAGACCGACCAGCGCAAAACCCATATGCGCGATCGAGGAATAGGCCATCAGACGCTTGATATTGGTCTGTCCGATCCCGGCGATCGAGCCAAGGAACATGGACATCACCGCAAGCGCCGCGACGATCTGGGTCCAGTCGCCGATGACATGGCCAAAGGCGTCAAAGACCAGCCGCGCGATCAGCGCCATCGCCGCGACCTTGGGCGCGGTCGCGAAAAAGGCGGTCACCGGCGTGGGCGAACCCTCATAGACATCGGGCGTCCACATGTGGAAGGGCACGGCCGAAACCTTGAAAGCCAGACCGACCAGCATGAAGACCAGCCCGAACAGCACGCCAAGGGACAGATGCCCGGCCTCGATGGTGGTGATGATGCCGGCAAATCCGGTGGTTCCGGCAAAGCCGTAAACCAGCGAGGCCCCATAGAGCAAAAGCCCCGAGCTGAGCGAGCCCAGCACGAAATATTTCAGCCCCGCCTCGGAGGAACGCACCGAGTCGCGGCGCATCGCGGCAACGACGTAAAGCGCCAGCGATTGCAGCTCGAGCCCCATATAGAGCGTCAGAAGATCGCCGGCCGAGACCATGAACATCATCCCCAGCACCGCCAACGCGACGAGAATGGGGAATTCGAACCGCAGCATGCCGCGCCGCAGCAGGTAATCGGCGCTGGTGGCCAGCACCGCAGCCGCGGCGATCAGCGTCACCACCTTGGCAAAGCGCGAAAAGCCGTCATCGATGAACATGCCGTAAAAGGCCGTCCCGGCAGCCTTGTCGCCCAGCCCGATCAGGGCGGCCACGATCAGAAACACCGCGACCGTGGCCCAAAGCAGGCTGGGGGCCAGCCTGTCCTTGCCGAAATAGGCCCCCGCCAGCAGGGCGATCAGGGCATATGCGGCCAGGACCACCTCGGGCAGAATGGTCGAAAAATCGAGCGAGGTCATATCTGCCCCCTAGTGGCTGGCTTCAGCCGTGGCGACGGGCGCCTCGGGCTGGCTTTGGTTATAGTGGTCAAGCAGGGCGGCAACGGACGGTCCGGTCACATCGGTGACCAGTCGCGGATACACCCCCAGGATCAGCGTCATCGCGATCAGCGGCATGAAAACCCATTTCTCGCGCGGGGTCATGTCGGTGATCGACTTCAGGCTTTCCTTGATCAGCTGGCCCAGCGTGACCCGGCGATAGAGCCACAGCGCATAAGCCGCCGACAGGATCACCCCGGTCGCGGCGACCGTGGCCACCCAAGTATTGGCGCGGAACGTGCCCAGCAGCGTCAGGAACTCACCCACGAAACCCGAGGTGCCGGGCAGGCCGACATTGGCCATGGTGAAGAACATGAACACCGCCGCATAGGCCGGCATCCGGTTCACCAGCCCGCCATAGGCGTCGATGTCGCGGGTATGCATGCGGTCATAGATCACGCCAACGCAAAGAAACAGCGCCCCCGAGATGAAACCATGCGACAGCATCTGGAAGATGGCGCCATCGACGCCCGGCTGATTGCCGGCGAAAATCCCCATGGTCACATAACCCATATGGGCGACCGAGGAATAGGCGATAACCTTTTTCATATCGGTCTGCGCCAGCGCCACCAGCGAGGTATAGACGATGGCGATGGCCGACAGCCAGAAGATGAAATCCTGGGCCAGATGGCTGGCCACCGGGAACATCGGCAGCGAAAAGCGCAGGAAGCCATAGCCGCCCATCTTCAAGAGCACCGCGGCCAGCAGGACCGAACCGGCGGTCGGCGCCTGAACGTGGGCGTCGGGCAACCAGGTATGGACCGGCCACATCGGCATCTTGACCGCGAAGCTGGCAAAGAACGCCACGAAGAGCAGCATCTGCACGCCGCCCACGACCGAAATGCCCAGCACGCGGATGGTCTCGGACGGGAAAGGCGTCCGCGCCGGATCGAGAAGCGCCACGATATCCGTGGTCCCGGCCATGCGGTACATGGCGATCATCGCCACCAGCATCAGCACCGAACCAAGGAAGGTATAGAGGAAGAACTTGAAGGCCGCATAGATGCGGTCCTTGCCCCCCCAGATGCCGATGATCAGGAACATCGGGATCAGGCCGGCCTCGAAGAACAGATAGAACAGGATCAGATCCAGCGCCGTGAAGACGCCGATCATCAGCCCTTCCAGCACGAGAAAGGCGATCATGTACTCCTTGACCTTCACCTCGACATTCCAGGCCGACAGGATGGTCAGCGGCATCATGAAGGTGGTCAGCATGACGAACAGGACCGAAATCCCGTCCACGCCCATCTTGTAGCGCAGCCCCATGACCCAGGCATGGTCTTCGACGAACTGAAAGCCGGTATTGGCCGGATCGAACCGGAACAACACGAAAAGCGAGATCAGGAAGGTCGCGGTGGTGCCCAGAAGCGCCACCCATTTCGCATTGCGCGCCGCCGCCTCGTCATTGCTGCGCAGAAACAAGGCCATGATCGCCGCGATGACGATCGGCAGGAAGGTGATAATGGAAAGAAAGCTCGTCATATCAGTGCGTGCCCCGCATCATCACCCAGATCAGCAAGCCCACGATGCCCAGCACCATGGCAAAGGCATAATGGAACAGATAGCCCGACTGCACGCGGACCGCCGCGCGCGTCAACCGCGGGATCAGCCCCATGGCGACCCCGTTGATGGCGCCGTCGATGACCGCGCCATCCCCCTCTTTCCACAGGAAGCGGCCCAGCCACAGCGTCGGCCGCACGAAAAGGAAATTGTAGATTTCGTCGAAATACCACTTGTTCAGCAGGAACTGATAAAGCCCCCGCTGCTGCGCGGCCAGACGGCCCGGCAGGCTTGGATCGGCGATATAGAAGAAGAAGGCCGTGATCAGCCCCACCAGCATGGCGATGAAGGGCGAAACCTTGACCCATTTCGGGGCATGGTGCGCCTCGTCCATGATGTGATTGTCGGGGGCCATATAGATCGCGCCTCCGACCGGGGCGGCGATGGCTTCGCCGGCGGGATGCTCGCCCGTCGCGGGGGTCGCCGCATGTTCGCCATCGGCGGCCGGGGTTGCCTCGGCGACAGTCTCGGCTGCGGTCTCGGTCGCGGCGGCATGTTCGACCGGCGCCTCGCCGGTTGCCGGGGCGGCTTCTTCGCCGCCTTCGGCGGTCGTATGCGCGCCGGGGATGTGGAAGAAGTTGACCACCTTGTCATGGCTGCCGAAGAACGGACCATACCAGACCATGCCGGCAAAGATCGCGCCAACCGCCAGCACGCCCAGCGGAATGGTCATCACCGGCGGGCTTTCATGGGCATGATCATGGGCGTGATGATCGCCCCTCGGCTTGCCATAGAAGGTCAGGAAGATCAGCCGCCAAGAATAGAAGCTGGTGAAACAGGCCGCGATGACCAGCATCCAGAAGGCATAGGAATTGCCGGCCCAGGCGCTTTCGATGATCGCGTCCTTGGACAGGAAGCCCGCAAAACCAATGGTGGTCAGCGGGATGCCGACGCCGGTAATCGCAAAGGTGCCGATCATCATCGCCCAATAGGTCAGTGGGATCTTTTTGCGCAGCCCGCCATAATTCCGCATGTCCTGTTCATGATGCATGGCATGGATGACCGAGCCGGCGCCCAGAAACAGCATCGCCTTGAAAAACGCATGCGTCAGCAGGTGGAACATCGCCGCCGAATAGACGCCGACGCCGGCGGCCACGAACATATAGCCGAGCTGCGAACAGGTCGAATAGGCGATGACGCGCTTGATGTCGTTCTGAACCAGACCCACGGTCGCGGCAAAGAACGCGGTGGTGGCCCCCACGATGACGATGAAGTTCTTGGCATCCGGCGCGAATTCATAAAGCGGCGACATGCGGCAGACCAGGAACACGCCCGCAGTCACCATGGTCGCGGCATGGATCAGCGCCGAAACCGGGGTCGGACCCTCCATCGCGTCGGGAAGCCAGGTGTGCAGGAAGAGCTGCGCCGATTTGCCCATGGCGCCCACGAACAACAGGAAACCCAGAAGGTTCGCCGCGTTCCATTCGCGCCACAGGAAATGCACGTTGGTCTCGGCGATCTGCGGGACCTGGGCAAAGATCTCGTCAAAGCGGATGCTGCCGGTCAGCCAGTAAAGGCCAAAGATCCCCAGCAGGAAGCCGAAGTCACCGACGCGGTTGACGATAAAGGCCTTCATCGCCGCCGCGCCCGCCGACTGTTTCTTGTAGTAGAAACCGATCAGCAGATAGGAGGCGACGCCCACCCCTTCCCAGCCGAAGAACATCTGCAAGAGGTTGTCGGCCGTCACCAGCATCAGCATAGCAAAGGTAAAGAACGACAGATAGGCGAAGAAACGCGCCTTGTAATGTTCGTCATGGGTGAAGTTGTCGTCATGGGCCATGTAGCCCAGCGAATACATATGCACCAGCGCCGAAACCGTGTTCACCACGATCAGCATGATCGCGGTCAGCCGGTCGATGCGGATCGACCATTCGGCATGGAAATCGCCCGCGACCACCCAGTCCATGACCGGGATATGCTGGGTGACGCCGTCAAAGGTCAGGAACACGATCCAGCTGAGCGCGCAGCACAGAAACAGGATGCCTGTGGTCAGGTATTGCGCGGCCTTTTCGCCGATCACGCGCCAGCCAAAGCCGGCGATGATCGACCCGATCAGGGGCGCAAACAGGATGATCTTTTCCATATTCGCTTACCCCTTCATCACGTTGACGTCTTCCACGGCGATGGTGCCGCGGTTGCGGAAGAAGACCACAAGGATCGCAAGACCGATGGCAGCCTCGGCGGCGGCGACGGTCAGGATGAACATGGTGAACACCTGCCCCGCCAGATCGCCCAGATGCGTCGAGAAGGCGACGAAATTGATGTTCACCGCCAGCAGCATCAGCTCGATCGACATCAGGATGACGATGACGTTCTTTCGGTTCACGAAGATACCGAACACGCCGGTGACGAACAGGATCGCCCCCACAACAAGGTAATGTGTCAAGCTTATCATCGTCTCATGTCCCTCCGGGCTATTGCCGGTTTCGTCGTTCGGTCCAGACCGGTTCTGGCCGGTCAACTCTTCAAGTTACTTGCCTCTGGCGCCCAAGCGCGTTCGGTCTGGGGATAATAAAGCTCGCAGCCACAAATCGCGGTTTCCGACTCGGCATTTGCGCGTGTCTGACGAACTGTCAGACCCAAACGCCGTCCTTCAGACACCATCGCTTCAGGGTCTCCGGCCTTCTTAGCCTTACGCATTCGGTCGATAAAGTCGTGCGCCGAGACAGAGGCCCTGGGCGACCAGCCAAATCGCATCCCTTCGCCGGACGCGCAATTGAAAAGCCGGGCGCTGGGACCATCCGAGCCTGCGCCGCCCAGACTGTCCGACCATTGCGCATGGGTGTTCGAGATATAACCGCCGCCCTCATCGACCCAGCCGGAGCGCATCGAGCCCCCCGCGATGCCGTAAGAGGTTTCGCGCCCACATCCGGGCAGATCGCGCGTGCCGATATGCTCGCCCGATGAGCGGTCGCAGGCCGCGACCGCCATCAGGAATGCAACCGAACTGATCGCGCGTTTTCTCACAGCCCCTGCCCCGGTTTCACGTCTTTCAGTTCCAGCTGCTTGGCCGGATCGCGCCACATCTGTTCCAGCACGTTCTGACGCTTGACGTCCTTGCGGTGTCGCATGGTCAGCACGATGGCGCCGATCATCGCGACCAGCAGCACCAGCCCCGACATCTGGAACATCAGCGCATAGCGGTCGTAAAGCACAGCCCCCAGACCGCGCGTGTTCTGCACGCCCTCGACGATCGGGGCCGCGCGCAGCCCGTCGGCCGCCTCGGATGCGGTCCAGCCCGACAGCGCCATGCCAAGCTGCGCCAGCATCACCAGACCGATCAGCAGCCCCAGCGGCAGATAGCGCGCCAGCTCGCCCTTGAGCTCGGCGAAATCGACGTCGAGCATCATCACGACGAACAGGAAAAGCACCGCGACCGCGCCGACATAGACCACGATCAGCAGCATGGCGACGAATTCCGCGCCTTGCAGCACAAAGAGTCCGGCGGCCGAGAAAAAGGCAAGGATCAGCCAAAGCACCGAATGCACCGGATTGCGGCCGATCACGACCATGAAGCCCGCAACGCAGGCACAGATCGCGAACAGGTAGAATGCAAAGATCATCAGTCCTCGTCCTCCTCGGCATAGACGCTCTGGGCGATTTCCAGCGCCTTCTGCATCGCGGGCAACCCGCCGAACATGCTCATCTGAAAGATCGTCTCGGCGATCTCGCGCTGGGTGGCGCCGGCGGCCAGCGCCTGACGGATGGTCAGACGCAGCTGCGGCTCGGCCAGCGCGCCCTGCACGGTGATCGCGCCGATGGTCAGCAGCAGCCGGGTCTTGGCGTCCAGCCCCTCGCGGTTGAACGTCTTGCCGAACCACATTTCCAGCATGTCGGCCGGTATCGTCGGCACCAGCTTTTCCATGGCGCGCATGTCGACATGTTCAAGCGCCGGGTTGAAGGCGCGCGCCATTTCCTGACCCGAGGCCAGCATCTGGGCGAAAAGTCTGGTGAACGCGTCGGTCATCTGTAGGGCGCATCCATCTGAAGGTTGCGGGCGATCTCGGCCTCCCAGCGCGCGCCGTTATCCAGCAGCTTCTGCTTGTCGTAAAACAGCTCTTCGCGGGTCTCGGTCGCGTATTCGAAATTCGGCCCCTCGACGATGGCGTCGACCGGGCAGGCCTCCTGACAGAAACCGCAATAGATGCATTTGGTCATGTCGATGTCATAGCGCGTGGTCCGGCGCGAGCCGTCCTCACGCGGTTCGGCATCGATGGTGATCGCCTGCGCGGGACAGACCGCCTCGCAGAGTTTGCAGGCGATGCAGCGTTCCTCGCCATTGGGATAGCGGCGCAGCGCGTGTTCGCCCCGGAAACGCGGCGAAAGCGGGCCTTTTTCATGCGGATAGTTCAGGGTCGGCTTGGGCGACACGAAATAACGCATGCCCAGGGCGAAACCCTTGATGAAATCCCACATCAGGAAATATTTGGTCGCCCGCGCGAAATCGAAGGCCATCAGAAATGCTCTCCCTTGCGCGGGGCCGCGAAACGGTCAAAGGCGGCGACGATGCTGCGGACAAAGGCGCTGTCATGACCATGTTCGCCATTGTCGACATTATTGGCGAGGAAATGCGCCAGTTCCACCTTGTCGGTCTCACTGGCAGCGGCAAGAGCCTCGGCTAGCTTGTTGGAATACATGGACTTATCCTCCGATCGCGAAACGGGCCCAGAAACCGCCCAGCACCTCATAGCGGGCCAGAATGGCGACCAGCACCACCCAACCCAGCGACAGGGGCAGGAACACCTTCCAGCCGATCCGCATCAGCTGGTCATAGCGATAGCGCGGCACGATCGCCTTCACCATCGAGAACATGTAGAACCAGAACCACATCTTGATGACCATCCACCACCAGCCATCGGCGATGAACGGGACCGGCGACAGCCAGCCGCCAAAGAACAAAAGCGACAGCAGCGCGCACATCAGATAGATGGCGATATATTCGCCGGCCATATAAAGCAGATAGGGCGTCGAGGAATATTCGACCATGTGGCCCGCGACCAGTTCCGATTCCGCCTCGGCAAGGTCAAAGGGCGGGCGGTTGGTTTCCGCCAGCGCGCTGACAAAGAACAGCACCACCATCGGCAGATGCGGCAGCCAGTACCAGTTCAGCAGCCCGTAATCACCCTTTTGGGCATGCACGATCTCGGTCAGGTTCATCGACCCGGTCGAGATGATGATGCCGATGATGATCAGCCCCATCGACACCTCATACGAGATCATCTGCGAGGCCGAGCGCAGCGAGGCCAGGAACGGATATTTCGAGTTCGAGGCCCAGCCGCCCATGATCGCGCCATATACCTCGAGCGAGGAGGCGGCAAAGATGAACAGGATGCCTACGTTGATATTGGCCATGACCCAGCCTTCGTCGAAGGGGATCGCGACAAAGGCAAAGAGCGCCAGCATCATCGACAGAAACGGGGCCAGGAAAAAGATGAACTTGTCCGCGCCCGCCGGAACGACGATTTCCTTGAGGATGTATTTCAACGCATCGGCAAAGGTCTGAAGCAAGCCCCAGGGTCCGACGACGTTCGGCCCGCGGCGCATCTGCACCGCCGCCCAGATCTTGCGGTCAGCGTAAACCATGAAGATCAGCGACCCCATGACAAAGGCGATGATCGCCAGCCCCTGCAACAGCAGAATCAGCGCGAAACCATAGGCCGAGGCCCAGAATTCAGCCATGATCTTTCGTCCCCCTAATCACGCCGCGGGAATGCCGCGTGTCTTGCATTCCTGCAAGGTGTCTTGCGTTGTCATCACCGTCAGTCCCAAAGGCCGTTTCCCCGACAGGGTAAAGACCGAACCGACGGTCATCTTGCCGTCTCGTTCATTGCGTATGGTGCGGATGTGGCGCGCATATGGCGTTCCCTTGGCATCGGCCCAACTGGCCAGCGCGCATGTGGCATAGGCGAAGGCGGTGTCGGCGTCCACCCCGCCCTTGAGGTTCGCGGTCACCTCGACCAGGCTGTCGCCACCCTTGCGGTTGCTTTCATAGCTTTTGACCTCTGCCCCCTGAAAATCCTTGGGATTGGCCTCAAAGCTCGTGGGCAGGTTCAGCCGCAGGGGGCGGGTGCGGGCGGCGAAATCGGCCAGCGCCTTTTCCTGTGCCGTGGGCTCGCGTGGCTTGACCGGGGCCATGTCCGGCATGCCCGACAGATCCAGCCCCAGATTGGCGTTCAGCGCCATCAGATCGGCCTCGGTCACGGCGAATGCGTCGCGCCCCTCGGGGCTGTCCAGTTCCATCTCGGTGACCGAGCCGTCGGGTTCCAGAATCAGAATGTCGCCGGATTTGGTGGAAATGCGACCTCGCGTCAAAACCTGTTTGCCAGGCGCGCCGGCATCACTTTGCAGCACCGCAAAGCGCAACTCTTCGGGCTTGGCGGGCGGGCGCGAATCGCGCGCGCTGCCGCAGCCGGTCAGCATCGCGGCCGCGATGCCCAGTCTTGCCAGCGTGACGACGAAACGCTTTTGCATCGGGTCTACTCCGCCGCCATGGCATGCGCCTTGCGCGCCGCCGCCATTGCCGAAAGCTCCCCCATCAGCGGCGAGGACCGCGCAATGGGGTTGGTCAGGTAGAAATCCTTGATCGCATAGCGGAAGCTCGCATGCCCCAGATCGAACCGGGTCAGCGGCTGCCAGGCGTTTTCCGGCACATGGTCGACCTGTGCCAGATGCGGCACCGCCTCGACCAGCTTGCGGCGCAGCCCGGCGAGGCTGTCCCAGGGCTGGGTCTGGCCCAGTTCCGCCGAGAGCGCCCGCAGGATCGCCCAGTTTTCCTTGCCCTCGCCCGGGGCGAAATTCGCCCGCAGTGCCAGTTGCGGCCGGCCTTCGGTATTAACGAAAAGGCCGTTTTCTTCGGTATAGCAGGCGCCGGGCAGGATCAGGTCGGCGCGATGCGCGCCGCGGTCGCCATGGCTGCCCTGATAGATCACGAAAGCACCGGCCGCGATGTCCACCTCGTCCGCGCCAAGGTTATAGACCACCTCGGCGCCGTCGATGGCGGCATCCAGCCCGCCCTCGGTCACCGCGCCCACATCCATCGCGCCAACGCGGGCGGCGGCGGTGTGCAGGACCAAAAGCTTGGAATTGCTGTTTTCGCAAAGCCGCATCGCATGGGCCAGCACGGCCTCGCCATCGGCTTCGCGGATCGCGCCCTGCCCGACGATCACGATGGTCGGCTTGGCGCGGGTTTCGTCGGTGATCTCTTGCGCGGACAGCTTTGCCAGCGCCGCGCGGTCATTGCCCAGATGCGCGTAATCATAGGTCAGATCGACCGGCTCGCCGATCAGCCCGACCCGCGCCCCCTTGAGCCACGCCTTGCGGATGCGGGCGTTCAGCACCGGCGCCTCTTCGCGCGGGTTGGTGCCGATAAGCTGGATCATCGCGGCATTGTCGATATCCTCGATCCGCGCGGTGCCGACATAGGCCGAACGATTGCCGATCGGCAGGCGGGCATTGTCGACGCGGCATTCGACCTTGCCGCCCAGTCCCTCGATCAGCTGTTTCAGGCTGAAGGCGGCCTCGACCGGGACCAGATCGCCGATCAGGCCGGCCACTTTCTTGCCTTTGATCGCGCGGGCGGCGGTTTCCAGCGCCTCGGACCAGCTGGCCGAGCGCAGCTTGCCGTTTTCTCGGATATAGGGCCGGTCCAGACGCTGGCGGCGCAGCCCGTCCCAGACGAAACGGGTCTTGTCGTTGATCCATTCCTCGTTCACCGCGTCATTGTTGCGCGGCAGGATGCGCATGACTTCGCGGCCCTTGGTGTCGACACGGATGTTCGACCCCAGCGCGTCCATCACATCGACGGTTTCGGTCTTGGTCAGCTCCCACGGACGGGCGGTAAAGGCATAGGGTTTCGACACCAGCGCCCCCACCGGGCACAGGTCGATGATATTGCCTTGCAGGTTCGAGTTCAGCGTCTGGTCCAGATAGCTGGTGATCTCGCTGTCCTCGCCACGGCCGGTCTGGCCCATCTGGGTGATGCCGGCGACCTCGGTGGTAAAGCGCACGCAGCGGGTGCAGCTGATGCAGCGGGTCATGTGGGTTTCGACCAGCGGGCCAAGGTTCAGATCCTCGCTGGCGCGCTTGGGTTCGCGATAGCGGCTGAAATCGACGCCGTAGGCCATGGCCTGATCCTGAAGGTCGCATTCGCCGCCCTGGTCACAGATCGGGCAATCCAGCGGGTGGTTGATCAGCAGGAATTCCATGACCCCTTCGCGGGCCTTGCGGACCATGGGGCTGTTGGTGCGGATCTCGGAGGGCGCGCCATCGGGGCCGGGGCGCAGGTCCTTGACCTGCATGGCGCAGGATGCGGCGGGCTTGGGCGGGCCGCCGACGACCTCGACCAGACACATCCGGCAATTGCCTGCAATCGACAGCCGTTCGTGATAGCAGAAACGCGGCACCTCGACCCCGGCCTGCTCACAGGCCTGGATCAGGGTCAGGTTCGGATCGACTTCGATCACCTTGTCGTCGATCTTGATCTTGCGAAGATCTGCCATCACTTCACCTTTTTTGTCTTGCCCGACGTGCCGGTCCGGTCGCGCCGCATTGTCTAATCGCCACTCAGCCTGGGTGCGTCTTTGGCGCCGTCATTCATCCCGCCCAGCGAGCTGAGCGAGCTATCCATCGTCCCCGTTCCCGCCGCCACGCGCCGGAACGACCGGGGCACGACCTCGACGATATCGTTGATATCGTCGCCACGGGTCAGCACCACGGTCATCGCATCGCGGTCGCGGCTAAAGGTCACCGTCGCGCGCAAAGGCTCGGCGGTGTTGTAGAATTGTTCGCGATTGGCGTCGGTCACATAGCGGCTGCCATCGGGGCGCCAGCAGGTGATCTGCGCATCCCGCGCATTGCCGGTCAGACGCAGCACCGGCTTGCCGGCGATATCGCGCATCTGCTTGACCCGCACGCCCGGCCCGTCCGCATCGCAGGACAGATCGGCCGGCGCGAGCATGTCAAAGCCAAGATAGAATTTCTGCCCGGTCGGCGCGAAGGGGCGCGAGGGATCGCCGGCAAACGCATCGCCCGCGATCATCGCAGCCGCGGCCGCAGCCATCAGCGCCAGTCCGATCCTGTTCATCCAACCGCTCATTTCGCCACCAGAAGGCTGCCGATGATGGTCTTTTTCTGGATCTCGGCGCGGCCGATCCTGCAAAAGCTCTCGGGGTTGTCCTTTTTCGCACCGTTGCGGACAAGATAATCCTCGGCCACGGCATAGATGCGTTTCTTTTCCTGTTTATTGTCCAGGAATTCGTCGATCTGCTTGCTGGAATAGCCCTTTTGCTCGGCATAGCGCTTGAGCTTGCGGGCCTCGCCATAGGCGTAAAAGATGCGCGCATTGATCGTGGGGCAGCTGCGGCGCACACGGTCGGCGATGCGCGCGGCGATCAGCCGGTCGTTGATGTATTTTTCCTGCGACAGCGGTTCAAGCGCGGCGGCGGGCGCGGCAAGCGCCGTGACGGCCAGCGCCGCGACAGTCAGGGCTTTCAGGGTGTTCATGGCAAAGACCTTCTGCATGTTATGAAGCGGCTTCATAACATGGCGGGTTTGCCGGCTTTCGACACAGACTGGTGTGCGTTTCGTGAGGTCGCTCATGCGCATCCCCCGAAATACCAGACATGCGCCGTGCCGCCTTGCAGCCCATTCAGCCGCAGCTTGCCTGGCGCTTTGCCCTCTGCGGCGCAGAAATGCTGCGCGGCCTCTTGTGCGCGGCCCTCGTCCGTCTCGGTCGTGGGTTTGCCGTCGTTGCGCATCACGGCATAGCCACTGGTCAGGGGGATGGGCATGATCTGTACCCCCTCGCCCGTCGCGGGGTTCCGGTCAACGATCTCGACGTAATCCAGAACGTCATCGGCGTAATAGATCTTCATCGGGACGCCATCGACCGAAACGAACCTTGTCGGATGCTCGGCATCGGGCGCGGCGCAGCCCGCCAGACCGGCAAGGCACAGCAGTGCAAGGGCCTTGCGCCCCTGCCCCGCCATGATCCCATATGCCAGCCCGTGTTCCATCATCCCGGTCCTGCTGCCCTGTTCTTATTCGGCCGCCATGGCGCCCATGCGCCCGGTGCGCTTGGCCTTGATGCGGTCCTCGATTTCCTCGCGGAAGTTGCGGATCAGACCCTGAATCGGCCATGCCGCCGCGTCGCCAAGCGCGCAGATGGTGTGTCCTTCGACCTGCTTGGTCACATCAAACAGCATGTCGATTTCCTCGACCTCGGCCTCGCCCTTCACCAGACGGTCCATGACCCGCATCATCCAGCCGGTGCCTTCGCGGCAGGGCGTGCACTGGCCGCAGGACTCGTGCTTGAAGAATTTCGACAGCCGCCAGATCGCTTTCACGACATCGGTGGACTGATCCATCACGATCATGCAGGCGGTGCCAAAGCTGGATTTCAGCTCGCGCATGCCATCGTAATCCATGATGGCGTTTTCGCACATCTCGGCGGTCAGGACCGGACAGGACGCGCCGCCGGGGATCACCGCTTTCAGGTTCTTCCAGCCGCCGCGCACGCCGCCGCCATGCTTTTCGATCAGCTCGCGCATGGGGATCGACATGGCCTCTTCGACCACGCAGGGGCTGTTGATATGCCCGGTCATGCCGAACAGCTTGACGCCCGCGTTGTTCGGGCGACCAAAGCTTGCGAACCATTCCGGGCCACGGCGCAGGATGGTGGGCACCACGGCGATGGATTCGACGTTGTTGACGGTGGTCGGGCAGCCGTAAAGCCCGGCACCGGCCGGGAACGGCGGCTTCATCCGGGGCATGCCCTTCTTGCCCTCAAGGCTTTCCAGCAGCGCGGTTTCCTCGCCGCAGATATAGGCGCCGGCGCCGTGATGCAGGTAAAGATCGAAATCCCAGCCCGAGCCGGCGGCGTTCTTGCCCAGAAGGCCCGCGTCATAGCATTCGTCGATGGCCGCCTGCAGCGCCTCTTTCTCGCGGATGAATTCGCCACGGATATAGATATAGGCGGCATGCGCGCCCATGGCGAAGCTGGCGATCAGCGCCCCCTCGATCAGGGTGTGCGGATCATGGCGCATGATCTCGCGGTCCTTGCAGGTCGCGGGTTCGGATTCGTCGGCATTGATGACCAGATATGAGGGACGGCCATCCGATTCCTTGGGCATGAAGGACCATTTCATGCCGGTGGGGAAACCCGCGCCGCCCCGGCCGCGCAGGCCCGAGGCCTTCATCTCGTCGACGATCTTGTCGCGGCCGCGCTGGATGATGGCGGCGGTTCCGTCCCAGCAGCCGCGCTTTTTCGCGCCGGCCAGGCTGCGGTCGCCCATCCCGTAGATATTCGTAAAGATCCGGTCCTGATCGTTCAGCATCGTCTTATCCTTGTCCCTGCGACGGCCCGTTGCGCCGCCGCCAGATCCGCCAGGTCACCAACAGCGACCAGATCATCGCCCCGATCGCCGCAAGATCGGCGAGAAAGACGTATTTCCCGGGCCAGCCCATCTGGCCCCCAATCCATTGCACGCCCAGCCACAGCACCATGGTCGCGGCAATCACCACCGCCACCAGCCGCATCTGCCGCGCATCCGCCGCCTGTCCGGGCGACGCCATATCCTGTCTTGCCGGCGCGGGCATCAATACACCTCGCCGTCATCGACGCGGTGCGAAAACTCGGTCTCACCCCCCGCCGCCAGAAGCTTTGCCTGACCGACCCAGTCGTCGGCCTCGATCCGGCCCCCCATACGGCCCAGCCGTTCGGCATAATCCGCGATGGCGGCCCGATCCCATTCGGCGATCTGCGCGTAACGGGTCACGCCGTTCTCATGCAGCCATTCCGACAGTTTCGGACCGATGCCCTTGATCCGCTTCAGATCGTCGGGCGCGGTATCCGCCTTGGGCTTGCGCGTCGCGGCCTTGGGTTTGGCCCCGGCTTCCGTCCCGGTCTCGGCGCTGGTCTCGGCGCTGGTCTCGGCGCTGGTCTCGACGGGGGCCTTGGCTTTCGCCTTGGCCTTGGCCGGGGCTTCGGGTGTCGCCTGAACGGCGTCCCGGGCGGGGCTCATGGCGCCGGCAACGATCGGGATCGGCGGCGCCATCAAGGCCGGCTCGGGCCCAAGCGAGCCGCTGACCAACAGACTGCCGGGCTGGCTGTCGGCCGCCTCGCGCGCCCAGTCGGTCACCGTCTGGCTGTCGGCATCGCCGAAAAGCTCGGGCCGGTCGCTGCACGCCAGCCAGACCAGCAGCGCCCCCAGAAGCAGGGTCGCGATCACACCCAGAAACAGCCCAGCGAAAAAGCTCAGATCCCCGACGCCCCAGGTGAACAGCAAGACAAGAACGCCGGCGATGCCCGCCGCGATCCAGCAATTCCCGTTGCACTCCGCGTTCTTCATGGTGACCTGCCTTTCCGCCTGTTGTCAGTCGGCCAGCTTCCCCTTCATCTTGATCACGCGCCGTTTCCGTTGCCAAGCCAAGGCGTCGTCACCGGAACCTCGGTCCCGTCGATGCGCTTGATCGTATCATGCAGGCTCACTGCGCGCGCGACACTGCCATTATGCGCCTCGCCGCCCTTCAGATCGGCCAGCGCGGTCGGCCCGCCCAGAGCCTCGGACGAAAACCGGCCATTCTGCGGCCCCGGCACCGGCACCTCGCCGGCGGCAAAGCTGTCGATCAGCGCGGCCAGCTTTTCGGTGGTCAGATCCTCGTAGAAATCCTTGCCGATCTGGGCCATGGGCGCGTTGGTGCAGGCGCCAAGGCATTCCACCTCTTCCCAGCTGAAGCGGCCATCGGCCGACAGCGTATGCGGGGCTGCCGCGATCTTGTCCTTGCAGACGCGGATCAGATCCTCGGCCCCGCAGATCATGCAGGTCGTGGTGCCGCAGATCTGGATATGGGCAACCGATCCAACCGGATAAAGCTGGAACATGAAGTAGAAGGTCGCGACCTCGAGCGCCCGGATATAGGGCATGCCCAAAAGGTCGGCGACATATTCGATGGCGGGCCGGGTCAGCCAGCCTTCCTGTTCCTGCGCCCGCCACAGGACCGGGATGATCGCCGATTGCTGGCGACCCTCGGGATATTTGGTCATCTGGGCGCGCGCCCATTCCAGATTGGCGGGCGTGAATTCAAAGGATGCGGGCTGATCGGGGGACAGACGGCGAAGCATGAGTTATTCCCCATAAATCTTGCTGGAAAACCAGTAGGAAACCTGTCCGACGGGCAGGACATTTCTGGCGAAAGCGATCAGGCCCACAGGAATGCCCACGGCCATGCCGTGCACAGATGCCTGAACCCTGAACATGTCGAACGGCATCAGCGGTCAACCTCTCCGAACACGATGTCGAGCGTGGCGATGATGGCCGGCACGTCGGCCAGCATATGGCCCTTGGACATCCAGTCGATGGATTGCAGATGCGCAAATCCGGGCGCGCGCAGCTTGGCCCGCCACGGCTTGTTGGTGCCGTCCGAAACCATATAGACGCCGAATTCGCCCTTGGGCGCCTCGACGGCGGCATAAACTTCGCCCGCGGGAACCTTGAAGCCCTCGGTATAAAGCTTGAAGTGGTGGATCAGGCTTTCCATGTCGCGCTTCATGTCGGCGCGGCGCGGCGGCGTCAGCTTGCCGCGCGCCAGCACGTCACCGGCCGGCTCTGCGCGCAGTTTCTTGATCGCCTGCTGCATGATCTTGCAGCTTTCGCGCATCTCGGCCATGCGGACAAGGAAACGGTCATAACAGTCGCCGTTCTTGCCGACCGGGATCTGAAAGTCGAATTCGTCATAGCATTCATAGGGTTGCGAACGCCGCAGATCCCATGCAAGCCCCGAGCCGCGCACCATGACGCCCGAATAGCCCCAATCCAGCGCATCCTGTTCGGTGACGATGCCGATATCGACCAGACGCTGCTTGAAGATACGGTTTTCGGTCAGCAGCGTGTCCAGATCGTCGACCAGACGCGGGAAACGCTCGCACCATTCCTCGATATCGTCCAGAAGCTCGGGCGGCAGGTCCTGATGCACGCCGCCGGGACGGAAATAGGCGGCATGCAGCCGCGCCCCGCTGGCGCGTTCGTAAAAGATCATCAGCTCTTCGCGGGCCTCAAAGCCCCAAAGCGGCGGCGTCAGCGCGCCCACGTCCAGCGCCCCGGTGGTCAGCCCCAGCAGGTGGTTCAGAATGCGGCCGATTTCCGAAAACAGCACCCGGATCAGGCTGGCGCGGCGCGGAATCGTGGTCCCGGTCAGCCGCTCGATCGCCATGCACCAGGCATGTTCCTGATTCATCGGCGCCACATAATCGAGGCGGTCCAGATAAGGCAGGTTTTGCAGATAGGTGCGGCTTTCCATCAGCTTTTCGGTGCCGCGATGCAACAGACCGATATGGGGGTCCGCACGCTCGACGATCTCGCCGTCCAGTTCCAGCACCATCCGCAACACGCCATGCGCCGCCGGGTGCTGGGGACCGAAGTTGATGTTGAAGTTGCGAATGCTCTGTTCGCCCGTGAGGGTATCAACCGAGCCATCGTCATAGCTGTTCTTGCGGATGTCGCCGTCCATGGTCATCCCTCCAGCGCGGCCTTGGCGCGCTTTAGCTCTAGCCGGTCGTTGAATTTCGTGCTGTCGATCACCGCGCGGCGGTGACGACCGGCGCCGATCTGGTCGATGCCGTCATGGGCGACGACGCGGAACCACAGGAAACGGCCGTCGATTTCCTCGACCTCGGTTTCGACGGTCACCACCTGTCCGGGCAGGGTCGGCGCGCTGTGATCGACATCGACATGGATGCCCAGCGAATCCTCGCCATCCTCGTAATAGGGGCGCAGCTGTTCGACACAGGCCCATTCCATCAGCCCGACCATCTTGGCCGTGGCAAAGACGTCGGGCATGTCCAGAAATGCGCGGCGGTCGGCAAAGAGCGCCGGCACCGTGTCGCCGGCGGTGACCCGCATGCTGAAACTGGCCCGGTCGCCCGGTTTCAGGCCCGGCTTCATTTCTTGGCCTCCGCCGCCTTTTCGTCGCCGGGCAGCACATATTTCGCACCTTCCCAGGGGGACAGGAAATCGAACTGGCGATATTCCTGAACCAGGTTCACCGGCTCATAGACGACGCGTTTCTCGGCATCGTTCCAACGCACCTCGACATAGCCGGTGGTGGGGAAATCCTTGCGCAGCGGATGACCACGGAAACCGTAATCGGTCAGAATGCGGCGCAGATCCGGGTGGCCCGAGAAAAAGACCCCGAACATGTCGAAAATCTCGCGCTCGTACCAGTTCGCGGCGGGATAGACGCCGATCAGGCTGGGCACCAGCTCATCCTCGCGGGCCTTGGCCTTCACGCGAACGCGCTGGTTCTGGTACATCGACAACAGGTGATAGACCACGTCAAAGCGCGCCGGGCGCGCCGGATGGTCGACGGCGGTAATGTCGATCAGCGTCGAAAAGCGACAATTCGGATCGCTGCGCAGAAATTCCAGCAGCGGCACCAGACCCGAAAGCGTCGCCTCGACCGTCAGCTCGCCAAAGGCGACCGAGGTGCCGACGACCTCATTTGGGCGGCGCAGCGCGATATGTTCGGCCAGTTCCAGCAGGGCGTCATCAGACATGGCTTACCTCACCAGCGTGCCGGTGCGCCGGATCCGGCGCTGAAGTTGCAGGATGCCGTAAAGCAGCGCCTCGGCGGTCGGCGGGCAGCCGGGAACATAGATGTCCACCGGCACGATGCGGTCGCAGCCGCGCACCACCGAATAGCTGTAATGGTAATAGCCGCCGCCATTGGCGCAGCTGCCCATGCTGATCACATAGCGCGGCTCGGGCATCTGGTCATAGACCTTGCGCAGGGCGGGCGCCATCTTGTTGGTCAGGGTGCCGGCGACGATCATCAGGTCCGACTGGCGCGGGCTGGCGCGCGGCGCGGTGCCGAAGCGCTCAAGGTCATAGCGCGGCATCGAGCTTTGCATCATCTCGACCGCGCAACAGGCCAGGCCGAAGGTCATCCAGTGCAGGCTGCCGTTGCGGGCCCAGTTGATGATGTCTTCGGTCGTGGTCAGCAGGAAACCCTTGTCCTGCAATTCCCGGTTCAGCTCGGCGGTCGCGACCTCGCGATCCGCGCCGGCGGTATTGGCGCCGGTCTGGACGCCCCCGGTTTGCAGGCCGCTTTTCTCAGGCAGGATCAGGCCCATTCCAGCGCCCCCTTCTTCCATTCATAGGCAAAGCCCACGGTCAGCACGCCCAGAAACAGCATCATGCCCCAGAAGGCGGTATCGCTGAGCCCGGCGAAATTGACCGCCCAGGGGAACAGGAACGCGACTTCGAGGTCGAAGATGATGAACAGGATCGACACCAGATAGAAGCGCACATCGAATTTCATCCGCGCATCGTCAAAGGCGTTGAAGCCGCATTCATAGGCGCTGACTTTTTCCGGGTCCGGGTTGCGCACGGCGACAAGCGCGGCGGCCAGAATCAGGATAATGGCCAGAGCCGAGGCCATTCCCAGAAAGATCAGGATCGGCAGGTATTCTTGCAGCAGATATTCCACTGGGTGGGCTCCCTATCGTTCGCGGGAACCCTGGTGGCGCCCGCGATGGGTTTGGCTAAGGTTCGTTTAGTCCCGGCGCGCGGCAGGGTCAACGGTGCGCCCCGCTTTCGCCACCCGTTTCCGGCGAGGTCGCGGATGCCGTGCCACAGGTATCGCGATGCGGGACCGGCCTAGTCCCCGCGCCCGATCCGGCCCAGATGGGTGTCGCGAAAGCCGCTGTTTTCCTTGAGCCCGGACCCAAATAGCCGATCACAGCCCAGATGCACCAGCCACAGCCCGCCCCCGGCGATCGGCCCGGTCGCGCCAAGTGCGACGCCCAGCACGATCAAGAGCAGCGGCAGGGCGTAAATATGCCCGCAATTATAGATGAATGCCCCGATGCGCGGCCCGGCCAGATAGCCCAGCATGGTCAGATCCGGCGCAAGAAGAATGGCGATCCAGATCGGCGCACCCCATCCCGGCGCGGCCAGAATCGCGATCAAAAGCCCAGCCAGCGCAAGCCCGGCCCCCTCGACGCGCTGCCAGCGCACCGGGTTCATGCGTCCAGCCCCAGCATCCGGGCGGCGGCGGCAACCAACGCGCCATTTCCGGCGGCACGGCCATCGGGCAGGTACAGGCAATCTTCAAGCCCGATCCGGGTGTCGCAGCCCAGATCCCGCGCCGCCGCGACAAAATCCCATGCCGTTGCGTCAAAACCATGCAGCAGAATCGGCAGGTCCGGCGCCTCATGGCGCAGCCGGTCCAGAATCCGGCGCGCGACCGGCATCGCCCGATCCAGCGTGCCGGCATTCATTTCGATCATGATCCGCACCGCGCCGTGCCACAATGTCGCAGGCAGGGACAGCAGCCGGTCCAGATCGGCCCCGGTCGCCAGCCCAAGCTCGATCCCGATGCCCAACCGCCCCATAAGCGCAAGGACTTCGGGTGCATCGGCTTCTTCAAGATTGACCGAAACGTAATCCGGCAGCACCGTCCAACCGTGCATGTCCTCCAGCCGGCCGGCGTGGGGCAGGATCCAGTCGCCGGTCGAGATGCCGACCGCCATACCCGGCACCGCCGTCCGCACGGCGCTCAGATGGGCGGCCACATCCGGCGGCGCCAGCGATTCCCGCCCCATGGCGTCGCGCGGATGGATATGCAGGCAGGCCGCCCCGGCGGCACGGCTGGCCCGCGCATCGCCGGCGACGGCATCGGGCGTCAGCGGCAGGCCGGGCGTATCCGCAGCACGCGCTCCGTTCAGACAGGCCTGCAACATCATTCGGCGGCGCGACGGCGCGCCGCCGCAAGCATCGGGGCCAGATACCGTCCGGTATGGCTTTCCGCGACCTCTGCCACATCCTCGGGCGTGCCGGTGGCAACGATGCGCCCGCCGCCATCGCCACCTTCGGGGCCGATATCGATGATCCAGTCGGCGGTCTTGATCACATCGAGATTATGCTCGATCACCACCACGGTATTGCCCTGTTCGACAAGGGAATGAAGCACTTCCAGCAGTTTCCGCACATCCTCGAAATGCAGGCCGGTGGTCGGCTCGTCGAGAATATAAAGCGTCTTGCCGGTCGCGCGCCGCGACAGTTCCTTGGATAGCTTGACCCGCTGCGCCTCGCCGCCCGAAAGCGTCGTCGCCTGCTGGCCGACCTTGATATAGCCAAGCCCCACCTCGACCAGCGCATCCATCTTTTCGCGGATCGAGGGCACGGCGCGGAAAAATTCCTGCGCGTCCTCAACGGTCATGTCCAGCACGTCGGCAATGGATTTGCCCTTGAAATGCACCTCAAGCGTTTCGCGGTTATAGCGTTTGCCCTTGCAGGTTTCGCATTCGACATAGACGTCGGGCAGGAAATGCATCTCGATCTTGATGACGCCGTCGCCCTGACAGGCCTCGCAGCGGCCGCCCTTGACGTTGAAGCTGAAGCGGCCGGGTTTGTATCCGCGCGCCTTGGCCTCGGGCAGGCCCGCGAACCAGTCGCGGATCGGGGTAAAGGCGCCGGTATAGGTCGCGGGGTTGGAACGCGGCGTGCGCCCGATGGGGCGCTGGTCGATGTCGATGACCTTGTCCAAGAGCTCAAGCCCCTTGATCGTCTCGCAGGGCGCGGGGGTCTGGCGGGCGCCGTTCAGCCGCAGGCTGGCGGTCTTGAACAGCGTCTCGATGGTAAGGGTCGATTTGCCGCCCCCCGACACCCCGGTCACACAGACGAATTTGCCCAAGGGAAACTCGGCGGTCACGTTTTTCAGGTTGTTGCCGGTCGCGCCGACGACCTTGACCGCCTTGCCATTGCCCTTGCGCCGGGTCTCGGGCACGGCAATTTCGCGCGCGCCCGACAGATATTGCCCGGTCAGGCTGGAGGGATCGGCGGCGATTTCGGCCGGCGTGCCGCGCGCCACCACCTGCCCGCCATGGACCCCCGCCCCCGGCCCCATGTCAAAGACATAATCGGCATGGCGGATCGCATCCTCGTCATGTTCGACCACGATGACGGAATTGCCCTGATCGCGCAGGCCCTTCAGCGTCGCAAGCAGGCGGTCGTTATCCCGCTGATGCAGCCCGATCGAGGGCTCGTCGAGCACATATAGCACGCCCGTCAGCCCCGACCCGATCTGGCTGGCCAGCCGGATCCGCTGTGACTCACCGCCCGAAAGCGTACCCGCCGCCCGCGACAGCGTCAGATAATCAAGACCGACATTCACAAGGAAACCAAGCCTTTCGCGGATCTCCTTGAGGATCGCGGCAGCGATTTCGTTCTTTTGTTTCGTCAGATGATCGGGCGCGGCCTCGATCCAGGCCAGCGCCTCGCGGATCGACAGCTCGGTCACCTGCCCGATATGATGGCCTGCGATCTTGACCGCCAGCGCCTCGGGCTTGAGCCGGTATCCCTCGCAGGCGCCGCAGGGGCGGTTGTTCTGATATTTTTCGAACTCTTCGCGCACCCAGGTGCTGTCGCTTTCGCGCAAGCGGCGTTCCATGTTCGGGATCACGCCCTCAAACTGACGGGTGACCTCATAGACGCGGCCGGCATCGTCAAAGCGGAACGGGATTTCATCCGCGCCCGAGCCGCGCATGAACATGTCGCGCACCGATTGCGGCAGATCCTTCCACGGGGTTTTCCGGTCAAAACCATAGAATTTGGCCAGCGCGTTGATGGTCTGGGTCAGATAGGCCGATTTCGACTTGGCCCATGGCGCAATGGCCCCCTGCGCCACCGACAGGGCGCTGTCGGGCACCACCAGCCGCTCGTCAAAGAAGAGCTCGACCCCCAGCCCGTCACAGACCGGACAGGCGCCGAAAGGCGCGTTGAATGAAAACAGCCGCGGCTCGATTTCCGGGATGGTGAAGCCGCTGACCGGACAGGCAAAGTTTTCGCTGAACGTGATGCGCTCGGCCTCGCCCTCGCCCTCGGCAGGCGCGGTTTCAAGGACGGCGATACCGTCGGCCAGATCCAGCGCGGTCCGAAAACTATCGGCCAGCCGCGTCTCCATGCCCGCGCGCACCACGATCCGGTCAACGACCACATCGATATTGTGGCGGAATTTCTTGTCGAGCGTCGGCGGCTCGTCCAGTTCATGGAACTGACCGTTGACCTTGACGCGCTGAAAGCCCTGCTTGCGCAGTTCAAGGAACTCTTTCTTGTACTCGCCCTTGCGGTCGCGGACGATGGGGGCCAGCAGATAGGCGCGGGTGCCCTCGGGCATCTCCATCACCCGGTCGACCATGTCCTGAACCTGCTGCGCCTCGATGGGCAGGCCGGTGGCGGGGCTATAGGGCGTGCCCGCGCGCGCGAACAAAAGCCGCAGATAGTCGTAAATCTCGGTCACCGTGCCGACGGTCGAGCGCGGGTTCTTCGAGGTGGTTTTCTGCTCGATGGAAATCGCCGGGGAAAGACCGCTGATATGGTCCACATCCGGCTTGCCCATCATGTCCAGAAACTGACGCGCATAGGCCGACAGGCTTTCGACATAGCGCCGCTGCCCCTCGGCATAGATGGTGTCAAAGGCCAGGCTGGATTTGCCGCTGCCCGACAGGCCGGTGATCACCACCAGCTGGTCGCGCGGAATGTCCATGTCCACGCCCTTGAGGTTATGCTCGCGCGCGCCGCGCACCTCGATGAACTTCTGTTCCATCGTCACATCCCGATTCCGCCAAGCGCATGAGATAGGCATGACACGCGAAATGGCAACCGCTAATGAACATAACGCGAACATTTACCCGGTAAGGAAGGGATTGTCGAGCGTCGCGCGGGCTGATATCGCTTCGATATGCACAACCGTATATATCGAATCACCCCCCTTGCCCTGTCCCTGATCGCGCTCTTGGCGGCGGGCGGTGCGGTGGCGGCGGAAAAGGCGGCGATGAACGGCCCCGACGGGGTGACCGTCACGCTGGATGCCGCACGGCTTTCGGCCCTGCCGGCGACCGAGGCGGTGACCAGCTATCGCAGCTCAAAGGGCATCGAGACCGGCATCTACAAGGGGGTCCTGCTCTGGGATCTGTTGCAGGCCGAGGGGTTCGTCGATCAGGATCACAAATCCGCGCTGCGCCACACATTGCTGGCGACGGCCGGGGACGGTCATCAGGTCGCCTATTCGATCGGCGAGATCGCGCCCGATTTCGGCAACCGGCCGATCATGCTGGCCTATGAGATGAACGGCGAACCCATCGCCGACGGATTGCGCATGGTCGTTCCGGGCGATCTGCGCGGGGCGCGTCACATCAAGGATATCGTGACGCTGGACTATCGCTGATCAGCCGCCGGTATGGCTCATATGGCGGCTGACCTGACCCGAGACCTGGCGGCGCGAATAGTCGAAATCGTGGCCCTTGGGCTTGCGGGCGATGGCGTCGCGGATCGCCTGTCGGACCAGCGCGTCATCGGGGCTGTCGCGCAGGGGCGCGCGCAGATCGGCGCGATCCTCCTGTCCCAGACACATGAACAATTCCCCCGTACAGGTCAGCCGGACCCGGTTGCAACTTTCGCAGAAATTATGGCTGAGCGGGGTGATAAAGCCGATCTTCTGGCCGGTTTCCTCGATGCGGACATAGCGGGCGGGACCGCCGGTCCGCTCGGTCAGCGGGGTCAGGGTCAAGCGCTCGTCCAGACGGCGGCGCAGCTCGGTCAGCGGCCAGTACTGGTCAAGGCGTTGTTCCTCGCCCATCTCGCCCATGGGCATGACCTCGATGAATGTCAGGTCGTGACCTTCGCGCGCGCACCAGTCCAGCAGCGGGAACAGCTCGTCCTCGTTGAAGCCCTTCAACGCGACGGTGTTGATCTTGACCCGCATGCCGGCGGCGCGGGCGGCGGCGATCCCCTCAAGCACCTGCGGCAATCGGCCCCAGCGGGTGATCTCGGCAAAGCGCGCCACGTCCAGCGTGTCGAGCGAGACATTGACCCGCCGCACCCCGCATTCGGCCAGTTCGTCGGCGAAACGGGCCAGCTGGCTGCCATTGGTGGTCAGGGTCAGCTCGTCGAGACCGGGGCCGCCATCCTGGCCCAGATGGCGTGACATGGCGCGAAAGAACTGCATGATATTGCGCCGGACCAAAGGCTCGCCCCCGGTCACGCGCAGCTTGCGCACCCCCAGCCCGACAAAGGCCGAACACAGCCGGTCCAGTTCCTCAAGCGTCAGAAGATCGCGCTTGGGCAGGAACTGCATATGCTCGGACATGCAATAGGTGCAGCGGAAATCACAGCGATCCGTGACCGAGACCCGCAGATAGCTGATCGGCCGGGCAAAAGGATCGACAAGGGGCATGGGCGGCGTCATGCCCGATAGATATGGTCAGCGCGCCCTCGGCACAAGCCGGCCGATGGTAACGATACCCTAACCAATTCCCCAGCTTGCGGTGGACAGCGCCGCATCCCAGCCGCTAGCCTGCCCCAAACAGATGACGAGGCTCTTCATGACGAAGCCCATTTTCCGCATTGCATTCACGCTGTCCCTGCTGATCCTTGCGGCCTGTACCCAGACCGCCAAGACAACGGCCACGGCGCCGCCGCAGCAACTTGAAACCATGACCGATCCGGCCACCGGTCAACCGGTGATCAAGGGGCCAGTGCTGACCGGGACCGCGCCGCGCACGCCGGGCAAGACCATCGGCGCATCCTCGATCCCCGCCCCAACGGCCAGCACCGCGGCCGATTTCGACACCACCAGCAACGCCCAGAAGGCGGCGGCCGCGGCGCCGCCCGCCTCGGCCGAGCGGCGGCTGGGCACGACTGTCGCCTCGCTGGGCGACCCCTCGCAGCCGGGGTTCTGGATCAAGACGCCATTGGCGAAATCCGAAACCGGGGGCCGGATCGTCAATCCGGCCAATGGCAAATCCGCCAAGGTGCGGCTGATCCCGCTGGGCGGCCCGGCCAGCGGCGGCAGCCAGGTCTCGCTGCCTGCGCTGCAACTGATCGGGGTCAGCCTGACCGACCTGCCCACGCTTGAGGTTTATGAGGGCTGATCCCCTCGGACAGCAAAAGGTCCATTCTGCGAACGCATCATGTCGGCGTATCGCATCGGGCATTGCGCGGATTCGCCGCACTCACCCGTCGCGCTCGCTCCACCTTGCCCGCCCGACATACTTGCCCGCTGCATCGGCCCGCTGCGCAACACCCGTCGCACAGAACCCCGGTGTCGCCCCCTCGCGCCGGTCCTGAAACCACCCCGAAACCATGGGTCAATTCCGACCCATTTTATGCATTCCAGCATGTTCGTTAGCCTTTGCCGGAAACCGTGATACGGTCCCGCCCATGCGCGGATATCTTGCCCATTTCACGGCCATTCTGCTGGCGACGCTGCTGCCGGCCAAGGCTCAGGACCTGGCCATCCTGACCTCGTTTCCCGAACGGTTCTCGGCCGAATTCGTGGATCTTTTCGCCGACGAGTTTTCCGGCCGGGAGGCGGCTGGCGGTCGCGCGGGCGACGAAAGCACGGCGGAATCCGGCCATGACCCGGGGCGCGGGATCCGGGTGCTGAACAAGAACACCGTCGCGGCGCTGGACGAGATCCTGCGCGGCAATCCCCGCCGGTTTCAGGTCTTCTGGTCCTCATCCCCCGAAGCTTTCGAGATATTGCGCCGCGAAAACGCTTTTGCCCCCGAGGGGGTCTGCGGTGCGGACGGCCCGCCCTCGGTCGCGCCCTTTGCCATTTCGGCGGTCGGCTGGGCGCGCCGCCGCGACGCCGAGGTGTTCATGCCCGCCGAATGGAACGACCTTCTGGATCCCAGCTATGGCGGCAAGATCGCGATGGCGCGGCCGTCGCGATCCGGCACGACCCATCTGATGGTCGAGGAAATCCTTCAGGTGCGCGGCTGGGATGCGGGCTGGGCCTATTTTCTGGAACTGGCGGGCAATCTCTCGACGCTGACGGCGCGCAGCTTCGGCGTGCCCGAAGGCGTGATCGACCGCCGTTTCGACATCGGTTTCACCGTCGACTTTCTGGCGCAATCGCGGGCCGAGCTGCTGGATTTCCGCTATGGCCGCCCGCTGGTCCTGGCCCCGGCCCAGATCGGCATCCTCAAAGAGGTGGGCGACC
The DNA here is from genome assembly GCF_042648425.1 of Paracoccus mangrovi. Lineage (NCBI taxonomy): Bacteria > Pseudomonadati > Pseudomonadota > Alphaproteobacteria > Rhodobacterales > Paracoccaceae > Paracoccus > Paracoccus mangrovi. The sequence goes on along the minus strand of NZ_JBHRXJ010000007.1, from coordinate 35,904 downwards.
CGGCGCAGGCCTGCGCATTCCTTCGCCTGATCCTGTCGCGCGAGGGGCAACTGATGCTGGTCCAGCCCGATATCGGCCGCGTGCCCTATGACCCCGCCATCCGGGAAGAGGTCCGAAACCAGCTGCCCGACGGCATCATTCAGGCGCTGCGCCTGCCCTGGCTGGATTACGACGCCCGCGCCTCGGCGGATCGGTTCTGGGCGGTGAACACGCTGTTCGACCTGACCATCACCGAGGTTCTGACCGAGCGGCGCGATCTGTGGCGCCGCCATCACGAGCTGCGCGGGCGCGTCCCGCCCGAGCGGCTGAACCGGGTCCGGCGCATCCTGACCGAGGTCCCGGTCAGCTGGGACGAGGCGCGCGACGCATCGCTGCGGATCGCGGGCGGGATGCGGGGGACCGCGCTGGTGACGCTGGGCGCGGCGGAACGCGAGATCGTCGCCAATTGGCGCGCCCGCGTCGCCGCGCAACTGGTCGCCGCCGAACGCGCGCTGGCCGCGCTGGAACGACCGGGCGGGCGATGAGGGCGATCTGGAACCATATCGCGCCGACGATCTGGACGCGGCTGTTTCTGCTGATCCTGACGGCGGTATTGTTGACATGGGCGGTGGTGGGGGTGGCGTTTTTATGGTTCGGCACCGCCCGCACCGTGGTCGACGAGCTGAGCGCAAGGCAGGTGCCGCGGCTGATGAATGCGACGCGGCTTTCCTCGCGCGCGGCCGAGCTTGCGATGCTCAGCAACCGCATCCTGACCGCCGAGGCCCCCGATCCGACCCTGCAAGAGGCCGAGCTGCGCCGCAGTGTCGCCGATCTTGAGGCGCTGCTGCGCAGCGGCGACGACACCGGTCTGGATGCCGATCTGTCGCAAAAGCTGCTGGCCAACCTGACCGGCGTCATCCACGCACTCGAGGAAACCCGCCGGATCGAGACCCAGCTGATCAGCCATGTTGAACGGCTGCGCTGGCTGAACGTGGATTTTCAGGACGAGATCACCGCCTTCAAGGCCGACACCGCCTATAATATCGAAACCATGACCCTGGCCCTGCAACAGGAACAGGGCGCGACCGGGCGGCGCTTGCAGGTGCGCAGCCTGCTGGATGAACAGGCCCGCAACGCCATGTTCGCCGATCTGGGCGATGCGGTGTCGGTCGCGACCACGCTGGGCATTCAAAGCGCATCCAGCCAGACCGCGCAGCAGCTGGACCAGTTCGCGGCGCTGCTGGCGGATGCGCAGCTGCGCGCCTCGGGGCATCTTGCGGCGTTGCAGGACAGGGCCGACGCGGTATCGCTGGTCCAGGGGCTGGCGACGCTGGACGAACAGGCGCTTGGCGAAAGCGGGGTCATCGCCAAGCGCCGGCATTGGCTGGAAACCCGCGACAGGCTGCGGCGGCTTCTGGAATCGAGCTTTGCCATCCTGAACGACGTTCAGCGGCATATGGGCCAGCTGACCGAGGATCAGCGCGACGAGATGATCGCCATCAGCGACGCGTTTTCGGCCCGCTCGGCCACCTCGGCGCGGTTCCTGATCGTGCTGACGGTTTTTGGCGCCGTGGCGGGGATCGCGATCCTGTTTCTCTATGTGCGCCCCTCGATCATCCGGCCGATGCAGCGTCTGACCAGCCAGATGCGCCAGATCGCGGCGGGCGAGACGGTGACCGTTCAGGCGCCCCCCGCCCGCAATGACGAAATCGCCGAGCTGTCGCGCGCGGTGCGCGCCTTTCAGCTGTCGGTCACCGAACGCGATCAGGCCATCGAGCGGCTGCGCCAGACGCAATCGGAACTGGTGCAGGCCGGCAAGATCGCGGCGCTGGGAACGCTGTCGGCAGGGATCAGCCACGAATTGAACCAGCCGCTGGGCGCCATCCGCCAGCGTCTGCATCTGGCCGAAAAGGCGCTGAACGGGCCCGATATCCCGGCGGCGTCGCGCCAGATCACCAAGATCGACGAGCTGATCGCCCGCATCGAACGCATCATCGAGCATCTGCGCCGCTTTGCCCGCCGCTCGGAATACACGCGCGAGCCGGTCGAACTGGCGCCGCTGATCGCCGAGATCGGCGAGCTGCTGCACGCAAAACTGGGCGACAGCCATGCCCGGCTGACGGTCGAGCCGGCGATCGCACAGCTGGTCTTTATGGGCGACGCGGTGCTGACGGCGCAGGTGCTGGTCAATCTGATCTCGAACGCAGCCGATGCCATCGCCGAAACCGGCCAGCCCGGCGAAATCCGCATCCGCCCCGAAGAGGCCCCGCCCGGCATGGTCGCCTTTAGCGTGGTCGATACCGGCGTGGGCTTTGGCGCGCTGTCGCCCGACCGCGCGGTCGATCCCTTTGTCACCACCAAGGATCCCGGCAAGGGCATGGGGCTGGGCCTGTCGATATCGCTGAACATCCTGACCGGGATGGGCGGCGGGCTGGCGCTGGCGCGGCGCGTGAACGGCCCGGGTGCGCGCGCCACCATCACCTTGCCCCGGGGGGAGAAGCTGCCGTGAAACGCGAAGCCGCCATCTATCTTGTCGATGACGATACCGATTTCCGCGAGGCCACGACCGAGTTTCTGGAAAGCGAAGGTTTCGCCACCCGCGCATTCGAAAACGGCGCGCGCATGCTGGAACGGCTGGACCCGGAATGGGACGGGCTGATCCTGTGCGATGTGCGCATGCAGGGCATGGACGGGTTCGCGGTGCTCAAGGCCGTGCGCGCCGCCGCCGCCAAGGTGCCCTTCATCATGATGACCGGGCATGGCGACATCCGCATGGCGATCACCGCGATCCGGGGCGGGGCCTATGATTTTCTGGAAAAGCCGGTTCAGCCCGACATGCTGCTTGGGCTGGTGCGGCGCACGCTGAACGCACGCAAGATGGTGATCGAGAACATGCGCCTGCGCCGCCGGGTGGCGCGTTACGGCGATCTGCGCGGGCGGCTGATCGGGACATCGGCCGCGATCCGGGAATGCCGCCGGCAATTGCTGGAAATCGCGCCCCTGCCGATAACCATCCTGTTGCATGGCGAGGCCGGCACCGGCAAAGAGGTGACCGCCCGCGCGATCCACGATTTTTCCGAGGTGGCGGGCGAATTTCATCCCATCAACTGTGCCAATCTGGACGATGCCACGCTGCGCGCCGAATTGCGCGCCATCCCCGATCAGGACACGGTGCATTTCCGCGCCCTGCACCGGCTGGGCGCGACCGGGCAAAGCATCGTCGCCGAATATCTGCGCCAGCCCCGGCGCGCGCGGGTGCTGGTTTCGGTCACCGGCGATCCGGCGAAATGCCACGCCTCGGGCCAGATCACGGACGAACTTTACTATCTGGTCGCGGTGGCGCCGATCCGGTTGCCGCCGCTGCGCGAGCGCGAAAAGGACGTCTTCACGCTGCTTGAGCTGTTCCTGCGCGACGCCGCCGGCCGGTTCGGCAAGCCCCTGCCTCCGGTCACGCGCGAAACGCTGGCCAGCTTTCGCAAATATCCGTGGCCCGGCAATCTGCGGCAATTGCGCGGGGTCGCGGAACGCATGGTTCTTGGCCTACCGCTGGGCCTGGATCACGTTCCGGCCGGCGATGGCGCCCCCGTCGCCAGCTATGACGAGGCCATGCAAAGCCACGAACGCGCCATTATTGAACGCGCGCTGATGGAGGCCGGCGGCCAAAAGGGCGCCGCCGCCGATCTTTTGCAGATTCCCCGCAAGCGGCTTTACCTGCGCATGAAGGCGACCGGGCTTCTGGAATAAGTCAAAACCGACCCAAAAGCCGTGTCAATACTGACCCAAAACATATATAAATACATGAAAAATCAGGAAATTTGACACAAGCCGAATCTGTCCCGGATAGTTCATCCAGCGCATTGAGGAGTGCGTGGCTCAACGGGAGGATAACATGAAACTGAAAACATCGCTTTGCGGCTCCATCGCCGCGCTGGCCCTGATGGCGGGCATGGCCCATGCCGACGGCAAGGTGACGGTGATCACCTCATTCCCCGATTCCATGACCGGGCCGATCGAAAAGGCCTTTGAGGCCGCGAATCCCGGCTATGATCTGGAAGTGCTGAACAAAAGCACCTCGTCGGCGGTGAAGTTTCTTGAGGAAACCACCGGCTCGAACACGTCGGACGTGTTCTGGGCCTCTGCGCCCGACGCGTTCGAGGTGCTGAAATCGGAAAAGCTGCTGACCAAGATCGAACCCAAAAGCGAGGGGATCCCCGACAAGATCGGCACCTATCCGATGAACGACCCCGACGGCACCTATTTCGGCTTTGCCGCCTCGGGCTACGGGATCATGTGGAACGAACGCTATATCAAGGCCAACAACCTTGAGCCGGCCAAGGAATGGAGCGATCTGGCCAAGCCCGAATATTACGGCCATGTCGGCATCTCGTCGCCCTCGCGTTCGGGGACCACGCACCTGACCGTCGAGACGCTGCTGCAAGGCGACGGCTGGGAAAAGGGCTGGTCGGAATGGAAATGGATGGCGGGCAATTTCGCCACCGTGACCGAACGCAGCTTTGGCGTGCCGGATGGCGTGAACACCGGCAATTTCGGCTTTGGCATCGTCATCGACTTTTTCGGCTTTTCGTCGCGGGCCTCGGGCTTTCCGGTCGATTTCGTCTATCCGACGGTCACCGCCCTGGTTCCGGCCAATGTCGGCGTGATCACCAATGCCCCGAACCATGACGGCGCCGTCGCCTTTGTCGAATTCCTGCTGTCGCTGGAAGGTCAGAAGGTGCTCTTCGAGCCCGAGATCATGCGTCTTCCGGTCAATCCGGCCGCCTATGCCGACGCCCCCGAGGGCTTTCCGAACCCGTTCGAGGACAGCTCGATCGGCGCGGCGGTCAAGTTCGACGTCGACGTCTCGGGCAAGCGCTATAATCTGGTCAACTCGCTGTTTGACGTGATGATCACCTATCGTCTGGACGATCTGCGCGCCGCCGTGCGTGCCGTGCAGCTGGCCGAGGAAAAGCACACCGCCGGCGACAATGCCGAAGCCAAGGCCATGATCGCCGAGGCCCGCGCCCTGATCGACGCCACCCCTGTCGATGACGCGCAAAGCCTTGATCCGGAATTCAACGCGATCTTCACCGCCAAGCGCGAAAAAGAGACCGACGAGATCGGCGAGCGTCAGGCCGAGGTGGAATCGCGCTGGGATGCCACCATCGTCGAAAACTACCGCAAGGCCAAGGAACTGGCCGATAAAGCGGCTGCCATGTAGTCCCCTTTGCGGCCGGGCCTTCGCGCCCGTCGCAAGCTGCCATCGCCCGCCCCCCCTTCCTCTCCGCGGGCGATGGCAGCACTTGTGAAAGAATCGAACATGTCGAACACACAGGAACCGCCCGTCGCGACGGGCCTTGCAGATCGTATGCCCGGATGGCTGTTTCCGCGGCTGAGCGGGCTGCACATGGTCGCGCTGTTCATCGCGCTGCTGCTGATCGGGCTGTTGCTGGTCCCGGTGGCGCAGGTCGTCTATGTGGCCTTTCAGAATCCGGCCACCGGGGCGCTGACGCTTCAGAACTTCGTCGACTTCTTCAACACATCGCTGTTCCGGGAAAGCTTCTGGAACTCGTTTTACGTTTCGGCCATGTCGGTGGTGGTGGCGACGCTGATCGCGCTGCCGCTGGCCTATATCACCACGCGGTTCCACTTCTCGGGCTCGCTGATCATTCAGAGCCTGGGTTTCATCCCGCTGATCATGCCGCCCTTTGTCGGCGCGGTCGCGATGCAGCTGATTTTCGGCCGCAACGGCACGGTGAACCTGCTCATGTCCGAGCATCTGGGCTTTACCATCCCCTTCATGGAGGGGCTGAACGGCGTGATCCTGGTCCAGTCGATCCACTATTTCCCGTTCATCCTGATCAACCTGTCGGCATCACTGCGCAATATCGACCGCTCGATGGAAGAGGCCGCGCAGAACCTCGGCTCGCACGGGATGCGGCTGTTTCGCAAGATCGTCTTCCCGCTGGCCATGCCGGGCTATGTCGCGGGCGCGGCGCTGGTCTTTATCAAGGTCTTCGACGATCTGGGCACGCCGCTTTTGCTCAACGTCAACAACATGCTGGCGCCCCAGGCCTATCTGCGCATCTCGGGCGTCGGGATCAGCGACCCGATGGGCTATGTGATTTCCGTCATTCTGGTCGCGTTTTCGGTGCTGTCGCTCTGGGCCTCGTTCCTGGTGATGCGCGGCAAGGATTACGCCACCGTGCAGAAAGGCGGCGGCGGCATGGCCAAGCGCGACCTCAAGCCCGCCGAAAAGGTGCTGGCCTACGGGGTGGTGATCTTCATCCTGCTTTGCGTGCTTTCGCCCCATATCGGGCTTGCGCTCTTGTCCTTTGGCACGATCTGGAGCTTTGCCCCCCTGCCCGACGCCTATACGCTGCAAAACTATGTCACCATGTGGGAAGGGTCCAAGACCTTCATCCTGAACACGGTGATCTATGCCGGCATCGCGGCCACGCTGGACGTGATCATCGGCACCGCCATCGCCTATATCGTGATCCGCACCAAGATTTTCGGGCGCAAGGCGCTGGACTATCTGGCGACCGCCGCGCTTGCGGTGCCGGGGGTGGTGCTGGGCATCGGCTATCTGCGCACCTTCCATTCCATCGAGCTGCCTTTCGTGGGTGAGCCGCTGGCAAGCTGGTGGGTGATCATCGCGCTTGCGCTGATGATCCGGCGCCTGCCCTATGCGCTGCGCGCCTGCATGGCGGCGCTGCAACAGGTCAGCCTTGCGCTGGAAGAGGCCGCCGAAAGCCTTGGCGCCACCAAGCGCCGCACCATCCAGAAGATCGTGGTGCCGCTCATGACCGGGGGCATTCTGGCCGGTTTCGTCACCAGCTTTGCCACCGCCGCGGTCGAGCTTTCGGCGACGATCATGCTGGTCAGTTCGAACAGCGACGCGCCGCTGGCCTATGGGATCTATCTGTTCATGCAGACGCCCTCGGGGCGCGGTGCGGGGGCAGCCCTTGGGATCGTGGCGGTTCTGGTGGTGGCGCTTGGCACCATCGCCTCGCAGATCATCATCGAGCGCGACAAGAAACTCAAAGCCTCTGGCGACGTCCATTAAGGAACAGACCAATGAAGAAAGCTGGCATCAAGATCGAAGACCTGCACCTGTCTTTCGGACCGACCGAGGTGCTCAAGGGTGTCAATCTGGACATCCAACCGGGCGAGTTCTTCGCCTTTCTGGGCCCGTCGGGCTCGGGCAAATCCACGCTGTTGCGGTCGATCGCGGGCTTTGGCCCGCAGCCGCGCGGCCGGATCATGATCGGCGACCGGGATGTGGTCGGGCTGGACCCGTGGCGGCGCAATGTGGGCATGGTGTTCCAATCCTATGCGCTTTGGCCGCATATGAGCGTGCGCGACAACGTGGCCTTTGGCCTGCGCGAAAGGCGGCTGCCCGCCTCCACCATCGGCCCCAAAGTCATGGAGGGGCTGGAACTGGTCGGGCTTGCGCATCTGGCCGACCGCATGCCCAACCAGCTGTCGGGCGGCCAGCAACAGCGGGTCGCGCTTGCGCGGACGGTGGTGACGGAACCGACCGTGCTGCTTCTGGACGAGCCCTTGTCGAACCTCGACGCCTCGCTGCGCGTGCAGATGCGGCGCGAGCTGCTGCGCCTGCAACGCAAGCTGGGCCTGACGACCATCTTCGTCACCCATGACCAGGAAGAGGCGAACACCACCTCGGACCGGATGGCGGTTCTGGATGGCGGCGTCATCCAGCAGATCGGCTCGCCCCAGGAATTGTATGACCGGCCGGCAAACCTGTTCGTCGCGCGCTTTCTGGGCACGGCCAATATCCTTGAAGGCCGGGTCGAAAGCGATGCCTCGGGCGCGCGGTTCCGCACCGCGACCGGCGACATGCTGGCACTGCCGGGCGGTCGCAATGCCGCGGGCAGCAACATCGTGCTGCGTCCGCAGAACATCTCGATCCAGCGCGAGGCCGGGGCGAACGCGCTCAGCGGAAAGGTGCTGCATCGCGAGTTTCTGGGCAGCCAGATCCGCTATCTGGTGGCGGCCGGCGGCACCGAAATCGTGGTCGACCAAAGCCACAGCGCTGGCCGGGACTGGTTCGAAACCGGCGCCGAGGTGCATCTGCAAGCCAATACCGAAAATGCCGTCGTGCTCTGACACGCGGCCGGGATCCCTTGCAGATGCCGCATGAGCTGTACCTGTTGCGCCATGGCGAAACCGAATGGAACCGCGAGGGGCGCATTCAGGGCAGCCAGGACTCGCCCCTGACCGCGCGGGGGCGGGCGCAGGCCACGGCTCAGGCGGATATCCTTGCGCGCGAGGTGCCGCAGATGTGGCAGCTTGCGCGCTATTGCAGCCCCTTGCGGCGGGCGCGGGACACGGCGCGCATCGCGCTGGACGGGCTGGTGCCGGTGATCGACCGGCGCCTGCGCGAGGTGGATTTCGGCGCCTGGGAGGGGCTGACCCCCGCCGAGCGCGGGGCCCGCGATCCGCAACTTGTGGCGGGCTGCGCCGGCGATCTCGACCTGTGCCGCAGCGCGCCGGGCGGCGAGGGGCTGATCGGGCTGGAAACGCGGTTGCGCGGCTTTCTGGCCGATCTCAGAGCGCCCAGCATCATCGTCAGCCACAAGATCGTGCTGATGGTGCTGCGCGGCGTGCTGACCGACAGGCCCGCCATGGAATGGGACCGGATCGATGTCCCGCAAGGCGTCGTCTTTCGCATCGGAAACGGCCGGGAAACCGTCCTGCACTAGGCCATTTTCCCCTTTGCGGCCCACCTCTTGCGACAAGGAAAAGCCCTGCGGTCACCCGCAGGGCTTTCGCTTTGGGGAACCGGGAACCGGCTATTTGATCTGGCCCAGACGGCCCGCCGCGATGGCGGCCATGTTCAGGATGTCGTTGACCGTCGAGCTGGTCGAACAGATCTGAATGGGCAGCGGCACCCCGGTCAGGATCGGCCCGATCACCGTCGCGCCCGCCATTTCCTGCAAGAGCTTGACCGAGATCGAGGCCGAATGCCGCGCCGGCACCACCAGCACATTCGCCGGCCCCGTCAGCCGCGAGAACGGATATTTCGCCGCCTGAACGGGGTTCAGCGCAACGTCCACGGTCATCTCGCCCTCATATTCGAAATCCGCGCCGCGCGCGTCCAGCACCTCGGTCGCATGGGCCATCTTCACCGCGCGTTCGCTCAGCGGATAGCCGAAGTTCGAAAACGACAGGAAGGCCACGCGCGGCTCAAGCCCAAGCCCGCGCGCGACATGGGCGCCGCGCGTCGCGATATCGGCCAGATCCTCGGCATCGGGCCATTCATGGACCAGCGTATCGCCGATGACGATGATGCGGCCATTGTGCAGCACCGCCGTAAGACCGACCGCGCCGTCATCGGGGGTCACGTCGAAAACCTTGCCGATCTGCGACAGCGTGGGCGCGTTCTTGCGCGTGGCCCCGGTCACCAACCCGTCGCCATGACCATGCATCAGCATCAGGGCGGCAAAGACATGGCGGTCGCGCGCTGCCAGCTTGAAGGCGTCCTCGCGGTCGAAACCCTTGCGTTGCAGGCGCGCATAAAGCGCGTTCTGATAGGTTTCCAGATGCCGGGTATTGGCGGAGTTGACCACGGTCAGTTCGCGCACCGCATCGCCCAGACCGGCGGATTCCAGGGCTTCCTTGACCTCGGCTTCGCGACCCACCACCAGCGACTGGCCCATGCCGCCGCGTTGCCAGGCCACGGCGGCACGCAAGACGCGCAGATCGTCGCCTTCGGCAAAGATCATCCGCGCCTGTGCCTGTCGGGCGCGGGCATGAATGCCTTGCAGGATCGCGGCGGTTGGGTCCATGCGTGCGCGCAGCGACTGGACATAGCCCTCCATGTCGATGATCGGGCGGCGGGCGACGCCGGTATCCATGCCCGCCTGGGCCACGGCCGGCGGCACGACATGGATCAGCCGGGGATCAAAGGGCGTCGGGATGATATAATCGCGGCCGAATTGCAACTTGCGGCCATAAGCCACCGCGACCTCGTCGGGCACATCCTCGCGCGCGAGTTCCGCCAAAGCATGCGCGCAGGCGATCTTCATCTCGTCGTTGATGGCCCGGGCATGGATGTCCAGCGCACCCCGGAACAGATAGGGAAAGCCAAGGACGTTATTGACCTGATTTGGATAATCGCTGCGGCCGGTGGCGACGATGGCGTCGGGACGGACGGCATGGGCATCCTCGGGGGTGATTTCGGGGTCCGGGTTCGCCATGGCGAAAATGACCGGATTTTCGGCCATCGACTGGACCATGGCCTGCGTCACCGCACCCTTGGCCGACACCCCAAGGAACACGTCGCAGCCCCGCATCGCCTCTTCCAGGGTGCGCAGGTCGGTTTTCACCGCATGGGCCGATTTCCACTGGTTCATGCCCTCGGTGCGGCCCTGCCAGATCACGCCCTTGGTGTCGCACATGATGCAGTTGTCATGCCGCGCGCCCATGGATTTCAACAGCTCCAGACAGGCGATCCCGGCCGCGCCCGCACCGTTCAGAACGATCTTGACGTCCTCGATCTTCTTGCCCGACAGCTCCAGCGCGTTGATCAGGCCCGCGGCACAGATCACCGCCGTGCCGTGCTGGTCGTCGTGAAAGACCGGGATATCCATCAGCTCTTTCAGCCGCTGCTCGATAATAAAGCATTCCGGCGCCTTGATGTCCTCAAGGTTGATGCCGCCAAAGGTCGGCCCCATCAGCCGGACGGCATTGATGATTTCGTCCGGGTCCTCGGTATCGAGCTCGATATCGATGGCGTTCACATCGGCAAAGCGCTTGAAGAGCACCGCCTTGCCCTCCATCACCGGCTTCGATGCCAGCGCCCCCAGATTGCCAAGGCCAAGGATCGCGGTGCCGTTCGAGATGACGGCGACCATATTCCCTTTGACCGTATAGTCGTAAGCGGTTTCGGGCTTTTCGGCGATGGCCTCGACCGGCACCGCGACGCCCGGCGAATAGGCCAGCGAAAGGTCGCGCTGCGTCGCCATGGGGGTCGAGGCCACGATGTCGTATTTGCCCGGTCGCGGCTCAAGATGATAGGCCAGCGCCTCTTCGCGGGTAATGCGGGATTTGTGGGGGGTGTGATCGTCGCTCATCGGGCTGTTCCTCCGCTCATCCTACATGGATAGAGCGGAGGCGTGCGGAACCGAAAGGGCAAAAACGCAAGCCCGCGCCGCGCTAGGGCAAGAGGGCCGCCCGGATCGCCTCTTCATGCAGGCTAAAAGACAGCGCCGCCGCAGCCAGCGCCAGAACGATCGCGATCAGATCGTGGCGCGGATCCCATGCATTGTGCTTGCGCGCCAGCCAGACCGTGACCGGATAGCACAGGACCTGTGACAGCGCCTGCCCGGCCAGCAACCCGGCCAGACCGAAGAGATAGGCCCCGCCCGCGACCAGCGCGAAATAGATCACCGCGCGCGTCGATTGCATGACGAAAAAGCCCCGCGAATCCGCCGCAGCCAGCGCCGAATATTCATAGCTGATCGGGATCACCTGAATCATCTGAATGCAGGCGATGGCGACCAGAATGCCGCCCGCCGTCGCATAGCGCGGATCGTAAAGCAGTTCGACCAGCCGCGGCCCCAGCCAGGCCAGCGTCACCGCCACGACCAGCAAAAGCGCTGTCAGCCCCGCGCGGGTGCGCGACAAAAGCCGCGCATCCTCGGCGCTTTCGCCGGGCGGGTGCTGGCGATACATCGGGATGAACAGCCGGCTTGCAATCGAGGATCCCAGCATCATCGGCACCGTGGCCAGAAACAGCCCGATATTATAGACCCCCAACTGATCCAGCGTCAGCACCCGGCCCAGCACGATCCGGTCGCCCTGAAACAGCAAAAAGCCGCAGATGGTGCTGAAAAAGATCCATTTGCCGAATTTCATCACCTCGGCGCGGGCCTCGGGTTCCATGCGCAGGCGGTTGCGATGGCCCGGCAGAAACAGCCGGAATGTGAGCAATTGCGCGAACGCGCCCAGCACATTGCCCCAGACCAGCGCCCAGACCGATTGCAGGATCAGCGCGGCCGCGATGGTGATCAGGATGCCGATCAGCTGGTTGCCCAGTTCGATCACCGTCAGCCGGCCCAGTTGCAGATGCCGCGCCGCCGAATCGATCCGCGTCGGAAAGAACCCGCCCACCAGCAGCGAACTGGCCGCGACCGGGAACACCCAGGCGAATTGCGGCGCGTCATAGAACCATGCCAGCGGCCAGGACATGGCCAGCGCGGCCAGAAAGATCACCAGTCCACGAATGATCTTGAGCGTCCAGATCGTGTCCAGAAAATCGGGATCGTCGCCCCGTTTGCTTTGCATGATCGAGGGGCCAAAGCCCATGTCGCTGAACATCGCAAGCCCGATCAGAAAGCTGGTGACCAGCGCCATCAGGCCGAAATCCTCGGGGCTGAGGATCCGCGTCAGGATCAGGTTCGAGCCAAGCCGCATGATCTGGCCCAGGCCGAAATTGGCCATCGACCAGGCACCACTGCCCAAAGCGCGCGAAGCAAGGCTTTTGCGCGGCGTGTCGGCGGCGTCCTGCCCGCTCATCACCCCATCCCGTCGGTGGGTGCCGGGGCCACGCCCGGCGAAGGCAGGCCGGGTATCGCGCCCACGATCCACAAAGCCAGCAGCGCCCCCACCACCAAAAGCACCACCAGATAGATATTGCGGCGGTGCCAGGCGACGATATCGGCCTCGGATTTGCGATAGGGCAGCGAGACGACGGGCCGGGTGCCGGTGACGCGCTCGAATTGTTTGCTGCGGCGCAGGACCGGGTTCATCACCTCAAGGATAAAGGCCGCAAGCAGGGCCAGCGCACCGCTGGCGCCGACGCTCATCACCGCACTTTTCTTGCGGTTCGACAGCACCGGATATTCCGGCGGCACCGCGTTTTCCAGCACCACGAAACGTTCGGCCTGATCGCTGTCCATCAGCATCTGCTGGGTTTCGACCTGCGCCAGCTGGCGCGAGATTTCCGCATAGCGATCCTGAAGGCGACGCTGTTCGCGGGTCATCGCCTCAAGCTCGCGCGCGACCTGGGGCGCGCGGGCGCGGGCGGCGTCGATTTCCTGTCGCCGCGTATCCAGCGCGACCTTTTGCTGGTTCAGCTGCGTCAACTGCGTATCGATCAGCTCGGCCTGACGGCGGGCGACATCCGAATCGGTTTCGGTCGCACCGCTGTTCAGCCGCGTAAGGTTTTCCTCCAGCCGCTTGATTTCCGGGTGGTCGGCGGCCAGCGTCCGGCGCGCCTGCGACAGCTCGACCTCGGCGGCGCGGATCTGTTGGACCAGCGAGGCCGAGGGCCGCGCCCCCGCCGTCAGATTGCCCGCCTCAAGCGCAAGGCGTTCGCGCTGCAAGGTCATGATATCGCGGTCCAGAACGCTTTCCGTCTCGTCCTGCCGGGCCAGTTCGGTTTGCAGGAATTCCTGCGCGGTGGGCAACGAATCCTCGTTGCGCGAGCTGAAGTCGATGATCTCGCGTTCCTGCGCGGCAAGCTGGTCGTTCAGACGCCGCTCTTCGGCGGTCAGAAAGTCGCGCGATTCCCCGATCCGCAGCCTGCGGTTGTCGCGGTCGCGGTTCACGACGCTGTCGGCGAAATCATTGGCGATCGCCGCCGCCGTGACCGCCGTTTCCGCGCGCGAGGTGATCACGATGGCGGCCAGCGACATCCGCGAATCCACCGAAACCCCCGGCGCCGAAATGCTTTCGATGCGGGTCGAGCTGCGCAGCGCCGTCAGCTTTTCGGCCTCGCTCAGCTGGGGGGTGTTGGAAAAGAGGTCCAGCCGCTCGATCACCTCGCGCAGGTTGGCGCGCGCCATCAGGCGCTGTTCGATCAGCTGCACCCGGCGTGCCGCCGGCAGCGAGCTGTCGGTGCCCTGGTCGATGGCGGCGGGCATGTCCAGCTGAATCACCGCCGACGCCTCATAGATGCGGGGCGAGGACACGATCAGATAGAATGAGGTCAGCACCCCCACGATCGAGATCGTCAGGACCAGCGGCAGCCGCCGCCAGATCATCGAAATCAGATCCTGCAAGGATTGTATCGGTCCCAAAGCTCGTCCTATCCTGCGATGTTCAAATCCGGGCTCAATCTTCGGCCTTGTTCAGGACGATGCCCATCACCGGCGGCATGCCGACCAGCAGGCGCTCGGCCTCGGCCATGTCGGCGGCGGTGCCCTTTTGCCCGTCCGCGACCAGAAGCAGCGCATCGGCCAGCGGCAAGGATGCCAGCGCCGCATCCGCCCCCAGCAGCGGCGCGGTGTCGAGAACCGAAATCTCGCTGGGATGACGGTGGTGCAGGCTGTTCATCGCCTCGATCAGCATATGATCCTGCAACAGCTCGGCCGCCTCGGCCTCGGGGCGGTCGGGCGCCAGCACCGACAGGTTGGGGACTTCGTGGATATTGAAGACCAGCCGTTCCAGCCCCTGCACGTCGCGCAGCGCCGCCGAAATCGCGCTGCATCCCGGCACGCCCATCAATTCGGCCACGCCCGGATTGCCCAGATTGAGGTCGATCAGCGCGACCTGGGTATGGGGCTGGCGGGCGATGGCCAGCGACAGGTTCAGCGCGACATAGGTGCCGCCGGCATCCGCGGTGACCGGCACCACGGCAAGCCGGGTCCAGCCGCGATTGCGCATTTCGCGCAGGATCCGCGTGCGCAGCAGCGAAAACCGCTCGGCGATGATTCTGGCGTGGTGGGCATCCGAGGCCGCCAGCGCCGCCTCGCGGCGGACGAATTTGCTGGATACCTTGCGGCGCACGATTTCAAGGGCGGTCGCCTGTGCCGGAAGCTTGTCCGGGCCTTGTCCTTTCACGGGCTTCAAAACCTTGGCCCCTCTACCTTTCATGACGGCAGGCCATGACAAGGCCGGCCTCTAGCCGGTGACATGCCCGGCCGGCGCATGGTAACGTCGCGGACATGGCCGCCACAACTGAAAACAGCCATGATCCGAAGAATGCCGCACATTTCCTTGCGCGTCACGGTGCCGGCACTAAATTACAGCAATTGCTTTACAAATCCAGACCCTGACAGATGACCCCCTGCACCATCATCCTGCCCGCCCATGACGAGGCCGACTATATCGGGGCCTGTCTGGCAAGCATCCTTGATCAGGACCATACCGGCCCGGTCGAGGTGATCGTCGCCGCCAATGGCTGTCGCGACGATACCGTCGGGCGCGCCGGCGCCATGGCCCCGGCCTTTGCGGATCGCGGCTGGCTTCTGCGGGTCGAGGATCTGCCCCGGGGCGGCAAGATCGGCGCGCTGAACCATGCCGATGGCTGCGCCCGGCCCGACGGGATCCGGCTTTATCTGGATGCCGATATCCGCATGGGTCGGCGCCTGCTTTCGGGCATCGTGGCGGTGCTCGATGTGGACATGCCGCGCTATGCCGGCGGCCGGCTGGTCGTCGCCCCGGCGAAAAGCGCCGTCTCGCGCGCCTATGCGCGGTTCTGGCAAAAGCTGCCCTTTGTCGCGCAGGGCGTCACCGGCGCGGGGCTGTTCGCGGTGAACGCCGCCGGGCGCGCCCGCTGGGGCGCATTTCCCCAGATCATTTCCGACGACACCTTCGCGCGCCTGCAATTCACCGAGGCCGAGCGTTTTCTGGTCGACGAACCCTATGAATGGCCGCTGGTCGAGGGGTTTTCGCCACTGGTCCGCGTGCGCCGGCGTCAGGATCGGGGCGTTGCCCAGATCGCGCAGATGTTCCCCGACCTGCCCGCGCGTCAGGGGCATGTCCGCCCCGGCCGGGCCGAGCTGATGCGGCTGGCGGCGGCCGATCCGCTGGGCTTTGCGACCTATGCCGCCGTCGCGCTGGCCGTCCGCACCGGGCGCAACAATCAGGAATGGGCGCGCGGCAGATAGCCGGCCCAATCGCCCGGCCCGTGCGGGTCAGGTCGCGCCCATCCCCGGTCCCGGCCCCGTTCCCGCACCTTGGATCAGCACCCCGTTCAGAAAAGTCGCAAGCGCGACCTCGACCGCATCCTCGCCGACCTTTTCGGGACGCAGCAGCCCATCCATTTCAAGCATGGTCAGCCCGTGCAGCTGTGCCCAACAGGCCCCGGCCAGACCGGGCACCGGGCCCGCGATGATCCGCCCCGCTGCCTGACCGCGCCGCAACAGATCGCCCAGCAGGTCAAAGGCGGCCATGGCGCGCGGCTCGCGATGCAGGCCATTGGCGCGCGCCACCTCGGCCCCGAACATCAGCCGGTAAAGCGCGGGATTGGCCAGACCAAAGCCCAGATAGGCCCGCGCCATCGCCGCAAACGCGCCCCCGATCCCGCCATCGCCGCCGGTCGCGGCCAGCCTCAGCGCCTGTTCCAGCCGCTCGAACCCCATCAGCGCCAGCTCGGTCAACAGCGCGGTCTTGTCGGCGAAATGCTTATAGGGGGCGGCATGACTGACCCCGGCCCGCCGCGCCACCTCGCGCAGGGTGAACTGCCAGTTGCCGTCCTGGACCAGCATGTCCATGGCCGTGTCCAGCACGGCACGGCGCAGGTCGCCATGGTGATAGGATCGCTCTGACTTGCCCTGCATGGCCCCCGGCCCGTCATGTGATGGATGCTGCATCATTCATGTTGACATCGTCTACTTTCATGATTTAGTCAAGGGTATGTTTCCACTGTCAACATTGGATCACGCCATGAACATGCCCGCCACAGCCCCTGATCCCGCCCCTGCCCCCGCTGAAATCCTGGCCCGACAGCGCGCGGCCTTTCTGCGCGACGGCGCGCCCGGCATCGCCGAACGCAAGGCCGATCTGAAACGGCTGCGCCGGACGCTGATCGCGTGGCGGCCGCGCATCGAGGCGGCGGTCAGCGCCGATTTCGGCCATCGCTCGCGCCACGAAACCGCGGTGATGGAGATCGTGCCCACGGTTCAGGGCATCGACTATCTGATCCGCAATCTGCGCCGCTTCATGCGGCCCCGGCGCCGGCATGTCGCGGTGACCATGCAACCGGGCCGCGCCCGCGTCGAATATCAGCCGCTGGGGGTGATCGGGGTGGTCGCACCGTGGAACTATCCGGTGTCGCTGGCCATCATGCCCATCGCCACGGCGATCGCGGCCGGCAACCGGGTCATGGTCAAGCCGTCGGAATATACCCCCGAAACCAGCGCGTTGCTGGTACAGATGCTTGGGACGGTGTTTCCCCCCGATCAGGTCGCGGTGATCCTTGGGGATGCGGCGGTCGGGGCGGCGTTTTCGGGGCTGGCCTTTGACCATCTGCTGTTTACGGGCAGCACGGCGGTGGGTCGGGCGGTCATGCGCGCGGCCTCGGAAAACCTGGTGCCGGTCACGCTTGAACTGGGCGGCAAATCGCCGGTGATCATGGCGCCCGGCACGGTCAACCCGGGCAATGCCGGCAAGATCGCCTTTGGCAAGATCGCCAATGCCGGCCAGACCTGCATCGCCCCTGATTACGCGCTGATCCATGAAAGCGACCTGGACGCCTTTTGCGCGACCTATGATCGGGCGGTGGCGGCGCTTTACCCCGATGGCCCCTCGGGCGCGGATTACAGTTCGGTCGTGAATGACCGCCATTTCGACCGCCTGACCGGGCTTTTGCGCGATGCCGAGGCCAAGGGCGCGCGCATCGTCCCCGTCGGCGCGACATCGGCGCAGCCGCGGCCAAGGGCGATGCCCCCGGTGCTGGTTCTGGACGCGACCGATGACATGGCGGTGATGCAACAGGAAATCTTTGGCCCGATCCTGCCGGTAATCGGCTATCGCGACATCGATGCGGCGATTGCCTATGTGAACGCCCGTCCCCGGCCGCTGGCGCTTTATTATTTCGGGGATGACGACGCCCAATGCCGCAAGGTGCTTGCCGGCACGACCTCGGGCAATGTGGGGATCAACAACACGCTGATGCATTACGCCCAGGACGATCTGCCCTTTGGCGGTGTCGGACCCAGCGGCATGGGCGCCTATCACGGCATCGAGGGGTTCCGCGCCATGAGCCACGCCAAGGGCATCTATCGGCAGGGCCGCTGGAACGGCGCGAACCTGCTGCGCGCGCCCTTTGGCCGGCTGGCCGATACCGTGCTGCGGGCGCTGCTGCGTTAGGATGCGCCCATCAGCCGGCGATAGGCGCGGATGACCTGGCTGTCGTCCAGCGCCCCGTCCCCCGCCGAAGCCGCCGCCAGAAACATCTGCAAGGCGGCCGCCGCCACCGGCAGGGGCGCGCGCGCATCGCGCCCGGTTTCCGCCACGATGCCCAGATCCTTGACAAAAATGTCGACGGTACTGGTAACCGCGCCCGGCTCGCGGATCATGCGCGGGCCACGGTCGCGGATCATCCAGCTTGCCGCCGCCGAGCCGGACACGATCTCAAGCATGACCCCGGTGTCGAGGCCCAGCTTTCCAGCCAGCGCCAGCGCCTCGGCGGCGGCGGCGATATGAACCCCGCAAAGCAGCTGGTTCACCGCCTTGGCGACCGCGCCCTGACCGGGTTCGGTGCCCACGACAAAGGTCCGCGCGCCCAGCACCTCAAGGACCGGCCCCAGCCGCGCCAGCGCATCGGCATCGCCGGCCGCCATGATCGACAGCGTGCCCGCCTCGGCGCCCACGACGCCGCCGGAAACCGGCGCATCGACCAGCACCCGGCCGGTCGCCGCCACCTCGCGACCCAGCGCCGCCACCTCATCGGCCAGACAGGTCGACATCAACACGACGATCCCGCCCGGCAACAACGCGCGGGCCGCACCCTGCGCGATCAGCACCTCGCGCGCCTGTGCGGCATCGACCACCATCAGGATCAGGATCCCGGCATCGCGCGCGGCATCGCATGCGGTGGCGGCCGCCTGTCCGCCCGCCGCGCACAGCGCGGCCATCGGCGTGGGGCGGATGTCATGACCCGCGACCTCATGCCCGGCCGCGACCAGATTGCGGGCCATCGGCAGGCCCATGGACCCAAGTCCGACGAAACCGATCCTTGCCTTGTCATGCATCGCAGGTACCTCAATAGATCGTCAAAGCGGGGATGAAAGTGAACAGCATCAACACGGTAAAGGCGACAAGGTAAAAGGGCCAAAGCTCGCGCACCACCGCGCCGATGGGTTGGCGCGCGATCGAGGACGAGATGAAAAGCGTCGTCCCGATGGGGGGCGTGAACAGCCCGATCGACAGGTTCACCGCAACGATGATGCCCAGCTGCACCGGATCGATGCCGATGGCCTGACCGATGCCCACGAGCGTCGGACCCAAAAGCAGGATCGCGGCGGGCAGGTCGAGAAACATCCCCACCACCAGCAACAGTGCGTTCATGACCAGCAGGATCAGCGCGGGCGAGCCCAGCGTATTCAGCGCCCATTGCGCGATGGTGTCGGGGATGCGTTCGCTGGTCAGCACATAGCCCACAAGGTTCGACCCCATGATCACCATCATCACCACGCCCGTGGCGATCCCGGTTTCCTTCAGCGCCGCCATCAGCCGATGGATCGTCATGTCGCGGTAAAGCACACTGCTGATCACCAGCGCATAGGCGACGGCGACGACGCTGACCTCGGTCGGCGTGGCGATGCCCGCACGCAAAAGGATCAGGATGAAGACCGGCATCAACAGCGCCGGCAGCGCCGCCCAGAAATTGTCCCGGATCAGCCCCGCCTGTTCGCGCGAGATGACCGGAAAGCCGCGCCGCTTGGCCGAGACATAGCAGACCACCATCAGCCCCAGCGCCAGCATCAGCCCCGGCAGAATCCCCGCGATGAACAGCGACGCGATCGAGGTATTCGAGACGGTCGCATAGATGATCAGCGGGATCGAGGGCGGGATCAGCCCCGCGATCACCGAGGACGAGGCGGTGACGGCGGCGGCAAAGGCCGGCGGATAGCCCTCGCGCTTTTGCCAGGGGATCAGCATCGAGCCCAGAGCCGAGGCCTCGGCCACCGCCGAACCCGACACGCCCCCGAAAACGGTCGAGCCCACGACCGACACCTGCCCCAGCCCGCCGGGATAGCGCCCGACCAATGCTGCGGCAAAGCCGACCAGCTTTCGGCCCAGAGATCCCGACATCATCAGGCTGCCCGCCAGGATGAAGAAGGGGATCGCCAGCAAGGGATAGCTTTGCGTCGGCGTGAACAGCTTGACGATCACCAGCGGCGCTTGCGCCATGTTTTCCGACAGCACCGCCACGCTGCCCGCGATGATCAGCGCATAGGCCACCGGGACCGATGCGAACATCAGGATGAAGAAGGTCACGGTCATCAGGATGGACATCAGATTTCCTCCGCCACATCGCGCGGGATCGCAGGTTTCTCGGCGCGGTAAATCAACGGCAGCGTCGTCAGCGCGGTCAGCGACAGCCCGACGAAGCCCGCGATCAGTGCGGCATAGGGGATATTCGCGGTCAGCCCGGTCACGGGATAGACCTCGCCGCCGGCGATTTTCATCACCTTCAGCCCGTGCCAGGTCAGAAAGGCGAATGTCGCCGCCGCCAGCAGCGCGCCGACAGCCATCAGCAGCCGCGCCACCGGCGAGGGCAGCGCATCGGCCAGGATCTGGACGGCGATATGGCGGCCATATTGCGCCGCCAGCACCGCGCCCGCCATGGTCAGCCATGGAAACAGCAGTGCCGGCGCCTCGTTGGGCCAGCCCAACCCCGCATTGGTGGCATAGCGGACGACCACCTCTGCCATCAGCGACAGAAACAGCCCGCCCAGCGTGGCAAGGATGACCGCCGTCGCCGCATTCGACAAAATGGCATCGATCAGCCGGGCAAGACGAAAGTCGCCTTGGGGTTCAGGGGTTGCGCTGACCATGGATCATTTCCCGGCGGCAGTGGTGATGGCCTCGACCATCTCGGGATATTTGCCGCGCCAGGCCTCGACGATGCCCGCCGTGGCCTCGATGAAGGGGGCCTTGTCGACCTCGTTGAACTGGACGCCGGCGGCCTCAAGCTTGGGGCGCAATTCGGCATCGGCCTTTTGCGACAATTCGCGATTATAGGCGCCGGCCTCTTTCGCGGCCTCCAAAAGGGCGGCCTGATCCTCGGGCGAGAGCCCGTCCCAGACGGCCTTGGATGCCAGAACCGGGGTGCTTTCATACTTATGCCCGGTCAGGCTGATATATTTCTGCACCTCGTACAGCTTCGAGCTGTCGATATTCATCAGCGGGTTTTCCTGCCCGTCGACCACGCCCTGTTGCAGCGCGACGTAAAGTTCGGAAAAGGCCATCGGCGTCGGATTGGCGCCCAGCGCGGTGAAAATCTCCAGCGTCATCGGGTCGGGCGGGGTGCGGATCTTGAGACCGGCCAGATCGGCAGGCGCGGCGATGGGGCGGGTGTTGTTCGAGATCTGGCGAATGCCGTTATCCCAGAAGGCCAGCACCTTCAGCCCCTGTTTCTGCGCCGCCTCGTCCAGTTTCGCGCCGACCTCGCCATCCAGCACCGTCCAGGCCTGGGTCAGGTCATCGAACAGGAAAGGCAGCCCGATCAGCGCGAATTCCTCGACCGCGCCCGAGGTCGAGCCCTGCGAATTCGCCGCCAGCGCCAGCGTGCCAAGCCGCATCTGGGTGATCGCCTCGACATCGTCGCCATATTGGGCCGAACCGCCCACATCGACGGTGATGCGGCCTTCGGTCTTTTCCGCGACCAGTTCGGCGAAACGCTTGGATGCCAGGTCCTTGGGGTTTCCGGGGGCGGCGTTATGCGCCATTTTCAGCACCTCGGCCGAGGCGCTGCCGGCCAGCAGGGCCAATGCGGTCAGGGCACCCGTGAACAGGTGTTTCATGTCTTTCCTCCTCTGCGATCGGACCGCTCGCCTCCTCTGGGGCGATCCTTGGGGCATAGCTTTGCACCGCGAGGCTTGAAAAAACAGAAACATCGCTTAACAGTCAATGAAGTTGAGCTAATGTTTCAGGTGCGGCCCGATGCTGAACGATATCAACCTGAACTCGATGGCCTATTTCGAGGCCGTGGCGCGGCTGGGTCAGGTGGCCAAGGCGGCGGCGGAACTGGGCGTCTCGCCGTCGGCGGTCAGCCAGCAGGTCCGCGCCATCGAACAGCAATTCGGGGTGAAACTGTTCCGCCGCGAGGGCCGCCGCCTGATCCTGACGATGGAGGGCGAACGGCTGTACCGCGCCGCCACCCAGGCCTTCCACACCCTGCGCGATGCCCGCGCCACGATCCTGCGCCAGCGCGAGCAGCGCCAGCTGATCCTGCGGGTCAGCCCCAGCTTCGGCTCGATCTGGCTGGCGCCACGGCTGACGGATTTCCTTGGCCGGCATGACGGCTGGGACATGCGCATCGACGCCACGCCCGACCTGTCGGATTTCCAGACCGAGGCGGTGGATTTCGACCTGCGCTATGGCACCGGTGATTGGGCCGGGCTCTATGTCGAGGCGATCATCGATGATCACGTCCTGCCGCTCTGCAGCCCCGGTTATCGCGACTGGCTGCGCGGGCTGACGCCCGATCCGCTGCAACAGGTGTCGCATGCGCGGCTGATCGACAATGTGAAGGGCGTGGTTCGTTGGGATCAATGGATCGCCGAACGCGATATCAGCCGGCCCGCCGATGCCACGCGGACCTTGCTGGACCGGTCGCAGATGTCGCTGCAACTGGCGCGCGACGGGCTGGGGCTGACGATGGATTCGATCACGCTGGCCTATGACGACCTGATGACGGGGCGGCTGGTGCCGCTGGACCCAAACCTTGGGGCGGTGCGCTTTCCGGCCTATTGGCTGGTCTGTCCGCCGCGCCACACCAATCGCCGGGTGGTGCGGCTGTTCTTTGACTGGATCAAGGCCGAGGCGGCGGTTTTCGAGGAAAAGACCGCCGCCCTGATGAAGGATCTGGGCCTGACCATCCAGGCCCGTCCCAAGCTTAGTGAATAAGCGAACCGCCGTTCACATCGACCTCGGAGCCGGTGACATAGGCCGACAGATCGGATGCCAGAAACAGCGCGCATCCGGCCACGTCGCCCGGCGTGCCCGCGCGACCCATGGGAATGCCGGCCAGGATCTGTTCCTTCATCGCGGGCGTCAGCTTTCCGGCGGTGATATCGGTGCCGATAAAGCCCGGACAGATCGCGTTGACGCGGATGCCGTCGGGCGCCAGTTCCCGCGCCATCGCCTTGGTCAGGCCCAGAATGCCCGCCTTGGCCGCCGAATAATGCGGCCCGCCAAAAATGCCGCCGCCACGCTGTGCCGACACGGACGAGATATTGACGATGCTGCCCGCGCCCTGCGCCCGCATCTGCGGGATCGCCGCCTGACTGGCGTAAAGCGTGCCGCGCAGGTTCACGTCCAGCACGGCGTCATAATTCGCCGCCGCGATCTCCATCAGTTTCAGGGGCTGGGTGATGCCCGCATTATTGACCAGAATGTCGATCCGGCCCCACCGCGCGATCAGATCGCCGATGGCGGCATCGCAAGCCGCCTTGTCGGTGACGTCGCAGGCAAGGCCCACATGATCCGGCCCTAGTTCGGCGGCCACCGCCTGCGCCTCGGCCGCATTCAGATCCAGAATGGCGACCGTCGCGCCATGTTCGGCAAAGATCTGCGCCATGGCCCGGCCCAGACCGCGCGGCCCGGCGGCGCCGGTGATGGCGGCAAAGCGCCCGTTCAGAAGTCCCATCGTTTCCTCCCTCGCTGGCGTCAGAGCCAGCCCTTGATCTGTTGCGCCACGCCGTCCACGGAAATGCCGTACATGTCATGCAGCGTCGGCAAGGCTCCGGCCTCAAGGAACTGATCGGGCAGGCCGATCATGCGGAAGGCCGGATGCACGCCCTCGCGCATCAGGATGCCCGCCACGGCCTCGCCCAACCCGCCGATGACGGTGTGGTTTTCCGCCGTCACGACCAGCCGGCCCCCCTTGCGCGCCTGCGCCAGGATCGCCTCGCGGTCCAGGGGCTTGACGGTCGGGCAATGCAGCACCGCCACATCGACGCCGTCGCGCGCCAGCTTTTCGGCGGCATCCAGCGCCCGCATGGTCATCAGCCCGGTCGAGACGACCAGCACGTCGCGCCCGTCGCGCAACAGCGCCGCCTTGCCAATCTGGAACTGGTAGTCGGGCTTGTAGCGGGTGATGACGCTTGGCACCTTGCCGCGCAGCAGGCGCGAATAGACCGGGCCGGGGTGATCCGCGATCACCGGCACCATCTGTTCGATATCGACCGCGTCGCAGGGGTCAATGATGGTCAGGTTGGGCAGGCCGCGAAAGATCGCCAGATCCTCGAAGGCCTGATGGCTGGGGCCATAGCCGGTGGTCAGGCCCGGCAGGGCGCAGACGATCTTGACCGGCAGGTTTTCCTCGGCGATCGCCATGCAGATGAAGTCATAGGCCCGGCGCGAGGCAAAGACGGCATAGGTCGTGGCAAAGGGAATGAAGCCCTCGCGCGCCATGCCGGCGGCGGCGGAAATCATCACCTGTTCGGCCATGCCCATCTGGAAGAACCGATCCGGGAAGGCCTTCGCAAACACATGCAGGTCGGTATATTTCGACAGATCGGCGGTCAGGCCGACGATCTCGGGCCGATCCTTGGCCAGCCGGGTCAGCGCATGGCCAAAGGGCGCATCGACCGTGTCATAGCCTTCGGCCGCCAGCGAGGCGATCATCGCCGAGGTGGCGACGCGTTCCGATTTCGGGATGACCCGGCGGGCCTGATATTTGCGGGCGATGGAATCGGCGGTCATTGCGGTTTTCCCTGTTCCAGAACGTCCAGCGCGCGCGCCCATTCATCGGGCTCGACACGGACGAAATGGGTGATTTCGCGGTTTTCCAGAAAGGGCACGCCCTTGCACATGCGGGTGTCGCAGATGATCACGCGCGGCTTGGCATCGGGCAGCGCGCGGGCGGCGTCAAAGGCCGCGACCAGCGCCGGAATGTCATTGCCGTCGACGCGCTGCGCATGCCAGCCGAATGCCTGCCATTTTTCCGTCAGCGGCTCCGAGCACAGCATCTTGGTCGATGGCCCGTCGGCTTGCTGATCGTTGAAATCGACGATGCAGATCAGATTGCCCAGATCGTGATGCGCGGCACTCATCGCCGCCTCCCAGGTCGAGCCCTCGCCCAATTCGCCATCCGACATCAGGTTGTAGACAAAGGATTTCGACCCCTTCTGCCGCAGCCCCAAGGCCATGCCGACGCCGATCCCCAGCCCATGGCCAAGGCTGCCGCCGGTGATCTCCATCCCCGGCGTATAGGCGGCCATGCCCGACATGGGCATGCGGCTGTCATCCATGCCATAAGTTTCCAGTTCCTCCTCGGGCAGGATCCCGGCCTCCATCAGCGCGGCATAAAGCGCGATGGCGTAATGGCCGATCGACAGCAGGAACCGGTCGCGGCCTTCCCATTCGGGATCATGGGGGCGGTGGTTCAGCGCGTGGAAATAGGACACGGCCAGCACATCGGCCACGCCAAGCGCCTGGCCGATATAGCCTTGCCCCTGAACCTCGCCCATCAACAGCGCCTTGCGCCGGATGTTCCATGCGCGCCGGTCCAGCGAAACATTGGACAGCGGCGCAGTTGCGGCATCGGACATCTTCCCCATCTCCTCCTGCGTCGGTTGCGAAGGTGAAGATGCCGATGCGCCGGCGATCAATAAATCATCTTTACTTTAGAGTTTATGAAGCAGGGCTTCACTATTGGCGCTGATCTTAGAGGCATATTGCCTGTGACGCGGGTGCTATCCGCGTCAGCGTCTTCGAAAGAAGGGGAGGCCCATAAAGTAGTGATCGTGGCCATCGCCAGACGCTTCATGACGATCACAAACGCGATCCTCAAATCAAGGCAGAACTGATGCGGTGAGAGATACAGTTGCTCGCCAGAGGCAAGGCTCAGAACTGCTGCTTTGCTCCCGAGGAGGCGTCGCGAGTCACGCTTTCCTTGATCAGCCAGGAGGTAACTCGTGCGAGCTTTGCGTTTCGCGCCGTGCTCATCGGGGTCGTGACGTAATAGCCGCGATGAGATTTCGCGGCGTGCTCGGATATGCGCAAGAGAGAGCCGGTCTCGAGATATTGGTCGAGAAGCCCCGACCAGCATAGCGCGATGCCATGCCCCGCAAGCGCCGCGCTGACCAATGTGCTGTAGCTGTCGAATTCAAGCGTATTGAGCTTTCCGGCCGGGGCTTGCTTGAGAGCGGCGAGCCATGTCGACCAGCGATACCAGCGACTGAGCGGGTCCGAGAGATCGAGGAGCGGGCCCTCCAGAATGGTCGCAATCTCGAGCGGCGCGGTTCGCGACGCAAGGAAAAGCGGGCTGCATACGGCAAAGACCGTCTCGCTCAGAATGATGTGCGATTGCCGTCCCGGCCAGTTTCCGTCCCCAAACCGAATATCGATATCGGACAGGATCTCGCCGCTGCCTTGATCGCCGGTCATCAGGCTGAATTCGAAATCCGGAAATGCGCTGCGCAGGGCGGTCAGGCGGGGCACCAGCCAGAAGGACAGAAAGCCGGGCGCGGCCGAGATTGAGATTCGCCCCGAATCACTTTGCCGCCGCAGCTCAAGAATGGTCGCTTCGATCTGCGAAAGGCTCAGACGCAGCGTCTCCATCAGCTGGCGTCCCTCGGGCGTCAATCTCGTGGGTTTCGTCGCCCGATCGAACAGTTTCAGACGCAGATCCGCCTCTAATGCTGCGATGCGGCGACTGATTGCAGGCTGGGTCACATTCAGCTCGCGCGCCGCGCGTGTGAAGGATCCATGACGCGCTGCAGCATCGAAAGCGAGCAGGTCGGCGAAGGGCGGCAAAGCGGCCATAATCATAACCTCAGCGAATGATAGCATGCTTTTAATCGGGCTTAACGAAAACCCCTTTCATCAGCAATCATTAAGCCAAGAGCCGAGAAAGGGAGATGGATCGAAGTGCCTGCTCATGCCAAAGTCTTATCTTTTCAAGACACAGATCATCATCGGCTGACGCCTCTGTTGGCGCCGCGGTCCATAGCCCTGGTCGGCGCCTCGCGCAAACGCAATACCGTCGGCAATGACATGATGCGCAACATCATAACCAGCGGCTATGCGGGCTCGGTCTATCCGGTGAACCCCGGCTATGCGACGCTTTACGGCTTTCCCTGCTATGCCGGGTTCAAGCAACTGCCAGAGGCGGTGGATCTTGCAATCCTCTCGGTTCCGAACCGTGTGCTGGAAGCGGTGGTGGACGAGGCAATCGCGGCAGGCACGCGCGCTTTGGTTATCTTTGCCAGCGCCGAGCTTGAGGGAGAGAGCGAAAGCGACTTCCCCCTGCGCGAGCGGATCGCACGCAAGGCCCGCGATGCCGGGGTGCCGTTATGTGGTGCGAATGGCATGGGTTTTTTCAACCTTGCCCATCCGGTTCGGGCCTTTTCGGCCTTTCACGCCGAGCCGCTGACGGCGGGCGGGCTGACCTGTATCGCGCAATCGGGGTCGTTGTTGCAGGCGCTTTTGTTCAATGACGAACGGCTGAAGTTCAACCTTGCCGTCTCTGCCGGGCAAGAGCTGGTGACGACCGCCGCGGACTTTATGGACTATGCGCTGGATCAGCCTGAAACCAAATGCGTCGCTTTGGTGCTTGAGGCGATCCGCGACCCGCAAGGCTTTGTTACCGCACTGGAAAAGACCAATCGCCGCAATATTCCCGTCATCGTTCTCAAGCTTGGCCGTACCGAGGCGGGCGCGCAGTTCGCGCTAAGCCATACGGGCGCGATCGCCGGAAACGCCGAGGTTTATGAGGCGCTTTTCAGGCGCTATGGGGTCATCAGCGTGCGCGATCTGAATGAGCTGGCGCAGACCGCCATTCTGCTCAGCACGATCCGCAAACCGCTTCGCCCCGGGGGATTGGCCGCCATTCTCGATTCCGGCGGTGAGCGTGAGCTGATCGTTGATGTCGCCTCGGATATGAATGTGCCCTTTGCACAGATCGGCCCGGCCACGACGCAGGTTCTGGTCGACAATCTCGACCTTGGCCTTAGCCCGGTCAATCCGGTCGACGCTTGGGGAACGGGCAAGGATTTCGAGGCGATCTTTGAGAAATGCCTGACGGCGCTGATGGCGGACCCGGATACGGGGATCGGGATGTTCGTGGCCGATCTGGCAGAAGAGCTGGATTTGCATGCCGCCTATATCGACATCTGCCAATCCGTTGCCAGAACCAGCGACAAGCCTTTGGTCATAATGACGAATTACAGCGCGTGGAGCCACCGCAAGCACGCGCTTCGCCTGTCGCGCGAGGGGGTTGCGGTGCTGGACGGCACCACGACCGCTTTGCGCGCACTGCGCCATGCGATGGATTACCGCGACTTTGCCGCCCGCGCCCCGGTCACCGAGGATGACCACCGGGAAAACCCACGCGCCGGCCATTGGCGCGCGCTTCTTGCCAGCCGGAGCGCCGCGCTGAGCGAAGACGAAGGATATGCCCTGCTTTCCGATTATGGCATTCCCGTCCCGGCCCACCGCATCGTCAACACACGTGCCGAGGCGATTGCGGCTGCCGCCGAGATTGGCTTTCCCTTGGTCGCCAAGACGGCGATGCCGGGTATCTTGCACAAAAGCGATGTCGGCGGCGTTGTGCTTGGGATTGCGGATGGCGAGGCCGCAGGCCGCGCCTATGACGATCTGGCACGCCGCCTTGGTCCGCGGGTTCTGCTTTCGGCAATGGCGCGCGGTCAGGCGGAAATGGCCTTTGGTCTTGTCCGGGATGCGCAATTCGGCAGCTTTGTGATGATCGCCTTTGGTGGCGCCTGGATCGAGATCCTCAAGGATAGCCAGCTTGCAATGGCGCCGGTTGACCGCGAGGTTGCGGCGCGCCGCATCGCCAGTCTCAAGATGGGCGATGTGCTCAAGGGTGTGCGCGGCGCGCCGCCCTGCGACATCACCGCGCTGATCGACGCCTATGTCAATCTGGGCGCGCTTGCCCGCGATCTGGGCGAGGTCATCGCCGAACTCGATATCAATCCGGTTCTGGTCAGCGAAAATGGCGTGATCGCCGTGGACAGCCTCATCCTTCCCGCTCAGTCCCAAGAGGTCAAATATGTCCACTGATCATGTCCTGTACGTCGTCAACGGCTCTATCGCGGAGATCACGCTGAACCGGCCGGACAAGCTGAACTCGATCACGGCAGAGATGGTCGGCGCGCTTCATCTGGCGCTGGATCAGGCCGAGGGCGATCCCGGGGTCCGCGCCATCGTGCTGCGCGCCGAAGGCAAATCCTTTTCGGCCGGGTTCGATCTGGGCGAGATGAACCCCAATCCCACGCGGCCCGCCATGCGCGCGGTATTGCAGGCCGATTACGACATCATCATGCGCTTTTGGCAGTCCCCGAAACCCACGATTTCGGCAATTCAGGGCTATGCGCTTGGCGGCGGTTTCGAGCTGGCCATGGCCTGCGATGTCAGCGTCGCGGCCGATGATGCGCGGTTTGGGGAACCAGAGCCCAAGTTTGGTTCGGGCATTGTCGCGCTGCTCTTGCCGTGGCTGACGGGGCCGAAACAGGCCAAGGAAATGCTGCTCTGTGGCAATGACCGGATCGACGCGCAGCGCGCGCTTTCATGGGGGCTGGTCAATGCGGTCGTCCCGCGCGCCAAGCTTGATGACGAAGTCAGGGCCATGGCCCGCAATGTCACGCTTTTGGATGCAAGCGCGGTGCGCCTGACCAAACAGGCGATCAATCGCAGCTATTACGCCATGGGGATGGAAGGCGCGCTCAGGCAGGCGCTGGAACTCGATCTGGAAATCGAGATGTCCCGGGACGAGGAATCCGTAACCTTCCGCCGCATCCTTGCCGAAGAGGGCGTCAAGCCCGCCATCGCCTGGCGTGAGGCCCGCTTTACGTCCCCAAAACCCCAAAGGAGCCAATCATGACCATTTCCGCTCTGGTCGTTCGCAAGGACGAAAACACCATCTCTCAAGCCATTGAGACGATTGATGAAAGCCAGCTTCCCGAAGGCGATGTCACCGTTGATATCGACTATTCCACCATTAATTACAAAGACGGGCTGTGCCTGACCGGCCAGGGCGGCCTCGTGCGCAGCTATCCGCATGTGCCCGGCATCGATTTCGCCGGCACCGTTGCCAGTTCCCAGCATCCGCGGTTCAAGCCGGGCGACAAGGTGATCCTGACCGGCTGGCGGGTCGGGGAATCGCGGTGGGGCGGCTATGCAACCCGCACGCGGATCAGCGGCGACTGGCTTGTGCCCCTGCCCGACAAGCTGACGACGCGTCAGGCCATGGCAATCGGCACGGCGGGTCTGACGGCCATGCTTGCCATCGACGCGCTTGAACGCCATGGGCTTGCGCCGAGCAAGGGCGAGGTCCTGGTGACGGGGGCCTCGGGCGGGGTCGGATCTGTCGCGGTGGCTCTTTTGCATGCCCTTGGCTACAAGGTCGCCGCCGTGACCGGGCGCCCCGAAAATGCGGATTATCTGCGCGATCTGGGTGCAACCAGCATCGTTGATCGCGCCGATCTGGCAGAGGTGAGCAAGCGCCCGCTGGAAACGGAAAGCTGGGCGGGCTGCATCGATGCCGTGGGCGGAGCGATGCTGGCACGGATCCTGGGGCAAATGAAATACGGCGCCTCGGTCGCGGCGGTCGGCCTTGCGGGGGGCGCGGCGCTGCCTGCGACTGTCATTCCGTTCTTGCTGCGCGGGGTGAACCTTCTGGGCATCGATTCCGTCATGCAGCCCATCCCCTCGCGCGAGGCCGCCTGGGCGCGTCTTGCCGACCTTCTTCCGCGCGATCTGCTGGAGAAAAGCGCGCGGGACGTGACCCTCGCCGAGGTCACGGCACTCGGCCCGCAGATCCTGCGCGGCGAGCTGACTGGCAGGACCGTGGTGGCCATTCGGGGATAGCCCCTCCCGCAACGCCCTGAGCGGCCAGGCAGGCCCAGGGCTGTGACATGCAAAACAACATGAAAACCTATCTGCTTGCGACGGCTGTCGCGCTATTTCTGGCCCCCATCACGATGACCGAGGCGCGGGCACAAGACAGTGCCTGTGGCGAGATCTCGATCGCGCAGATGGGCTGGACCTCGGCCGAGGTGATCACCGAGGTCGCCAAATTTCTGCTGGAACAGGGCTATGGCTGCAAGGTGACGCTGGTTGCCTCGGATACGATTGCCGCCATCACCTCGGTCACAGAAAACGGGCGCCCGGAGATTGTCACCGATCTGTGGCTCAACTCGGCCGGTGATCCCTATCGCAAGCTGGAGGAAAGCGGCCGCATGGTGCGGCTGGCCAGTGTGCTGGACCCCGGGGGTGTCGAAGGGCTGTGGATCCCGACCGCATTGGTCGAGAAAAACCCGGAACTGGCAAGCATCGATGGCGTCCTAAAGCACCCCGAGCTGGTCGGCGGTGTATTCAATACCTGCCCCGATGGTTGGGGCTGCCGGGTCGTTCTGGACAACCTTGTCCGGGCGATGGATTTCGAAGGCCACGGGCTCAAGATCTTCAGCCACGGCTCTGGCGAAACGCTTGCCTCGTCGATCGGCTCGGCGATTGAAAACGCTCAGCCATGGTTCGGATATTACTGGACGCCGACCGTGGTCATGGGGAAATACCCGATGACCCGCGTGAGTTTGGGGAAATATGACGAAGCGGCCTTTGCGGCCCTTCAAGTGCCCAATGCCGACGATCCCCGGCCATCGGAATTTCCCGTGGCGCCGGTGCTGACCTCGGTGACGGCCGAGTTCACCAAATCCCACCCGTCCGAGACCGAGTTTCTGCGGCAAATGTCGTTTCCGACCGATGCGATGAGCGAACTCCTGGCCTGGAAGGAAAAGAACGGCGCCTCGGCCGAGGAAGCCGCGGCCCATTTCCTGACCGAACAACCTGAAACGTGGTCCAGCTGGCTCAGTGACGATGCCCGGCAAAAGCTGTCGGCGCTGATCGCGAACTGAGGCCTGGCAGCGGGCAGGAATAGGCAAAGGGAGAGGGCGAATGGCAACCTATGACGGTCTGATCGACGGGCTTGGCCTGCGCGGCTGGTGCAATGGCAGCGGTGGTTCGGGCACGACCTCCATGGCGGATCTTCTGGCCCGGGCAAAGGGCGGCAGTCCTGGTGCCGCCGGGCAGGAGAAATCGGTTTGAGATATTCCGTTTCCATCGCTGAACGCCCTGGCCGACGCCTGTCCCGCGGTGCCACGCACGCGCGATCTGACCATCGGGCTTGAGCGCGGCTTTCTTGATATCCGTGATGTGCTGCGCGTCGTTGTTGACCCTTTGACGCAGCCACTAAGCTGGATGTTGCGCGAAATGCTGTGGCTCATGACCTCCACGCCGTGGTGGATCATGATCCCTGCCTTGATGCTGATCGCTTGGGTCGTGTCCCGGTCATGGTCGGTCGTCGTGATGGTCGGGGTGATCATCTGCACCTTGGCCTTCGTCGACCATTACACCGAAGCCATGCAGACATTGGCGATTATCTTTGTCTGTGCCTTTATCTGCGGGTTGTTCGGCGTCCCGATCGGTATCGCGATGGCCCGCAATGCGCGATTGCAGCGGTTCATGACGCCGGTTCTGGACATGCTTCAGACACTTCCGACATTCGTGTATCTGATCCCGCTGATCTTTCTCTTTTCGGTCACCGAGCCCAAACTTTACGGGATCGCGATCATTCTTTACGCGATTGTCCCGGTCATCCGCATGACCGATCTTGGAATACGTCTCGTGGATCGCGACGTGATTGAGGCCGCCGACGCCTTTGGCCTGACCTCGCGGCAAAAGCTGCTGAATGTTCAGATCCCGCTGGCTTTGCCCAATATCATGGCGGGCGTGAACCAGACGATCATGATGAGCCTTGCGATGGTCGTGATCGCATCGCTCGTTTCAGCGCCGGGCCTGGGTGTTCTGGTGCTGCGCGGTATTCGCAATCTTGAACTTGGAACCGGACTTGTTGCCGGGTTGGGGATCGTCTTGCTGGCGATCTTGCTGGATCGGGTCACCAAGGCCGCCCTGAACCGCATCTCATCCAGTCAATCGGGCCATTGAGGAACAGAGCCATGACCAGGAAGATCAAGGTCTCGATCCGAAACCTCTATAAAATCTTTGGCGGCGCGCCCGAACAGGCATTGGCTCAGGTCCGCGCCGGGATGGATAAAACCCAGCTTCTGAAAAAAGCGGGGCACGTTCTCGGGCTCAATGACATCAATATTGACATGCGCGAAGGTGAGATCACGGTCATCATGGGCTTGTCGGGCTCGGGCAAGTCTACGTTGATCCGCCATCTGAACCGGCTGATCGAACCCACCGCCGAAGAGGTGTTGATCGACGGCCGGAATATCGTCGCGTTCGATGGGGCCGAATTGCGAGAATTGCGCCGCAAAACGCTGTCCATGGTCTTTCAAAAGTTCGGCCTTTTGCCGCATCGCACCGTTCTGGACAATGTGGGGCTTCCCCTCAAGACACAGGGCAAGCCGCGCTCGATCTGGGAAGCCGAGGCCATGCCATGGCTCAAGCGCGTGGGTCTGGACGGTTACGCGGCCCATTACCCGCATCAACTGTCGGGCGGCATGCAGCAGCGGGTTGGCATTGCCCGGGCGTTGGCATCGAATACCAGCATCATGCTGTTGGATGAGGCGTTTTCGGCGCTGGATCCGCTCATTCGGACGGATATGCAGAATCTGCTGATCGAGCTTCAGAATGAACTGCATAAGACGATCGTGTTCATCACGCATGACCTTGATGAGGCGCTCAAGCTCGCCGATCATCTCGTCATCCTGAAGGATGGGGTGATCATGCAGCAAGGCGAACCACAGGAGATCCTCTTGTCGCCCAGCGATCCCTACATTGAAAACTTCGTCTCCGACGTCAATCTTGCCCGCGTGATCAAAGCTGGCTCGGTGATGGCACACGAGGTCTTGCCGGATCTTACGGGCGAAGTGATCCCGCACGACGCCACATTGGAGCAGGTGATCGCATCGTCGCAAGGTGATCTGGAAAAGCGCTTTCTGGTCGCTGACCAGGGCCAGATTGTCGGCCACCTTGATATGCCGACAGTCATCAGATCTCTGGTATCGAGGCATAAATCGTTGAAAGCGTAAGTATGTTCATTCGTGCATTGGTGCCGGCGCCGGTCGATATCGGTTTGGGTCGTGGCGTCGGCCCGCTCCATCCGTTCACGGACGTCGCGGATCACTTCGCTATTCTGGCTCGATCCGTTGAGGCGAGCTTGTTCCGCTAGCCATTCCTTAACTTCGGCAGGGAAGCGGATCGCTACCTGCACCTTCTCCATCAGCCTGACTCCATCATATCACATGGTGATATATCGCATATGGCGATGATTGTCGTCTATGGAAAATTATCGCACATGGCGATGATGGAGGTGAGAGATGACAGACGCTCCGAGCCGGAAGCAGGACCAGTTCATCGTGCGCCTTCCTGACGGAATGCGAGATCGGATCAAATATGCGGCGGAAGCCAACGGTCGAAGCATGAACGCAGAGATTGTCGCAGCACTTTATGACTGGTTCCCGGACCCAACAGCTGAGGAGTACTTGGCGTGGCTGCACCGCGAGCTAATTTTCCAGAAAGAGTTACTTAACAACCCTAAAGCAAAGGAAGAATTGCGGAAGGCTGTCGAAAATAGGATTGCGGAGATCAGACAGGACATAATCGATGTAATCGACGGAAAATCTAGTCCAGCGACGTTTCAAGAACGCATCGCTGCGATGTCAGACCACCATGCGGTCAAGCGTTAAAATCTATGAGCTATAATCTATCTGGAGACGGACTATATAACTCTCTTGTGGAGCCAATATACTATATTGTCTCGACAGGTCCTGAGACGAATTGGACTGCACTTGGAACCATCGCAAATTTAGCGCTGGCAGGCTTAACGCTAATTACTACAATTTGCGTACTTTGGGCGGGCATGTCTGCTCACCGCTCAGCGAAGGCCGCAACTGAAAGCCTCGCGCTTTCCCAAGATTCTGCTAAGAGGCAGCTTCGAGCCTACCTTGTTGCAGACAGCGGGAGCGTGACTGGACGCGAAATTAAGGGTCGGTCAGATTGTGTCTATGTGAAAGTGGTCATGGCAAACACCGGACAAACGCCTGCATCCAACATTAAATGTTTGATACTAGGCACCGAAACTCCAAATAGAGACATAGGGGCAGGACGTCTAATAGAGTTTGAGTTTGCTCAAGTGCGAGAATTATCATCAATTCCAACACCTATATCCGTCGACTTTAGTTACACGGATTGCTTCGGACAACCTCATAGCGCATCGATATCGTTTATTGTCAACCCCGACGCCCAAAAAGGCACCAGCCTCATGATCTATAATAATGGACGAGACCTGAGAGAGGTCGCGGGTGAGATGTTGGGAAAAACCTCATTGCCTCTTGACCAAATCAAGTCGTCACCAGAAGCCCTCTCCCAATAAATGGAGCCGGGCGCGCAGATCCCCTGCGCCATAGCGCCCCGGCAACGTGTAGAAGCCCGTCACCTCGGACGCCGTGCCGTCATCGGCCAGCGCCTCAACCGTGATCGGGTTCGCGGTCAGGCCAGCCGCATAGAGTGGGCCAATGGGCAGGGAGATGCGTTGCGTCCAGCGGTCCAGCGTCACCTCGATCTGTTGCGACAGCAGGGCCAAGGAGCAATGCGCCTCGGCCTCAAGCGCCGCTGCCATCGCCATCTGCGAAACGCCCATGTCGTCATCGTCAAGGCTGATGCGGCAAGGTTCTGCCAGCAGGCCCAGAGATACGCCTTGCACTCGCGACGGGTCGAGCACCGCGCCCATTCCGTCGCCTCGTGCATCAGGTCGATATTGTAGGACTTGGGCCAGCCGGGGCGGATCTTGACGAGGATCGTTTCGAGGAACAGCGCCCGATCTTCGGGGTCGCAGTCCAGCACTGCCTCGGCAACTTTGCTTGCATTGGCCTGGCGCTTTGCGTTACTCTCGGCCCAGCTCCAGAAGCTTTGTAACCGTCCGGTCTGGCCGCTATCCGTTCCAACGCCAGGGCAGCAGGTCGTCGACCTTGGTTATCTTGTAGTCGGGGATACGAGCGAGGGTGTCGG
>NZ_JBHRXJ010000006.1:0-197392 GCF_042648425.1 Paracoccus mangrovi | reverse complement strand
ACGACAGACACCGCTCGGGGCGAAAAACGCTTGCCCAGCGAGCAAAATCAGGCGATCTTGAAGTCAAGCGGCAGGCCACTTGGAGAATGTCGGATTAACTGAATGTAAAGTTACCGTGCGGTGGGATGTTGCCAAAGCCCACACGTTTCTGACCGCCGTCGAAAGCTAGCGTTTTTGCCCTGCCGTCCAAAAGCCGCCATTGGGACAGTCGCAGCAAATGACCGCTCCGTCCCGCAAAGCAGACAGCCAAGCCCCCTACGGCACCTCGCTCGGCTCCGCCGGCACCGCAACCTCGGCGCCTTCGCCCTCGACCACCGCACTATCCGGCGCCGGCACCGCAAGCCGGTTGTCCTGCCATTCGCCCGCCGCCACTTGGCCCGTCGCATAGCGCATGACGCCGTCGCCCTGGCGTTTGCCCATCACGAAATGGCCGGTATAGACATCGCCATTGGCATAGGTGGCCACGCCCTCGCCGTCGATCTCGCCGTTTTTCCAGCCGCCTTCATAGCGGAACCCGTCGGGCGCGATCAGCCGGCCCTTGCCGTGGCGCAGCCCGTCCACGAATGAGCCGTCATAGGTGGTGCCGTCGGTATAGGTGGCCTGTCCCTCGCCATGGCGCTGACCGTCGCGCCAGGCGCCGTTATAGACATAGCCGTCGGGATAGGTCATCCGACCCTGGCCTTCGTTCCGGCCGCGCTTGAAGCCGCCCTCATAGGTCAGGCCATTGGCGTATTTCGCGACGCCCTGCCCCTCGATCGCGCCGGCGACCCATTCGCCGTCATAGCTGGCCTTGTCGGGATAGGTGATCAGCCCGCGCCCGTCGGGCAGGTCGTTTTTCAATGCGCCCTCATAGACCGAGCCGTCTGGATAGGTGATGCGGCCCAGACCCTCCATGCGGCCCTCGACCCAGTCGCCGGCATAGACATAGCCATCGGTGCCGGTGAAGGTGCCGACGCCCCAACGCTTGTCGGCGCGGAAATCGCCTTCGTAACGGTCGCCATTGGCATAGGTGGCGATGCCGCGGCCTTCGCGCCGGCCATTGGCGAAACGCCCCTGATAGGCGTCGCCCGAGGGCTGGACCAACCGCCCCTCGCCCGACATCTGGCCGGCGGACCAGCCGCCATCATAGGTCAGCCCGTCGGGCATGGTCAGCTTGCCCTGACCGGCGCGCTGGTTGGCCTTCATCTGACCGTCATAGCTGGCGCCATCGGGATAGGTGATCTTGCCCGCCCCCTCTTTGACGCCCTGCGCCCAGCCACCTTCATAGCGATAACCGTTCGGCTGCGTCAGCAGGCCCTTGCCGTCATGCAGCGCGTTCAGAAAGCCGCCTTCATAGACCGAGCCATTGGCATAATGGGCCACGCCCTGTCCGGTGATCTGGCCGTCGAGCCAGTCGCCTTCATAGGTGCCGCCATCGGCATAGGTGATCTTGCCCTTGCCGCTGGGCTTGCCCTTGGCGAAGGCGCCTTCATAGACCGAGCCATTGGGGAATTTGGCCACGCCCTGACCCAGGATCTCGCCCTCGACCCAGTCGCCGGTATATTCATAGCCCGAGGGCAGCTTATAGGTGCCGCGCCCGTGCTGCTTGCCGCCGCGAAAGGTGCCCTCATAGACACCCCCGTCGTCATATTGCTTGGTCACGACGGCCTGAGCCCCGGCCATGCCCGCGCCGGCCAGAACGACCGCACAGGCGAAAATGGCTGCTTTCATGGGTCCTGCCCCCTGCCTCAGAATGGTTTTGCCTAGGGTTTACCGCATGCCAATGCCGGGCGCAAAGCCCGACTTTCCCTTGGCCGCATCCTCGCCTATCACTTGGACGACATCCGCGAAGGAGCGCGCCATGCCCGAGAATTTCCGCATCACCCTTGCCCAGCTGAACCCGACCGTGGGCGATCTGCCCGGCAATGCCGCCAAGGCCCGCGCGGCATGGGAACAGGCGCGCGCGGCCGGATCGGCGATGCTGGTGCTGCCGGAAATGTTCATCACCGGCTATCAGACGCAGGATCTGGTGCTGAAACGCGCCTTTACCGAGGACGCCATGGCCGAGATCGAAAAGCTGGCCCGGGATTGCGCCGACGGCCCGGTGATCGGCATCGGCGGCCCCTATGCCGAGGGGAAAAAGCTGTTTAACGCCTTCTGGATCCTGCAACACGGCAAGGTGGTGACGCGGGTGCTGAAACACGACCTGCCGCACAAACAGCTGTTCGACGAGCTGCGGCTGTTCGATCAGGGACCGTTGCAAGGCCCCTATAGCGTCGATGGCATCCGCATCGGCAGCCCGATCTGCGAGGATGCATGGTGGCCCGACGTGGCCGAGACGCTGGCCGAAAGCGGGGCCGAGATCCTGATCGTCCCGAATGGCAGCCCCTATCACCGCCACAAGCTGGACCTGCGCATGGGCCATATCGTCGCGCGCGTC
Source organism: Paracoccus mangrovi (assembly GCF_042648425.1). Classification (NCBI taxonomy): domain Bacteria; kingdom Pseudomonadati; phylum Pseudomonadota; class Alphaproteobacteria; order Rhodobacterales; family Paracoccaceae; genus Paracoccus; species Paracoccus mangrovi. The sequence continues at coordinate 194,973 of NZ_JBHRXJ010000006.1, read as the reverse complement.
GTCGAAACCGGCCTGCCGGTGGTCTATCTGAACTCGGTCGGCGGGCAGGACGATCAGCTTTATGACGGCGCGAGCTTTGTCCTGAACCCCGGCGAAACCGGCGGCGCCACCAAGGTCGTGCAGTTGCCGCCCTTTGACGAGGCGGTGGTGCATGTCGATTTCACCCGCACGCCCCACGGCTGGCGCGCCACGCCCGGGGTGATGGCCGAACAGCCCGACGAATGGGAACAGGATTACCGCGCCATGACCGAAGGCTTGCGCGACTATATGCGCAAATCGGGCTTCAGAAAGGTGCTGCTGGGCCTTTCGGGCGGCATCGATTCCGCGCTGGTCGCCACCATTGCCAGCGATGCGATCGGCCCCGAAAACGTGCGCTGCGTGATGCTGCCCAGCGAATATACCTCGCAGGCCAGCCTTGACGATGCCGCCGATTGCGCCGGCCGGCTGGGTACGCGGCTGGACACGGTGGGCATCGAAGGCCCGCGCGACGCGGTGACGGCGGCCCTGGCGCATCTTATGCAGGGCACAAAGCCCGACACGACCGAGGAAAACATCCAGTCCCGCCTGCGCGGTCTGATGCTGATGGCGATTTCCAACAAGTTCGGGGAGCTTTTGCTGACCACCGGGAACAAATCCGAGGTCGCGGTCGGATATGCCACGATCTATGGCGACATGGCGGGCGGCTATAATCCGATCAAGGATTTGTACAAGACCCGCGTGTTCGAGACCTGCCGCTGGCGCAATGCCAATCACCGCGACTGGATGATGGGCCCGGCCGGCGAGGTGATCCCGCCGCAGATCATTTCGAAACCCCCATCGGCCGAGCTGCGCCCCAACCAGAAGGATCAGGACAGCCTGCCCCCCTATGAGGTGCTGGACGCCATTCTGGAAGGGCTGGTCGAAAAGGATCTGGCGCTCAAGGATCTGGTCGCGCAGGGCTTCGATCTCGAGACGGTGAAAAAGGTCGAAAAGCTGCTTTATGGCAGCGAATGGAAACGCTACCAGGCCGCGCCCGGGCCGCGCATTTCGACCAAGGCCTTCTGGCTGGACCGGCGCTATCCGCTGGTCAACCGCTGGCGCGACCAGCTCTGACCAGGGGACCCGGGGGACCGGGGCGGCCGCCATCGCGGGCCGCCCTGCACGGGTGGCACAAGATATCCGCCAACCCGGTGCCGGGGATCGGAAAATACCATAAACTTGCGCAGAAACCTGTCCTTTCAGACAGGTGAAATAATATGCATTCCCCCCTATCTTCAGACACGGCCAAAGGTGTATTGAGCGCTGCGGCCCGATGGGGATTTGCACGAATTGTGCAAGGCTTTCGTCGTGTCGCTTCGATTTCTATCTGTCGTCCCGATCTCGGGGCTGAATAATGATTAGGGTCTGCAATGCCAACTTATACGACCATCCGCGCGATTTCCCTGGGAACCCATCGCGACCTCGACAGCAACGAATATTATACCGGCGCCGAGCGTGCCAACGAGCTGATCGGGACCACCTTCGGCAGCCAGGACGCGCCGCTTGCCCGCAGCATCTTTGAATCCACGCTGCGCGACGGCAACGACAATGGCAGCGTGTCCTTTGACGGGCCGAACGGCCTGCCGCGCGGTGAATACACCACCATCAACGGCACGAACCACTATCTGGATACCGGCATCCTTTATACCGGCACCGTCACCTATATGGACGGGACGACGGCGACCAATGTGCCGCTGCGCATCCTTCAGGATACCAGCGGCAATCTGGCGCTGGTGCCCCCGCCCAGCGGCGCCTCGCAGGCCGAGGTTCAGGCCCTGACCTCGCGCGCCATCCAGTCGATCACCCTGACCGGGGTGCGGCAGAACAATTTCGACGCGCTCAACTCGTCGCGCTATGGCCTTGCGGACGCGCCGGTCTTTGTCTGCTTCCGCAACGGCACCCTGATCCAGACGACGCGCGGCGACGTTCCCGTCGAAGAGCTGAGCGTGGGCGACATGGTGATCACCCGCGATCACGGGCCGCAGCCGCTGCGCTGGATCGGTTCGAAAAAGGTCGACGCAGCCCTGTTGCAGGCGTTCGGCACCATGCGCCCGGTCCGCATCAGCGCCGGCGCGCTTGGCGATGCGCTGCCCAAGCGTGATCTTTACGTCTCGCAACAGCACCGCGTGCTGATCAATTCGCGCATTGCCGAACGCATGTTCGGCGAGGCCGAGGTGCTGATCGCCGCCAAGCATCTGACCGATATCGACGGGGTCGAAATCGACCGCAGCAACGAGGATCTGGAATATTTCCACCTTCTGTTCGACCAGCACGAAATCGTCTGTTCGGAAGGTGCGCATACCGAGTCCCTGTTCACCGGCCCCGAAGCGTTGAAAGCCGTTGATCCCGCGGCCCGGGCCGAAATCCTGGCGTTGTTCCCGGAACTTCTTGCCACCGACCGCGCCTGGGAACCCGCGCGCCGTCTGGGCGAAGGCCGCAGGGGGCGCCAGCTCGCAAAGCGCCACGCCGAGAACCAACGCGAGCTGCAACAGGCGCGCTAAGCGCCGATAACTCCTCAGGCCCCGGTTCGCCACCACACCGGGGCCTGATCTTACCCGGCGCCCCTTGTCCCGATACCGGGTGTCAGGCGATGCCGGGGATCAGACGACCACGTCCAGCCGCTGTTGCTGGCCGACATCAAAGACCCTGCGATAGCGTTCGATTTCCGCTTTGGGTCCGGTCGCCTTTTCCGGGTTATCCGACAGCTTGACGGTTGGCCGTCCATTTGCGGCCACCGCCTTGCAGACCAGCGAAAAGGGCGCGAGCCCGTCGCCCGAGACCAGCCCCCGGAAATCATTGGTCAAAAGCGTACCCCAGCCAAAGCTGACCTTGACCCGGCCGTGAAAGCGCTGGAACAGCTCGGCGATCTTGGCCACATCCAGCCCATCGGAAAAGATGATCAGCTTGTCGCGCGGATCCTCGCCCCGCTCCTGCCACCAGCGGATCGCCATCTCGGCCCCTTCGGCGGGATCGCCGCTGTCGACGCGGATGCCGGTCCAACCGGCCAGCCAGTCCGGCGCATGTTCCAGAAAGCCTTTTGTGCCATATGTATCAGGCAGGATGATGCGCAGCATCCCCTCATGCTCTTCCTGCCAATCGGCGAGAACATCATACGGGGCGCGACGCAATTCATCGTCATTATCGGCCAACGCGGCATAGACCATGGGCAATTCATGGGCATTGGTGCCGATGGCCTCGATATCGCGGCGCATGGCGATCAGACAGTTCGACGTGCCGATGAAACGCTGATCGCCCAGCCCCTCGACCATGGCCTGCACGCACCAATCCTGCCAAAGAAAGCTGTGCCGCCGCCGGGTGCCGAAATCGGCCATGCGCAGATCGGGGCCAAGCTTGCGCAATTCCTCGATCTTTTCCCAAAGCCGGGTCATGGCGCGGGCATAGAGCACCTGCAATTCGAACCGCCCCATATCCTTGAGCACGGCCCGCGACCGAAGTTCCATGATGATCGCAAGCGCCGGAATTTCCCAAAGCATGACCTCGGGCCAGCGGCCTTCGAATGTCAGCTCATACTGGCCGTCACGCTTTTCCAGATGATAGGCGGGCAGGCGCAGATTTTCCAGAAACTCCATGAAATCGGGGCGGAACATCTGTCGCTTGCCGTAAAAGGTATTGCCGCGCATCCAGGTGCTTTCGCCCCGCGCCAGCGTCAGCCCGCGCACATGGTCCAGCTGTTCGCGCAGCTCGCCCTCATCGATCAGATCGGCCAGACGGATGCGGGTCGAGCGGTTGATCAGGCTGAACGCGACCTGCGTATCGGGCCGGTTTCGGAACACCGACTGGCACATCAGCAGCTTATAGAAATCGGTGTCGATCAGCGAACGCACGATCGGGTCGATTTTCCATTTGTGGTTATAGACCCGTGCGGCGATGTCGACGGTCGGGATCATCATGCCAGTTCAACTCCTGCCTTGCGCATGTTCGCCCGCGCCGCCTCGCGCGAGCCGTTCAGATCGATTGCCCGGGTGGCCGCCTCGATGACGGTGGCGCGAAAACCCAGCTTCGCCGCGTCGATGGCCGACCAGGCGACACAGAAATCATGCGCCAATCCGACGAAGGTCAGATCCGGCAGGTCGCGCGCGCGCAGATAGCCCTCAAGCCCGGTCGGGGTCCGGTGATCGTTTTCAAAGAATGCCGAATAACTGTCGATCTGGGGCCGGAACCCCTTGCGCAGGATCAGATCGGCGCAATCGACCGCCAGCGCGGGATGCAGGCGCGCGCCCTCGCTGCCGATGACGCAATGCGCGGGCCAAAGCACCTGCGGCCCATAAGGCATGTCGATCATCGAAAACGGCGCCGCGCCGGGATGGTTCTCGGCAAAGCTGGCATGATCAGGCGGGTGCCAGTCCTGGGTCAGCACCACCGCGTCGAAATCGGCCATCAGGTCATTGATCGGGGCCACGATTTCATCGCCGCCCGCGACGGCCAGCCGGCCGCCGGGACAGAAATCGGGCTGCATGTCGATGACGATCAGAGCCTTGCCCATCTGTGGACCTCCGGTATCGGCGCATTTCCGAAAGCGACGGTAGGGCCGCCTCACAGGGGCGTCAATGCCCGCACATGACACGCAAGCCCCGCATATTCCGCCCCTGTGGCGCCCCTGTCCCACCCATGCCCGGCGACGAAACCGCGCGACATTTCGCGTCCGGCGCGTATTCTGGGTTTGGTTAACCATCGCAAAGGGAGGGGACGATCATGACGCAAGAGCATCCATCCGACGACCTGGACCGGACACGCCAACAGGGCGAATATGACGATTATGACGATGGCCCGGAACGCTCGGCCGGGATGGTCTGGGGGCTGCGCGCCGCCGGGCTGATCGTGGCGGGGCTGGTCTGGCTGCTTCTGGGCGGGTCCGAGGGGCTTTCGCCCGATGCCCGCGCCGTCGCCGCCATCGGCACGCTGATGGCGATCTGGTGGATGAGCGAGGCGATCCCGCTTTCCGCGACCTCGCTTTTGCCGATCGTGCTGATCCCGATGCTGACCGAGCGGACCGTCAACGAGGCGACGGCCCCCTATGCCAGCTCTATCGTGTTCCTGTTTCTGGGCGGCTTTCTGATCGCCATCGCGATGGAGAAATGGAACCTGCACCGGCGGGTCGCCCTGTTGACGCTGCGCCGGGTCGGCGTTCAGCCCAAGCGGATCGTGCTGGGCATGATGCTGGCCACCGGTTTTCTGTCGATGTGGGTGTCCAATACCGCGACCACGCTGATGATGCTGCCCATCGGCCTGTCGATCCTGACGCTTGTGATCGAACGCAGCCGGACCAGCGGCGGCGGCGATACGGTCGAACAACTGGCCGCCGGCACCCGGATCAGCGACGCGGTCGAGGATGAAAACATCAAGCGTTTCGGCATCTGCCTTGTGCTGGCCATCGCCTGGTCGGCGACCATCGGCGGCCTGGGCACATTGCTCGGCAGCCCGCCCAATGCCATCGTCGCGGGCTATGTCTCGGACGAGCTGGGGCGCAAGATCGGCTTTCTGGAATGGATGATGATCGGATTGCCGCTGTCGCTGGTCTTTGTGCTGATCGCGTGGTTCCTGATGACGAATGTGCTGTTTCGTTTTCATCTGAACGAGGTGCCGGGCGGCCGGCGGATGATCGACGAACAGATCGCCGAACTCGGCCCGGTCAGCCAGGGGGAGCGCATGGTGATGATCGTCTTTGGCGCGGCGGCCTTTCTTTGGGTGGTACCGGGGCTTTTGACCAGCCTGACCGGACTGGATCTGGGGCTGCTGGGCGATCTGAACGACACCGCCGTGGCCATTGCCGCGGGAATCGCGCTTTTCATCCTGCCCGGACGGGGGCGCACGACCATGGTGCTGAACTGGAAGGATGCCGAGGACGGCCTGCCCTGGGGGGTGCTGCTTTTGTTCGGTGGCGGGCTCAGCCTGGCCGGCGCCGTCGCTGCAAGCGGGCTCGATCAATGGTTCGGCCAGCAGGTGCAGGGTCTGGGCGCCCTGCCCCCGATCCTGTTGATCGCGGCGGTCACCACGCTGATCCTGTTTCTGACCGAGGTCACATCGAACACCGCCACCGCCGCGACCTTCATCCCGATTCTGGGCGGGGTGGCCATGGGGATCGGCGCCGATCCGATGGCGCTGTTGATCCCGGCGGCCTTTGCGGCGACCTGTGCCTTCATGCTGCCGGTGGGCACGCCGCCCAATGCCATCGTCTTTGGCACCGGGGCCGTGACCATCGGTCAGATGGCGCGGGGCGGGGTCGTGCTGAACGTGGTCGGGATCTTTCTGATCACCGCCTTTATCTATCTGGTGGGGGGGATCGCGCTGGGGATCACCTTCGGATGATTTGACGCGCGCCTGCGCGGCGGCTATGGCCAGCCCATGCTGATCGTCGCCGCGCTTTACCATTTCACCCCCTTTCCCGATCCCCGCGCGCTGCAAGGCCCGCTGGCCCGGATCGCCTGTGGCCATGGCGTGCGCGGCACGCTTTTGCTGGCGCCCGAAGGGATCAACGGCACCATCGCCGGCACCCGCGACGGCATCGACGCGGTGCTGGCCCATATCCGCGCGCTGCCCGGCTGTGCCGGACTGGCATGGAAGGAAAGCACCGCCGAGACCATGCCCTTTGGCCGCATGAAGGTGCGCCTGAAACGCGAGATCGTGACCATGGGCCAACCGGACGTGGACCCGACCGCCGCCGTCGGGCGCTATGTCGCGCCGGCCGACTGGAACGCGCTGATCTCGGCCCCCGATGTCGCGGTGATCGACACCCGCAACGATTACGAGGTCCAGATCGGCACCTTTGCCGGGGCCGTCGATCCCGGCACGCGCAGCTTTCGGGATTTTCCGGCATGGTGGCGGGCAAATGCCGAGCGTTTTCAGGGCAAGCGCATCGCCATGTTCTGTACCGGCGGCATCCGCTGCGAAAAATCGACCAACTTTCTGTTGGGCGAGGGCGTCGCGGATGTCTTTCACCTGCAAGGCGGCATTCTGAAATATCTTGAGGATGTGCCCGAAGAGGACAGCCTTTGGCAGGGGGAATGCTTTGTCTTTGACAAGCGTGTCAGTCTTGGGCACGGGCTGCGGCAGGGGCCGCATGTCCTGTGCCATGCCTGCCGCCGCCCTCTCACCCCCGAGGACCGCAGCCGCCCGGAATATGAGGATGGGGTATCATGCCACCGCTGTCTGGGCGAATACAGCGATGCCGACCGGGCCCGCTTTCGCGAACGCCAGCGTCAGGCCGATCGCGGCGAATGCTTTTCACAGCCCGATCAGGCCGCCCATCAGGCAGAGGATCGCAACATGATGCTGGCTTTCAAAAGCAGCTGATCGCCGCCGCCCTCGGGCGCGGGTTCGGGATCGCGTTCGCCCAGCATGGCCAAGAGCCGGGCGGTCGCCTGTCGCGCGATTTCGGCATAATCCTGTGCCACCGTGGTCAGCGGCGGACAGGTATAGCGGGCCAGCGGATGATCGTCATGGCCCGCGATGCGCAGATCGAACCCGGCGCCATGACCGACGCGGCGCCCCGCCTCCCACGCCGCCAGAAGCGCGCCAAAGGCGATGCGGTCATTGGCGCAAAGCAGCGTCCCCGAGGGCAGCCCCGCCTGCATGGCCCGGCACATCTGCTCATGCCCGAACTTTTCGAAATCCCAGCTCGACCCTTCGGGGATCGACAGCACCATCGGATCGTGACCGGCGGCGGCCATCGCCCTTTCATAGGCGATGCGGCGGGCATGGGCGTTGCGGTTCACATCCGGCATGCCCAGAAAACAGGGCGCATCGCCCGAACGGCACAGGTAATCGACGATCAGGCCAAAGCTCTGGCTGTTATCGGTGCCGACAAAGGGGGCGTCATCGGCCCCCGGACTGTCGACATAGATCAAGGGAATGCGGCTGCCCAATGATGCCAGCTTGCCCTGCGCGCCGGGCTGGCCAAGGGGCGCGACAATGGCGCCGGCGATGTTCATCGACTGAAACCGCTCGATCGCCTCGGCTTCGCGGTCCGGCCGCCCCCCGGAGCTGAGCACGACGGCGAAATAGCCGGCGTCATCGGCGATTTCCTCGATCCGCCGGGTCAGTTCCATATAGAACGGGTCGGCCCGATTGGGCAGGATCACCCCCAGAATCTTGGTCCGCCGCCGCTTGAGGTTGACGGCGAACAGATTGGGGCGAAAGCCAGAGACGGCGACCGCCGCCTCGATCCGCTTGCGGGTCTTGTCGCGGACCGAGGCGGGATCGTTGAAATATTTCGACACGGTCGGCCGGGACAATCCGACATAGGTGGCAAAATCCTCCATCGTGCGGATATCTGCGGCCTCGGTCTTTCTGGTCATGCCCATTCCCGTGTCGTCGTGATCCGAAAGCGCGCGACCCTCTTAATCGACACACGCGGCGATATAGTCTTGCGTCACGCGGTCGACGGCGGCAAGGGCCAGGTCCCGGGCACGCGGCGGCAGCCGGCCGGCACGCACATCCGGGTAAAGCCCGCCCAGATATTGACCGATCAGCGTCTCTGGCAGATCGCGATCCCCCAAAAGATCGAACAGCGCCGTCACCGCCTGAACCGCCGCCGGCTCGGGCCAGTAATAGCGGATGCGGTCGCTATAGGAAAAATGCCGCTGCAAGGCGCGTTCGGCATCGGTGCCGTGATAATACTTGTCCCAGTTTTTCGGCGCGGCCAGCATCACCCCCTCCATCGCGGCGCGCAGGGTCTGCACGCGCCGCCCCGGAAAGAGTTCCTCGGCGATGGCGTCCAGACCATAGAACGCCTCGCGCAGCGCAAAGGTCAGGCCCGGCCCGACCTTGAGAATGGCAAAACCGTCCTGAACCAGCGCGTGCAGGGCGTCACGGGTCTGGTAATCGGTCGAATGCGCCTCATAGACCAACCCCGGCATCGCCGGCAGCGCGGCGCAAAGCGCGGCCGCGCCTTCGGGATCGAAATCGACGACGTTGTGATTGCCGAATTCGACGCCGGGCTGGACCACAAGCCCGATCACCCGGCTGAATGCATCGGCCAGACCGGCGGCCGCAAAGGCGTCGCGATGCACGGCGAATGTGGTCAGCGCGGCCTCGGGGCCTGTGACCTCAAGCCCCTCGATTTCCTCAAGCGCGCCACCCGGAACCGGCACCTCGGTCCCGATGATATAGACGGGCGGGATGCCGTCCTTGGGCCGGGCGGCCTCGGCCATCGCGGCCAGCCGGGCGGCGCGGGCCGAGGTTTCGGCATCGTCCAGCGCCACCGGCTCGCCCAGACAGCCCATCGAACAATCCAGATGCAGCTTGGTGAACCCGGCGGCGGCATAGTCGCGGATCATGACCTCGGCCTTGGCCATGGCCTGATCGGCGGGCAGATGCTTCCACGGGTTTGGACCCAGATGGTCGCCGCCAAGGATCAGCCGCGCCAGCGGAAAGCCGGTCCGCGCGGCGATATCCTCGACAAAGCGACGGAAATCGGCGGGGGTCATGCCGGTATAACCGCCATCCTGATTGACCTGATTGCAGGTCGCCTCGATCAGCAGCGGCAGCGCGGTGGGCAGCGTCGCGCGCATCGCCGCCTCGATCACCATCGGGTGGGCGGTGCAGATGGACGGGATCCCCGACGGGCCGGGACGGCCGCGCCACGCGGCGATGGAATGCAGGCTGTTCGTGGTCATTGCGCTATCCTTTCCATGTCACCCATGAGGGCATCCAGTTCCTCGCGCGTCGATGCGCCCTCCATCGGGCCAAGCTGGGTCACCGCCCGCGCCCCGGCGGCATTGGCATAGCGCAGCGCCTGTCGCGGCGCGGCCCCCGCCAGCCAAAAGCTGAGGAAGGCGCCGCCGAAACAGTCGCCGGCCCCGGTCGGGTCGATTTCGGTGACCGCGATCGGCGCCGCATCCAGACGCAGGCCGCGTTCGAACAGGCTGGCACCCTGGGCGCCGCGCTTGACCACGATGGTGGTCATGCCCCGATCCAGCAGCGCGTCGACCGCCGCCTGTTCGTCACCCGCGGGCGCGAACAGAAACAGCTCCTCGCCCGAGGGCAGGAACAGGTCGGTCATTTCGACGACCTCGGCGATGGCCTCGCGCAGGCCGGGCGCATCCATGATCTCGGCCCGCAGATTGGGGTCAAAGCTCAGCGTGCCGCCGCGCGCCTTGATCCGGCGCGCCGCCTCCATGACCATCTGTCCCAGCCCGGGCGCCGACAGCGCGGTGCCCATGACATGCAGGTGATCGCAGCTGTCGATCAGCGCCTCGGACGCGGCGGTGGGGCGCAGATTGCCGCAAGCGCTGTGGCGGATGTTATAGACGAATGCGCGGCTGCCATCGTCGCGATAGCGCACAAAGGCGCTGCCGGTGGATTCGCCGGGCGCGATCTCGATGCCGGACACATCGACGCCATCGGCGCGCAGCCGGTCGATATTCACCCGCCCGAAATCGTCGTCCCCCACCCGCGAAACGATGGCGCAGGGCGTGCCCAGCCGGCCCAGTTGGTCGATAAAAATGGCCGGCGCCCCGGACGGGAACGGACCGATCAGCGGCTGGGCCCGAAGAAAGCCGTCACCCTTGGTGGTTGCCACGATCTCGACGAGAACCTCGCCGATGGTCAAAGCCTTGCGCATGATTACCCCCGACGCTTGGCGCGAACGTCCAGCCAGACGGCGATCAGAATCACCAGCCCCTTGACGATCAGTTGATAGAAATAAGGCACGGACAGCATGTTCATGCCATTGTTCATCACACCGATGATCAACGCCCCGATCAGGGTGCCGACCATGGTGCCGACGCCGCCGGCAAGGCTGGTCCCGCCCAGCACCGCCGCAGCGATGGCGTCCAGCTCATAGCTCATGCCGGCATTGGTCTGGGCCGAATAGAGCCGCGAGGACAAAAGGATCCCCGAAATCGCCGCCATCGCCCCCGAGAGGGTAAAGATCGCGATCTTGAGCCGGTCGACCTTGATCCCGGAATAGAGCGCCGCCTCGCGGTTGCCGCCGGTCAGATAGGTGCGCCGGCCGAATGTCGTGCGCGACAACAGGATGTGGTTGAACAGGAACAGCACCGCCACGATCCAGATGATGATCGGCACGCCCAGAAAACCGTTCGCGCCGATGGCGGTCCAGGCGGGATCCGTGATCATGGCCGGCGCGCCATTGGTCGGCAGGCTGACCAGCCCGCGATAGATCCCCATCGTCGCCACCGTCACGATAAAGGATGGCAGCAAAAGCTTGGCCGTCAGCACGCCATTGATCAGCCCCATCACCGCCCCCGCCAGCAGCGTCAGCGCCAGCGCCGGCACAAAGCCGACGCCCATGGCCAGCGCCTGTGCCCCCGCCATGCCCGCCACCGCGATGATCGACCCGATGGACAGGTCGATTTCCCCCAAAAGGATCACCCAGGTCATGCCAAAGGCCGCGATGGCCACCACCGCCACCTGTTGCAGGATATTGGTCAGGTTCGCCACGGTCATGAAGCGTCCGTTCGCGACCGAAAAGATGATGCAAAGCACCACCAGCGCGATCAGGATGCCGCCATATTGGCGCAGCACGGCACCGGGTTGCAGGCGCCGGGCGCCGGCATTCAGGTCTGGGATCTGTGTCATTTCGATGTTCCCGTTGCAAAGGCCATGACGCGTTCCGGGGTCAGTTCGTCACGGTTAAGCGCGGCGGTGACATGGCCTTCGGCCATGATGATGATGCGGTCGGCCAGCCCCAGAACCTCGGGCAGTTCGGATGAGACAAGCGCGATGGCGGTGCCCTCGGCGGCAAGCTGGCGGATAATGCGATAGATTTCGAACTTGGCGCCGACATCGACGCCGCGCGTGGGCTCGTCCAGCAGCAGGATCCGGGGCCGGGTCTGCAACCATTTGGCCAGCACGATTTTTTGCTGATTGCCGCCCGAAAGCGTGCCGGCAATCGTGTCCAGCGTATTGGTGCGAATCGCCAGCCGCCGCACCTCATCGCCGGCGGCGCGGCGTTCGGCGCCGAAACGCAGGAACCCCCCGGCCCCGGCGAATTGCGGCAGGGCGGCCATGGTGATGTTCGGGCGGACCGCCGCGCCCAGCACGAGCCCCTCTTCCTTGCGGTTTTCGGTGACAAAGCCGATACCGGCGGCAATGGCATCGGCGGCACCGCGCAATGCGACCGGCTGGCCCGCGACACGGATATCACCGCGGGCCGGGCGCATGCCGAACAGCGCGTTCATCACCTCGGACCGGCCCGATCCGATCAGCCCGAAAAACCCCAGGATTTCACCGGGGCGCAGGTCGAAGCTGACATCCTCGAACTCGCCGGGGCGGGTCAGGTTGTGGACGGACAGAACCGGCGCCGCCCTGGGATCGGGTGCGGCGCCGATGCGGGGCGGATAGATTTCCTCCATCCGGCGGCCGACCATGAGCGCGATCAGCTCTTCGATGGTGGTGTCGCTTTTCGCCCGCGTGTCGACATATTCGCCGTCGCGGATGACGGTGATGTCGTCGGACAGACGCATGATCTCCTCCATCCGGTGCGAGATATAGATGATAGCGGTGCCGCGCGCCTTGAGCCGTTCGATGATGCAAAAGAGGATCTCTGCCTCGGAATCCGACAGGGACGAGGTCGGCTCGTCCAGGATCAGCACCTTGGCCGGATGGCTCAGCCCCTTGGCGATTTCCACCAGCTGGCGCTGCGCGATCGAAAGCTGGCCGACCCGCGCGCCCACATCCACCGGCAGACCCAGATCGGCCACCAGCGCCGCCGCACGGGCGCGCAGCAAGCGGTCGTTGATAAAGCCGAACCGCGCCGGTTCCTGCGTGGCCATGATGTTTTCGGCCACCGTCAGATTGTTGCACAGGCTCAGTTCCTGAAACACGATGGACAGGCCCTGACGCTGTGCGTCGCGCGGGTTTTGGGGCGCATAGGGATGCCCGTCCAGCACCATCCGGCCGGCACTGGGCTGATGGACGCCGGCCAGGATCTTCATCAGGGTCGACTTGCCGGCACCGTTTTCCCCCAAAAGCGTGTGGACACGGCCGGGACGTACCTCAAGCCGCATATGTCTTATGGCCTCGACAGGGCCAAAGTTCTTTCTGATATCGTGCAAAGTCAGCACGCTGGACGCCGCAGGGCGCATTCGGACCTCGCATGGATAAGGGCGGTTTCGCCCCCGGGGCTGTCCGGGGGCGTCGCGGGCGCATTCGGGCCGATGATTTATTTCTTGATATAGACGCCGGGAACGATGGGCTGTTCGACCGGAACCTCTTTGCCCGCGATCACATCCACGGCGGTATCGACGGCAGTCTTGCCCATTTCTGCGGGGAATTGCTGGATCACGCCGACCATGACGGGATTGGTGTCGACGGCGTTGCGGGCCTCTTCCATGCCGTCAAAGCCGATCACCTTGACCTGTCCCTCAAGCCCGGCCGATTTGACCGCAACCGCCGCGGCCAGCGCCGCGTCGTCGCCAAAGCCGAAAATGCCGGTGATGTCGGGATTGGCTTGCAGCATGTTCTGCGCGGCGGCCAGCGCCTCGGCGCGGGTGATGCCGGTCTGCTGGGCGACAATTTCCATCTCGGGATGGGCCTCCAGCGCCTTCTTGAAGCCATCGACGCGGGCCACCACCGACTGAACCGTGGGGTAATCGATGATCGCGACCTTGCCCTTGCCGCCCAGAACCTCGGCCATCAGCTCGCCGGCCTTGACGCCGCCGGTGTAATTGTCGGTGCCGATATGCGAAACCACCTTGGCATTGGTCGCGGGAATATCGACAGTCACGACCTTGATCCCGGCGGCCTCGGCCTTGGCGATGGCGGCCAGAACGCCCTGACTGTCGACGGGCGAGATCACGATGACATCGACGCCCTTGACGATGAAATCCTCGACATCGGCAAGCTGCTTGTTCAGGTCCTGATTGGCGATGCTGAGTTCAAGCGGGACACCCTTGGCCTCGGCCTCGGCCTTCATGGCATCTGCCAGCTCGATATAGAACGGATGCTGCTGCGTCAGCAGCGATGCGCCGATTCCCTCGGCCCAGGCCGCATGCCCGGCGCCCAGGGCAACCGTGGTCGCAAGCACGGAAATCAAATTCTTAAGGTTCATCCTTCCCTCCCCGAGAGATCACAACGGAGAGGATCCCCAAGCGCATCCACGCGCCCCGCCCGCAGCCCCTCCTCTGGGGCGGTTGACCGAGATCTAGGTTAAATATTTACTTGAGTCAATTTTTTACTTCGACCGAAGCATCTTTATGCAAGGCCATGTCGGGCGCAGCGCCCGGTTTGCAGAGCCATCCCCCCTGTCGTCACCCGCCGTCGCCCCTGCTGCCCCCCGCTTATGCAGTCGGGCCATCACCACGCATCCGATTAACCGATTCTACCGGGAATCGTTCAGTTTCATCGGTTAACCATATCGTTCAGTATTCCAATTCAACCGATGATTGTTTTCGAAAACATCGCGCAAAAATTGCTAAATCAATTAACCAATCTATTTATCAACCAAAGGTTGATTATATACACGTACGAACCATAAACATTGACATTTTAGTGATCTGGCGGCGAAAAATACACGCGTTAGTTGAGCGTGAAACCCCTTTCGGCAGGGCCAGAAAATGCCGCGTAACGCACTGATAAGGCTGACACCTGTACTTTTAGTCAGTCCCTCAATTCGTTCTAGTTTTATTAAAATGCGAGACTATACTGCGACCGTAACGATTGAGATGGGTTTTCTGTTATGCGGCACAGTTCGGATTTCAACATCGAGACGGCGACCACTGTGCTGCAATCGACCGCTGAGGTCGAAACGCTGTCGCCGGTTGGGACGCGTTCCTTTTACGCACGCTTTCTGAAACGACCGCTGGATATCCTGGCCGTGGTGATGACCGCGCCCATCGTGCTTCCGGTCGTGGTGATCCTGGTCCTGGTGATCCTGTATCACGGCGAAAAGCCGTTCTACACGCAGCTGCGCGTCGGCCGTTCGGGCCGCAGCTTCCGCCTGTGGAAACTGCGCACCATGGTCGAAAACGCGGACAAGCGGCTTGAGGAATATCTGGCGACCAGCCCCGAGGCCAAGGCCGAATGGGATGTCACCCAAAAGCTGAAGAACGATCCCCGCATCACCTCAAGCGGCCACTTCCTGCGCAAGACCTCGCTCGATGAGCTGCCGCAGCTGTGGAACGTTCTGCGCGGCGACATGAGCATCGTCGGTCCCCGACCGATGATGCTGGAACAGGCGCAGCTTTATCCGGGGGCGGATTACTATCACCTGCGTCCCGGCGTGACCGGGCTGTGGCAAATTTCGGACCGCAACAACAGCAGCTTCGCCGCCCGCGCGAATTTCGACGCCGAATATGCAGCAAATCTTAGCCTGCATTGCGATCTTGGCATCATCGCCAAGACCGTTGGTGTCGTCCTGCGCTGCACCGGCTACTGAGACCGCGCTAATTGCGCATTTCGTGAAATTCAATACAGCGATAGCGCCGCCATGCGACAAAAAGCGTGGCGGCCGTTCCACTGAGCGAGTACAGCAGCACCGCACCCCACAGTGACAGGCCAAAGGCAAGCGCCCCGGCCACGGCGCAGATCAACGCCACTGCAACGCCTATGGTCAAAATCCCCGTCAGCGGCCCTACTCCCCAGTTTTGTCAGCCCCTGTAGGTATCATTGTGAACAATAATGAATAATTGGCTACATAAACTTTGTGACTGAACCCTTGATGGTAAGATATTCGCCTATGAGCATGCTCTGACAAGCATGAAACAGCCGAAACGGTAATTAGGCACCGTAAAACCCGACGTCTTTTATCACGATTGGAATTCCCCCCGTGCGAATCGGTTACCTGATCAACACCTATCCGCGTCCGTCGCACAGCTTTATCCGCCGCGAGATCGCCGCAATCGAGGCACAGGGGGTCGAGATTCACCGCTTTGCCATGCGGGGCGACCGCGCCGGCCTGCACGATCCCGCCGATCTGGCCGAGCATGAGCGAACCGAACGCATTCTTGAGGCCGGGGGCGCCCGCCTGTTGGCCGGGCTTTCGCGGCAATTTGCGGCAAGCCCGCGTCAGGTCGGACAGGCGATGCAATTGGCGCGACAGCGCGCGGGCGCGGGCGAATCCAGCCTGTCGCGCCAGATCATCTATATGGCCGAAGGCGCGC
Source organism: Paracoccus mangrovi (assembly GCF_042648425.1). Classification (NCBI taxonomy): domain Bacteria; kingdom Pseudomonadati; phylum Pseudomonadota; class Alphaproteobacteria; order Rhodobacterales; family Paracoccaceae; genus Paracoccus; species Paracoccus mangrovi. The sequence continues at coordinate 178,873 of NZ_JBHRXJ010000006.1, read as the reverse complement.
GCATCGCCGCCCGCGCCCGCGATCTGGCGCTGACGCATATTCATGCGCATTTCGGCACCAATTCGACCCGCGTTGCCAGCTATGCGCGGCTGCTCGGGGGACCGCGCTTCAGCTTTACCGTCCATGGCCCCGAGGAATTCGACAATATCGCCGCGCAGGATCTGGGCGGCAAACTGGCCCTGGCCGAGTTTTGCGCCACGGTCAGCAGTTTCGGACGGTCCCAGATGTATCGCTGGGTGCGGCCCGAGGATTGGAACAAGGTCGAGGTGATCCATTGCGGCCTCGCGCTTGAACGGTGGGGCGATCCCGCGCCCCTGCCGCGCGGCCCGCTGCACATGGTCGCGGTCGGACGCTTTGCGGAACAAAAGGGCTTTGGCCTGTTGATGCGCGCCTTTGCCCGTGCCTGGCGCCACAACCCCGCCCTGCGCCTGTCGCTGGTCGGGGATGGCGAATTGCGGCCCCAGATCATTGACCGGATCGCCGCCGAAGGCATGGCCGAGGCGGTGACACTTTTGGGCTGGCAGGATGAGGCCGGCGTCCGCGCCGCGATCAACGCGGCCCATGTGCTGGTCACGCCCAGCTTTGCCGAGGGGCTTCCCGTGGTCATCATGGAGGCGATGGCCTGCGCCCGCCCGGTCATCGCGACCTATATCGCCGGTATCCCCGAACTGATCCGTCCCGGGCAAGAGGGCTGGCTGGTGCCGGCGGGCGATGCCGATGCGCTGGCGGATACCATGTTGCTGGCGGCGCTGACCGGACATGACCAGTTGACGCGGATGGGCATGGCAGCGCGCGACCGGGTCCGCGCCCGCCACGACATCAACGAATCCGCAAGGCGGCTTGTCGGGCTGTTCAGCCGCGCCACAGGCTGATCGACAGGTAATAGCCCGCCGCGCGGCCCCAAAGACCACCGATCAGCCGATTCCCAAGACAGGCGCGAAAATGGCCGGCGCCGATCACCGCCGGCACGTCGCCGAAATCCAGCATCCGCCCGGTCAGCGGATATTGCGCCTTGAAGAGCGCCTCCTTGATACAGAAAACCAACAGCGGATCGTGATCTCCGCCGGATACTGAACGGTATGGAGCGACCGCTTCGGCCAGGTTTTCGGGGATCGAGCGGTCTACCGGCTCAAGATCGACACCGATCCCCGGCCCGCCCGGCGGTGCGGCGACCGCGATGCAATAATCGCCGCTATGCGACAGGCTGGCGCGGATGCCGGATGGCAGATCGGGTTGGCGGTCGGGACGTGCGCCAATGGCGCGCGACGGCGCCAGCCGATGCCCGGCATCGCCGATCGCCATGCGCAGCGCGCTGCGCCCAAGGGCAAATTCCCGGCGTCGCTTGGGCACGGCGCGGACGATCACCGCCTCTTCCTCGGGCAAAAGCGGCGGCGGATCCGCATCAAGCGGCAGCACGGCGCACCCGAAACCGGGTGGCATCATGCGCCGCGCCAGATCGCGCAGCGCCCTATCCGGCGGGATCACGATCCGCGCAGCTGCGCACGCAGGGCGCGGCGTCTGGCCATGGCGTCATCGACCGGCGGCGCGGATTCCGCGGTTGCGGGTTCCGCGACAGCAGGCTTTGCAACGGCGGGCATGGGCGGTGCCGCGCCTGCCGCCGGTGCCGGGGCAGCAACGGTCCCAAGGCCCGCGACATGCTTGATGAAATCGGCCATGACCGGAAAACGGAAAATATCCGTCACCCCCAATCGCGGCAGCGACAGCCGGTCGCGCATGGTCCGATGCAGCTGAATCGCCAAAAGCGAATGACCGCCGAGGGCGAAGAAATTGTCGCGCGGCGCGATCTGGGGCACGCCCAGAACCTCGGACCACAGGGCCTGAACCGCCGCTGCAAGCTCTTCGCTCGGCGCGCTGCTTGGGGTCGCGGCGCTGGCGGAATCGGCGGCGGGCGCCGGGCCCGTCACCACCGCCGGCAACGCCGCCGCCCCCGGCACCGGCAATTGCCGGCGGTCGATCTTGCGATTCGGGGTCAGCGGCATCCGTTCCAGACGGATGATCCGGCCCGGAACCATATGCGCCGGCAGATGCGCGATCAGCGCCTCGCGCAGCGCCTTTTCGCACAAGCCCGCCTCGCCGGTGACATAGGCCACCAGCCGCTTGTCGCCGGGCGCATCCTCGCGCACAAGCGCCACCGCCTCGCGCACGCCCGGCATCTCGGCCAGCGCGGCCTCGATTTCACCCAATTCGATGCGGAAACCGCGCAGCTTGATCTGGTGATCGGCGCGGCCGATATAGTCCAGCCCGCCATCCTCGCGCCAACGCACCAGATCACCGGTCCGGTACATGCGCGCGCCCCAGGGCGCAGCGCGATCCGCCGGGACAAAGGGATCGGGGCGGAAGGCCGCGCCGGTCAGATCCTCGCGCTGCCAATAGCCGCGCGTGACGCCATGCCCGCCGATCCACAACTCGCCCTGCGCGCCGGGGGGAACCGGCACGCCGTCGGCGTCCAGCACATAAACCTGGGTATTCGCGATGGGCCGGCCCAAAGTGACCTCGCCCCCCGCCGTCAGGTCGGCGACCGTGGACCAGATCGTGGTTTCGGTCGGCCCGTACATGTTCAGAATCCGCGCCCGGGTAACCGACCGGATTTCCGCCAAAAGCGAAGGCGGCAGCGCCTCGCCCCCCACCATCACGCATTTCAGCCCCGACATGGCCGCAGCCACCTGCGGGTCCGAAACCAGAATCCGCGCCATGCTGGGCGTACATTGCAGATGCGTGACGCCCCAGCGCCGGATCTGCGCCGCGATCGAGAAGTCACCGTCCTCGGGCGCGTCGGAATGCGGGTTCACCTCGGAGCGCAGCCGCGCCAAAAGCGGGAAGCTGGCCATGACCTGTTCCGGCGCGATGCCGTAATCGATCAGACAGGCCACCTCGGTCACGCCGATCTTTTTCAGATGTTCGACGCGGGCGATGCCATCCTCGACCGTGCCGAACAGGCCCGAATCCTCGAAATAGCGCAGGAAGGCGAATTCAAGGATGCCGTCCACCTCATCGGGGGTCAGGCTGCCAAGATCGATGGCCATGGGGTTGGTCATGCCGGCCGGGCGGCGGAAGGCCGGGAAATCCCAGGCATATTGCTTGACCAGCGCGGCGGCGCTGGCCAGATAATTCTTCATCGGCTGATGGGCGATCTCGCGCGCGGTTTCGCGATCCTCGGCCAGACAGGTATGCAGCATCAGCGTGACGGTGAAATTCGCCGGATCATGCCCCACCGAACGCAGCGCGGCGTGATAATCCTTGATCCGCGCCTCGACCGTATCGATGCTTTGGCCCAAAAGATGCGTCAGCACGTTCATGCCCAGCCGCCCGGCCTCGATCCAGGTGTCCGGGTTGCCGGCAATGGTCATCCACAGCGGCAGTTCCTTTTGCACCGGGCGCGGCTGACTGACGACGCCAAAGGTGCCGCCACCCGCGCGCGGGAATTCGACCTTTTCACCGCGCCACAGCCGGCGCAGCTGGTCGACGCCCTCGACCAGCGCCGCCTTGTTGTTCGGCGGCGCGTTTTCGGGGCGCAGCACGAAATCGTCCGGCTGCCAGCCCGAGGCGATGGCAAGCCCGGCGCGCCCCGCCGTCAGGTTGTCGATCATCGCCCATTCCTCGGCCACGCGGGCCGGGTGATGCAGGGGCAGCACGCAACTGCCGGCGCGGACCGAGATATTCTTGGTCACCGCCGCCACCGCCGCACCCGAAACCGAGGGGTTCGGATAGGGGCCGCCAAAGGCGTGGAAATGGCGTTCCGGCGTATAGACGGCGACAAAGCCGTTCTGGTCGGCAAAGCGCGCGCCTTCCAGCAAAAGCTGGTATTTGCGCGGGCCGGGGCCATCGTCATTGCCCCAATAGAACAGGCTGAAATCCATGCCGCCCTGAACCGTGCGGCGCGGGGCCGCGGCCGGGGCGCTGGACACGGCCAGCCGCGATTCCTCGCCCGCGATGACCAATTTCACGCCGCGCGCCAGCGACCAAAAGATTTCCAGCACCGAGATGTCAAAGGACAGGCTGGTCACCGCCAGCCAGGCGTCACCCGGCTGATGCGGGATCACCGCATCCATGCCGGCAAAGAAATTGGCGACGTTGCGATGTTCGACCATCACCCCCTTGGGCCGCCCGGTCGACCCCGAAGTATAGATCAGATAGGCGAGGTTTTCCGGCCCGACGCGGCCTTCGGGTCCCGCGACCATGCCATGGGGCAGATCGGACGGAATGGGCACGACCTGCGCGCCATGCGCCGGCAGGCGTTCGGCCAGACCGTCCTGAACCAGCACGATTTTCGCGCCGCTGTCCTGGATATAAAGCTCGATCCGGTCGCCGGGATAATCCGGGTCCAGCGGCACATAGGCCCCGCCCGCCTTCCAGATGGCCAGCGCGCCGATCACCAGCTCGGGCGAGCGTTTGGCAAACAGGCCCACCGGCTGATCCGGCCCGACGCCCATCTGCACCAGCTTGGCGGCCAGCGCATTCGCGGCACGGTCCAGCTGGGCGCGGGTCAGGCTGCGATCCTCAAAGGCCAATGCCACGGCATCGGGTTCCAGCGCGGCCATATCGGCGATCAGCTGGTGAATGCAGGCCTGTGGGAAATCGGCCTGTGTCGCGTTGCGGGCAAGCAGCAGCTCGTCCCGTTCCGCCGCATCCATCATCGGAATGTCGCGCAGCGCCGTGTCCCCCGGCAGCGCAAGCCCCGCATCCAGCGCACGCGCCAGCCGCTGCGCCTGCGCCGGGCTGATCCGCGCCGGATCATGGTCCAGATAGGCGCCCCCCTCGGTCAGGGTGACGGTCAGCGCCGCCCCCGGAACCGGGCCGCGCGCAACCAGGCTGATCGCAAGATCCGGCCGCGCCGCCTCGCGCAGTTCGGGCGCGCGATGCAGCAGATCGGCGGTGAACCAGCCACGCTTTTCCTGGGCCGCGATCCGGTCCGACAGCTCGGCCCCCAGATCGCTCAGGCTGCGCCCGCTGCGCGCATCGACCGCCAGCGGCTGCCAATCGGCGACCACGGCCGCCCCGATGCCGGACAGTTCGGGCTGTGCCCCGGGGCGCAGGGCGATGTCGAATTCGACCTGCCCCGCCAGCCGCGCCATCAACGCGGCCGCAAGCGCCAGCCGTTCGGGCGCGGCGCCGGGCATGATCTGCACCCGCTGGCTTTGCCCCGATCCCTCGCCGGGCAGCACCGCCGGGTTCATCGCCGCGACACGCTTGCGCCACCAGCCGTCATGCTTTGCCGCCTGCCCCGCCAGATCACTCAGCCGGGCGCGATCCCCGGCCGAAAGCGGCGCGATCACCGTGCCGACCGGGGGCAGATCGCCCGCGAAACGCAAGCGGATCGCACCATCGCCGGCGGCGATCAGCGCGGTCCCTTCGTCATGATCCAGCACCGTGCCGGGGGCCGCCGACGATGCCTCGTAATCCAGAACGGAATCGACGATCAGCACGCGATCGCCCAGCACGACCTTGGGCGCGGCCAAGGGGTTCCAATAGCCGCCATGATCCAGCCCACGCACCAGCGCGCCGATCCGCACCTTCGGCTCGGTGAAATCCAGAACCGAAGCCGCCTCGGGCCGCTTGTCCTTGCCGACATAGCTGCGCCGGCTGAGATCCTGTTTCACCCGCTGCGGGCCGCCGGCCTCAAGCTGGGCCACGACATCGGCAAAGCTTTCGGCGCCACGCGCGAAACAGCGCGCGTTCAGCGTCAGCGCGGTATCGTCGGGGCGCAGATCGAACAGACGCTGAGTCAGGATGTCGCCTTCGTCGACGCCCCCCTCGATCATGTGCCAGGTGATGCCGTGCCTGGCCTCGCCGCCAATGATCGCCCAGACCGGCGCGTTCAGCCCGGCCAGCCGCGGCAGCGGGCCGTCATGGAAATTGATCGCGCCCCTTTGCCCGCGCGCCAGCATCTCGGGGCGCAGGATCGACAGGTTCGCCACGCTGAACAGCCAGTCCGCGACCGGCGCATCGGCCGGAACCGGCGCGTCCTGATCCTCGACCCGCAGGCCGGCGCCGGCCGCCCAGTCGCGCAGCTCGGGGCTGCGGGTGACGATGGCCTCGATGCGGTGCCCCCGCGCCAACAGCGTTTCCGCCGCGTGCCGCGTTAGAGATTCATTACCGACCAGAATCGCGGAAAACTGCGTCATGGCTTACCCTTTTCAACATGCACGGGCCGCGGCTGCGGTCGCAGCGCGTGGCGTGTCAGATAACCGAAATGGCCGGGGGGCGTGTCGGGCTTGCGCCGCGCCAGCAGGCAGCGCAGGCGGAATATCCCCGCGCCCCCCAGATGCGCGGCCGTCGCGCCAAGCGCACCCATCCGGCCGTGATGCTTTTCGAAATAGCGCCGCCGCGAGTCGTACCAGTAATCGGGCGCACGCTTCCATGTTTTCATGCCGGTGCTGACCGAACCGATATGCAGCACAAGGCTTTCGACGACGTAATGGGTTTCCCAGCCGGCATTGGCCGCGCGGCGGCACAGGTCCGTTTCCTCGTAGTAAAGGAAGAACCCTTCGTCAAAAAGGCCGATCCGGTCCAGCACATCCATGCGGATCATCATGGACGCCCCGGCCGACCAGTCCACGCGACCAGATGTCACGGGTTGGGGCAGCGCTACGATCGAACCGCGCAACAGGCGCGAGATCGGGCCGGTGCGGCTGGTCGCCTCGAACTCGCTGGCGACCGAGGGAAAGCGGAAGGCGGTCGAATGGGGCACGTCATCGGTGCCGCGCAGACGCGAACAGGCGATGCCCGCCTGGGGATGCGTGGCCAGATAATCGACCAGCGCCCGGATCGCCCCGGGCTGCGGCAGCGCGTCGGAATTCAAAAGATAAACCAGATCGGCGCGGCGCCCATCGGGCAGGTTCTGGCGGATGCCATAATTGTTGCCGGCACCAAAACCGCCGTTCCAGCCAGATTGCACCACCGCGACCCGGCCGCTGTCCAGCCAGCCCCGCGCCTGCGCTGCCTGGCGCAGCGTCTCGAACGACCCATCGCCGGAATCGTTGTCGACAATGGTCAGACCGCCATCCAGCCCCTGCATTTCACGCATGGCGGCATCGGCCGCCTCAAGCGACATCTCTGGCGTGCGCCAGTTCAGCACGATGACATGAACGCTGGGCGCGGCGGCGGATCCGGTCATGGTCATTCCGCCGCCTTGCTGCGGGCACCGGCATCAAGATCGGCATCGGCCAAAATTTCGCGCAGGACCGAGGTCAGGCGCCGCACATTCGGCTCAAGCACCATGGAATCGTGGTCGCCCGGCACCTCGACCACCCGCAGATTGGGTATCCACGGCGTCCAGCCGTTATCGGCCACGACATAATCGCGCCCGGAATTGATCCAGCGCCCGCCCGTCGCCTTCCAGCGCTTGTCCAGAGGCGGCCGGAACAGCGCCACCGGCCCGTCCCAGACCGACAGATCCAGCGTCGGCAGCGCGGCATAAAAGGCCGCCTCGATGGCCAGATCGTGGAAGGCGCCGGTCGCCTCGGCGGCAACCTCGGCCTCGACGGCGCGGGCCTTGTTGCGGCGCTGGAATTCGTAACCCACACGGTCGCGCAGCCATTTCCACGCAAAGCCGGGGCCACCCTCGCGCAGCTCGCCCAGCCGGATCGCCAGCCGGTCCTGCCGGCTGACCGGCTCGCGCAGCGGCAGGGGCGTGTCCAGCATGACCAGCATCGCCACCTCTTCGCCGGCCGCGCGCAATTGCCGTGCCATTTCATAGGCCGTCAGCCCGCCGCCCGAGAACCCGCCCAGCAGATAGGGCCCCTCGGGCTGAACTTCGCGCAGCTCGGCGATATAATCGCGGGCGGCCTCGGCAAAGGTCTCATGCGGCTTGTCGTCGCCCAAAAGGCCGCGCGCCTGAATGCCATAGAACCGCCGGTCGCCGCCCAGCCGCTGCGCCAGCTGGCGCAGGTTCATCACATTGCCGAACATGCCGGCCACCATGAAGAACGGCGTGCCATCGCCGCGCCCGCCCATATCGACGATAAAGCGGCGCTTGGGGCGCTCGCCCGCCGGCAGGACATGCAGATTCTCGGCGGTGGCGATTTCGCGCGGGCCGGTGCGTTCCTCGATCAGGGCGGCCAGCTCGGCCACCGTCGGCGCCTCGAACAGGGTCGAAATCGGCAGATCGGCGCCGAATTTCTTGCGCACCTGCCCGAACATCCTGACCGCGATCAGCGAATGCCCGCCAAGATCGAAAAAGCTGTCCGCCGCGCCCACCTGCGCGATGCCCAGAAGCTCGGACCAGATCGCGGCCAGTTCGGCCTGCGTGCCCGGCGCCGGTTCGACGAAATCGCTGTCCAGATCGGGGCGCTCGAACCCACCCTCGGCCGGGGCGGCATCCTCGGTAAGGGCCGCCTCGGCGATCAGCGATTTCAGGTCCAGCGACGAGACATAGACCTGTGCCAGCCCGGTCGAGATCGCGCGCGACATCATCGCCGGGCCAATCGCCGCCGGAATGCCCTGGCCGATATTGTGATGCAGCCGGCGTTCGGCCGGCGACAGACTGCGGGCCGTCTGCACCCGCCCCTGGGGCCGGGCCGAGATCGCGGCTTGCAGCTTGCGCAGCGCAAAGCCGCGAATTTCGGCGCAAACCGTGCCATCCGGCGCGGCCAGCGTGATGTCGAACTGTGCCACGCCCTGCGCATCGCTGTTTTCGCCGGCATTGCGGATGCGACTGATGACCTGTGCCGGCAACGGACGGTAAAGCCGGATCGAGCGATAGCCCATCGGCACCCACAGATGGTCCGGCGTCCAGCCTTGGATCAGCGCCATCGCCCAGCCCGTCGCAATGTCCAGCAGCGCCGGATGGGTCAGCCAGCCCTGATCCAGATCGCCGGCAAATTCGGGGGCAAGCGACAGTTCCGCGACGCCCTCATCGCCGTTCAGACGGAAACGCCGCAGCACCTTCCAGCGCGGGCCGAAACTCATCTGGCGTTCCTGCGCCGAGGCCAGCGCCGCGCCCTGCCCGTCCTGATCCCAGCCGCCCGATGGCGTCAGGGGGGCGGGCTCGGCCTCTTGCAAAGGCGCGACCAGCGCCGAGACATTCCCCTCGCCCTGCGGATCGTCAAGGATCTGGACGCGCATCGCGTCCCCCTCGGGTCCGATGCGGGTGGTGACCAGCGCGGTGTCATTGACCAGAACCGGGCGCTGGAATTCCAGCTCGCGGATGACAAAGGGCAGGCTCAGCCCCGATTCCATCGCCGCCTCGGCGATCAGCTCGATCCAGCCGGTGCCGGGCATCAGCGCCTGACCCGAGGCGGTGCGGTGCCCGCCGATGATCCAGTCCGCGGTGCTGAGCGCGCTGCGGAATTCGCGCCCGCCCGGCATGGGCAGGCTTGCGTCCAGAAGCGGCCGCCCCTCGGGCGCGGCAATCGCCGAGGCGGTGTCCAGCCCCATCGCGCGCGCGGCCATGCCGGCATCGGCCCAGACGCCCCAGTTCACCGCCACAACCCGGCCAAGCGCCGCAGGCGCGCTGCGCGCCACCGCGTTCAGATATTCATTGGCCGCGACATAATCCGCCTGCCCCGCCGGCGCGATCACCGACGAGGTCGAGGCAAAGAGTACCGTAAGCTTGGCGGGATGATCCGCCAGCGCCTGGATCAGCGCCCGCGTGCCCAGAAGTTTCGGCGCCAGCACGTCCCAGGCATCGTCATCGGTCTTGGCCGCGATCAGGCTGTCGCGAATGACGCCCGCCGCATGCAGCACCACATCGACATTGCCGAACCGGGCACGGACATCCGCGACGGCGCGGGCCATGTCCTCGGGGCTGGTCACATCGGCGCGCAGGGCCAGCACCTCGGCCCCCATCGCCTCAAGCTGACGGATCGAGGCCAGCACACCGGGCGCATCGACCCGCCCGCGCGTGGTCAGCGCCAGTTTCGCGCCGCCACGCTGCGCAAGTTCGCGCGCGATGACCTGACCGATGCCGCCAAAGCCGCCGGTGATCAGACAGGCCGCGCCCTGCGGGATCGCAGCCATGCCATCATCGGCCAACGCCACACGCTCAAGCCCCTGTTCGAACCGCCGGCCATCGCGCCATGCGGCAATGGCCGCCCCGAATGGCGCAAGCGCCTCTTCAAGCAGGTTGGCGGCCAGCGCGTCCAGATTTTTGCCGCGCCCCTCGGGGATCCGGATGTCGACCAGCCGGGCGGCGACATTGGGCATCTCATGCGGCATGACGCGGATCGGGCCGGCGGCGGTCGCCTTTTCCGGCACCGGCGCGGGTTCGTCGGCGACGCGCAGCGCGTCGTTGCAGACCGCGATCACCTCAAGCGGCGTGTCGGGAAGTTCCGCGCCAATGGCCTGTGCCAGATGCAAAAGCCCGAAAAAGCCGCGCTCAAGCTGGCTGTTCAAAAGGCTGGATCCGGCGCGGAACTGTGCGCCCTGCGTGACCGACCACAGATGCAGGATGCGGTCGGGCACCATGTTCTGCCCCACCAGCGAGGCCAGCAGGATCTCATACCCCTCGCGGTCGGATTCCAGCGGCAGGGTGAAATGCCCCTGCCCCCGGTCGGCAAAGGTGTCGCCCGGCGTGACCACGGCCACGCTTTGCCCAAGCCCCCGTAGACGGTCGGCCAGACGCGCGCCCAGTCCCAGATCATCGGCAAAGATCAGCCAGTTGCGCATCCCATTCGCGACCGGCCCATCGGCGCCGATCTCGATCGCGGGCGAGGCCAGCCGCCATGCCGGGCGCCAGCCCCATTCGGCGGGCTCGTCGATCCGGGCCAGCTCATCGGCGGCCTCGGACGTGACGCCGGCCGAGCGTTCGATGAAATAGCGTTTGCGCTGAAACGCATAGCCGGGCAGCGACAGCCGCCGGCGCCGCGCGCCGCCCCAGATCTGATCCCAGTCGATCACGCCGCCACAGGCCCAGAAACGACCAAGCGCCGCCATGAAATAGGTGTCGTCGCCGGTCGCATGGTCGCGGTGACGCAGGGTGGACACCACCTGATTGGCCGCGACGCCGGGATTGGCCTTGGCCATCGCCTGCATGGCGCGGCCCGGCCCGACCTCAAGGAAAACCCGCCCCGGCACCTGCGCCAGATGCGCGATGCCATCGGCGAAACGCACCGTGCCGCGCAGATGCGCGGTCCAGTAATCGGGGCTTGTCGCCTGTTCTGCCGTCATCGGCAGGCCGGTCCGGTTCGAGATGATCGGGATCTGCGGCGCATTGAGCGGGATCGAGGCCAGATAGTCCCGGAACTCGGCCATGATGCCATCCAGCAGCCGCGAATGCGCGGCGATGGAAATGGCGATGCGCTGGCATTCGATCTCGCGCGCGGCCATCCGCGCCGCGAACTGGTCCAGCACCGCGTCGGGGCCAGAGACGACCGACATCGACGGCCCGTTCACCGCCGCCAGATCCAGACCCAGCTCGTCCAGCTCGGCCGCGAATTCATGCGGCTCAAGCGGAACGGACAGCATCCCCCCCGCCGGCACCCGATCCATCAACAGCCCGCGCAGCCGCACCAGCCCGATGCAATCCTCGAAGGACATGACCCCGGCGATACAGGCGGCGGTATTTTCGCCCATCGAATGCCCGATCAGCGCCGCAGGCCGCACGCCCCAGCTGATCCAGAGCTGTGCCAGCGCATATTCGGTGATCATCAGCAGCGGCAGCTGCAACGAGGGTTGCAGCAGACGCCGGTCCGCCTCGGCCGCGGCGCCCGGCTCGGGCAGCCACAGCGCGCGCAGATCCGTGCCATGCGCCCGCGCCATGTGATCCAGACCGCGATCCATCCATTCGCGAAAGACCGGCTCGGTGTCGTAAAGCCCGCGCGCCATGCCCGCATATTGCGCGCCGCCACCGGGCAGCATGAAGACCGCATCCGCCGGCTCGCCCACCGGCTGATGATCAAAGACCAACAGCGGGTCGGGATTTTCCAGCATACCGGCCGCCTGCGCGGCATCGGTCGCCACCAGCACCCGGCGGCGGTCGAATTGCCGCCGCCCCTGCGTCAGGGTGAAGGACAGATCGGCCATATCCGCATCGGGATGCGCGCGCAGCCATGCGGCCAGCGCCGCGCTGTTGGCGTCCAGCGCCGCCTTGCTGCGCCCCGACACGGTGACGATGTGAAAGGGCCAATCGGATTCGGCCGGCGCATCCGTCGCCGGCGGCTCTTGCAGGATGACATGCGCGTTGGTGCCGCCCACGCCAAGCGAGTTCACGCCCGCCCGGCGCGGCCCCGGAACCGGCCAGCCGCCCAGTTGGTCATTTACCTGAAACGGGCCGCCCTCGAAATCGATGGCGGGGTTCGGTGCCTCATAGCCAAGGCTGGGGGGGATCTGGCCGTGATGCACCGCCAGCGCCGATTTGATCAGCCCGGCGCTGCCTGCGGCCGTGTCCAGATGCCCGATATTGGTCTTGACCGAACCGATGCGGCACGGCCCCTGACGCCGGCCTTCGGAAAGGCGGGCATAGGCCTGATTGAGTGCGGCGACCTCGATCGGGTCGCCCAGCGCGGTGCCGGTGCCATGGCATTCGACATAGCCCATGTCATCGGGGCTGATCCCGGACATGACCAGCGCCTCGGCGATGGCCTGGGCCTGGCCCTCGACGCTGGGCGCCAGATAGCCGGCCTTGGCGGCGCCGTCATTGTTGATGGCCGTGCCCTTGATCACGGCCCAGATGTGATCGCCATCCGCAATCGCATCCCTGAGCCGGCGCAGCGTCACCACCGCCGCGCCGCTGCCGAACACGGTGCCCTGCGCACGGTGGTCAAAGGCGTGGCAATGCCCGTCGGGCGACAGGATCTCGTTTTCCTTGTAAAGATAGCCGACGCCATGGGGCATCTCGATGGTCACGCCCCCGGCAAGCGCCATATCGCATTCGCCCGATTGCAGCGACTGGCAAGCCATGTGGATCGCCACCAGCGAGGTCGAACATGCGGTCTGGACGTTGACCGATGGCCCCTTGAGGTCGAAGACATGGCTGACGCGGGTGGACAGGAAATCCTTGTCATTGCCGGTATGGCGCAGCAGGAAATGCCCGACCCCATCGACCAGATCGCGGTTCGAACAGACGTTCCAATAGAAATAGCTGCCCATGCCGCAGCCGGCCCAGACGCCGATATTGCCGGCGAAACGCTCGGGCGGGTGGGCGGCATCCTCAAGCGCGTGCCAGCAGGTTTCCAGAAACTTGCGATGCTGGGGGTCCATGATCGCCGCCTCTTTCGGCGACAGACCAAAGAATTCTGCATCAAATTCGTCGTAACCCGCCAGAATGGCGGCCGAGGGGACGTAATTCGGATCGGAAAGCCGCGCCCGCGCCTCGCCCCGCGCGATCAGATCGGCCTGGGGCACGCGCTGGATCGATTCCACGCCCCGGCACAGATTGTCCCAATATTCGGCCACGCCGGCCGCGCCCGGCAATTGTGCGGCCATGCCCACGACAGCGATATCGCTGTCTTCAACATCGTGCAGATCGAAGGCCATAACGCTCCCTCTTCAACTCATATACTACCCGATGGGGCTAAAGCTTTTAACAACTTGTGGGCGTAACCGGCATAGCGAATCCGAGCTGTCGGACCAACCTATAAAACCGTTTGAATGCCTGCCTTTTTAGGCAGAACCTGTCCCGGATTGAGGCTTTGCGGCGCCTGTGGGACAGCTTGTCGCAGGCGATTGGCATTGCCCAGAAGCGCCCCCGCCGTCAGCCAGGTCAGCGGCGTGATGGTCGCATTGGGAATCAGGTCCAGCAGATTCATCGCCAGCATCAACGAGACCGTGCCCAGAATCACGAATTCCGGCTCGCGCGCGCGGTCGCGGTCGCGCGGCATGGCCCGCAACAGGGCGAAGATCGGCACCAGCAGCAACAGAAACTGTGCCAGATAGCCGAAAATCCCGTTCGAGCCGATCCAGATCACCCATTGCCCATCCGGGACCGAGGCCAGCCGGCCGCTATAGGGGTCGTAAAACAGCGACCGCCCCCAACCGCCCCAGCCGAACAGAGGCCGCTCCATCGCGCGCTCCAGAAGCGCCTCTTCGTTCATCAGCCGGAATTCCAGCGACCGCCCCCGTTCGGGCGAAATCGACATGGCGACATTGACGATCCCCTGCAACGGCATCCACGAGGTGGTGCGCAGCGTCGGATAGGAAAAGGCGATGCCCGCCACGATGGCCGCCGCCAGCATCATCACCCGTGGCCGCGCAAACGCCACCAGAGGCGCCGCCATCAGCGCCTGAAGCAGCGCGCCCGCCGATTTGCACAGCACCAGGATAGCCCCCAGATAAAGCGCGATCAGGATATTGCGCTTGCTGCGGTCATTGCGGGCCAGCGCGATGGCGCCCAGAAACGCCGTCATGGTCAACAGCGCGACCCAAAGCGGATGCTGCAAAAAGACGATCGGGCGGAACCCGCCATAGCGGATGGTCTGGATGAAATCGTGCTGGAAAAAGCCATAGACCCAGACGTTCATCTGTGGGCTCAGCCGCAATTCGATCAGCATCGGGATCGTGTACCACAAAAGGCCCAGCACCAGACTGCGGACCCAGAGCTGCGCCCCCTGTGCGTTCCACAGAATCTTGTAGCCCATCAGGAATGGCAGGATCTGCATCCCCACCAACATCATGCTGGCGACGCCCTGGCTCAGGTTGACGGGGGGGCGATAGTTGATGCCGTCGATCAGCGGGTCGGGATTGGTCAGCGAGGTCAAGAGCGGCCCCACGAAATTCATCACCAGAAGCAGCGTGACGAACCCGCCCATTGGCGGCGGCGCGTCGCTGTCCTCCCCCTGATCCCGCTGCACCAGATAGATCATGGCGGCGGCGGCCAGCGCCGGCACCATCGCCTTGTTCAGCCCCGGAAACACCGGCAGGTCGATCTCGACCAGCGGCGGCAGCAACAGATATCCGGCATAGATGGACCAGATCAGCGCCTGCGGACGGGGCAGACGCGAAAACAGGATCGCCACGATGACGGGCCAGGACAGCAACACCGTCAGCGCCAATATGGGCAAGGGCTTATCTCCTGTCTTGCGGCGACCCGGGCCGTTTACCTTCGCTTGGGAAGGGCGTTGCATTCCCCGGGCCGTCAACCCATCCTGCCACAAATCCGGCCGGACCGAGGCATATCATGCATTTCACTTTTCCCGACGGCAATGCTGTCCGGATCAATTGTCACGATTCTGCCGCGCTTCTGGCGGCGGCGCGGCAACGGCTTGAACAAGGCCGGGGCTTTGCCATCGCCACCATCAATGTCGACCACCTGCAACGGCTGGGCGAGGATGCCGGTTTCCGCCGCGCCTATGCCGCCCATGACCTGATCTGTGCCGATGGCAATCCCATCGTCTGGCTGTCGCGGCTGGCCGGGCGGCCGGTCCGGCTTGCGCCCGGATCGGATCAGGTGCTGCCGCTGGCCGAGCTCGCGGCGGGGCTGGGCCTGCCCGTCGCGCTGATCGGCAGCAATGACGATTCCCTGACCCGCGCGGCCGAAAGCATGCGCGCACGGGTCCCGACGCTTAGGATCGCGATGACCCATGCGCCGGGTTTTCCCTTCGACCCCGATGGCCCCGAGGCCGACGACATCATCGCCCGCATCCGCCAATCGGGCGCGCGGCTCTGTTTTCTGGCGCTGGGGGCGCCCCGGCAGGAACGCTTTGCCATCCGCGCCCGCGACGCGCTTGGGAATACCGGCTTTGCCTCGATCGGGGCGGGTCTGGATTTCCTGTCCGGGCATCAACGCCGCGCGCCGGTTCTGGTGCGCCGGATCAAGATGGAATGGGCATGGCGGATGCTGTCCAATCCGCGCCGGCTGTTTCTGCGCTATGCCAAGGGCTTTACGATCATGCCGGGTTATGCCCGTCAGGCGCTGGCGCTGCGGGCGCGGGATCGCGACGCCACACCATAAGCCGCCGCGCCGCGCAATCGACATGCGAAATGGCGCCCGCGCGATACGCGGACGCCATTGATGTCATTGCGGAACCGACAGGAATCGACCTGCGGCCTCAGCCCCAGTTGAAGTCCATGGCATCGGCCTCGGCCATCGACTGGGCGTTGGCATCGCCGAAAAGATCCGCAAGCCCGGAATAAAGCGACAGCAGCGAATCCCCGGCGGCCGGGGCATTGGCGGCCATCGCCCCGGCGTCATCGGCCGGCATCGGATCGTGACTGCCGGTCGCCGCGCTTGCATCGTCCCCTGCCGCGGCCAGATCCTGTTTCGCGCTGGCATCGGCATCAGTGCTGCGGGCGGCCTGAACCGCCGCCGGCGCATTTTGCGCCGCCGATTGCGAGCTGGTCGCCGGAATGCCCAGATCGACCAGCACCGAACGGGTCAGGGTGGCGGGGCTGACGCCCTCAAAGATCACGCGCTCGCCATTCGGAAAGATCAGCACGGCATCGCCATTGCTCGACCCGACACGGACATCGTTCACATCGACACGATTGCCCTGCGCGTCATGCATTCCGCCGACATTCAGCCGGTCGCCATCGGAACCGCCGATCTTGAAGGCGCGCACCTTGTCGACGCCCGAGCCGTCCTGGAGCACCAGCACATCGCGCGCGCCATCCGCCGCGACCGAGCCGCCATCCGCCACCCAGAAGGATTCGAACATCGAGATGACATCGTTGCCGCGACCGCCATTGATGGTATCGGCGCCGTCGCCGCCCTCAAGCGTGTCATTGCCACGGCTGCCGGTCAGAACGTCGTCGCCCCAACGGGTGTTGAACATGATCCCGCGCGTATTCAGCCCGATATCGGCATTCGCGCCACTGACGGTGTCGCGGCCTTCATGGGTCCAGAACTGTTCGAACTCGCTGAAAGTGGCGCGGCCGTTATCGGCCGTAAAGGTGGCCCAGCCCGAGCTTCGCCCGGTCAGCACCACATAGGTGCCGACGCTGTTTTCGCCGTCGCCCTTGCCCCAGAGGTTCAGCAGGTCGGTGCCATTGCCACCGATCAGCGTGTCATGGCCGATATTGTGGATCGGCCCCGTGCCGCCATTATTGCCCCAGCGCACATTGTCGTCGCCCGCGCCGCCATGCACCCAGTCATTGCCGGCCGAGGACATCATCAGATCGGTGCCGCCGCCGCCAAACAGACGGTCATTGCCGCCGCCGCCATCCAGAACATCGCTGGCCGAAGTGCCGCGCACCGTGTCATTGCCCGCGCCCGCCATCACCGTCAGCCCATGCTGCGGCACATAGCTGGTGGCATCGCCGGCATGGCGCTCGCCCAGGATCCGGGCATGGGTGCCATCGATCAGATCGTTGCCGACACCGGTCTGAATCCGCTCGATCCCGGTGAAATTCAGCCGGTTGCCATAGGCGTCGCTGGCCCTACCCGCCTCGCTGGTGGTGAAGGTCACGCGAAAGCCGCCCGCGCCGGCGCTGCTGCCCAGCACGAGACGGTCGCCGCCCGACAGGCTGCCATAAAGATTGGAATCGTATTGTTCGTACCAGTCGCTGCCGGTGTAATTGTCGATCACGCCCGAGCTGTTGCGATCTTCGTCCCAAAGCAGCACATCGGCACCGGGGCCACCATCGGCGCGGTCCGCACCGCGCCCCGGATTCAGCCGATCACTGCCGTAAAAGCCCGCAAGCGTGTCACTGCCGATTGTACCGACCAGACTGTCGGCACCATTCCCGCCTCGTAGAAAAGCCATCTTGTTCCTCGAATTGTCAAAATCCTGACGTTTCGGAGGGAACAAACACATGCACCCGACCGAATCGCTTATTCGGCCGGGATTAGAGAGAAACTGCAAAAATCAGGTTACCTGTCCTTTCGGGCAGAAAACCCCTGTCAAAATACGCTAAATTCAACCGATGGTTGCTTAAATCGCCTGAATCAGATCCTTTCCATTGCGGGCATGACGGCGGGCAAGCTGTTGGGCGCGACCGCCGGGAACAAGACAGCGCGCCGCCTCTGCGGGGGTGTCGCGCAGCTCGGGAAACAGGGCCAGAATTTCGGCCCGGGCGGCGGGTCCGACCGCCTTCAGCGCCTGCGCGCCGGTATAAAGCGACTCGGTCTCGGCCCCGTTCGACAGCACGATCTCATGGGCGTCGAACAGGATATGGAAATAGGTGACCGTGTCTGCGGCGACCTGTTCGATCCCATTGATCGCCAAGAGTTGCTTGGCCGCGATCAGCACCTCGTGGCTGCCGAACATGCGCTGCGCGATATGCGAACGCACGAGAATACGGTGCTGCGGCGAAACCAGAAGATCCCGCGCCGGCACATTGGGCGCCAGCGCGCCGGCCGAAATGCGAATGGGTCGCAGATGCGGCGCCGTGACAAGGTCGATGCTGTCCAGATGACGCCGGCCGATCCAGCGGATCGGGCGCAACCCATGGTCGCGCGTCCGCACCAGATCGCCAACCTTAAGTTGTTCAACCGCGATATCGCCCTGACTCGTGGCGATCTGGGTGCCTTCGCAAAAGCAGGGAATGCCCAGTTCATGCAGCTTGGCGCGGGTCAGGTCGGCCGGATCGACGCCATGCAGGACCAGCGTTTCGCCATTGGGAAAGGTCAGCTGCGCCTGCGGATTGCCCCATTGGTCGATATAGGTGCCGACCGTGACATCGTTCAGGTCGATCGGATTGCCGTCTGCATCGTGCAACCCGCTGACATCCAACCGATCCATAGGCAGCGGGGTTCCCCATTGATCGGTGCCCGCCTCGATGGAAAAGGCGCGCACGGTATCCGCGCCAAAGCCGTCGCGCAGCACCAGAAGGTCGCTGCCATCGTCGACCCAGGCCGTGCCGCTGGAAAACAGGTCACCCGCCATCGAGATGAAATCATTGCCGGCGCCGCCATCGACGGTATCGGCACCCCAGCCGCCCTCGATCGAATCGCTGCCGGCGCTGCCGATGATGGAATCGTTGCCCCATGAGGTATAGGTGCGGAACCCGTTCACCCCGGCGGCCGAGCCATCGACCGTATCGCTGCCATTGCCGGTCAGAAAATTCTGGAACTCCTGAAAGTCCAGATGCCCGGTGGCCGCCCCGGTCGCATCGACCGTGCCGCTGCTCGAACTGTTCAGCACCATGCGCACGCCATTGCCCGCGCTGTCGGTCTGCCAGGCGTTCAGCGTGTTATAGCCCGAACCGCCGTAATAGACGTCCTGACCGACATTCCAGTCGATATTGCCTTCGCCCCAGCGGATGCCGTCGCCGCCATCGCCGCCATAGACGGTGTCATTGCCCGCCCCGGTTTCGACCAGATCATAGCCGTCGCCGCCATAGACCAGATCGTTGCCATCGCCGGTATGGATATAGTTCGACCCCGACCCTGCCAGAACGGTATCGTCGCCGGCGCCGGTAAAGACGCGGATGCCCTCGCCGCTGGTGGGGACGGCATTGGTGGCGTCGATCCGGTCGGCGCCGTCGCCGGTCGCGATGCGCTCGATCCCGTCGAAAGAAAGCGTATTGCCATAGGCATCCTCGGCCGTGCCGATGCCGGGCGTCGACAGGGTGACATCGAATCCGCCCGCCCCGGTGCCGCCATAGCCCAGGCTCAGCGTGTCGCCGCCCTGATTGGAATAGACGCTGGGGTTGTAGTTATCATCCCCCGAACCGCCGTGATATTCGTCATGCGCCCCGGTGGCCCCGGCATCCTCGCCCCAAAGCAGGACATCGGCCCCCGTATCGCCATTGACCACATCGCTGCCCGTGCCGCCGTCCAGCGTGTCACCGCCCGCGCCGCCATCGACCGTATCATTCCCGGCCCCTGCCTGGATCAGATCGGGGTCATTCGTGCCAATCAGCGGGTCATCGCCAGCGGTTCCGGGGATCGTCGCCATGATAGCCTCGAACTAAACTTGTTACGCTTGCGCGCAAAAACCTGCGCAAGTCCGCCACTGGAATCGGCGGGATACCGCTGATCTAACAAATTCAGGGGCTGAAAGTTCAGATGTTCTTTTAGACAGGTTTAACCATCGCGGGCCCCGGAAATGCCCGAAACTCTTGGTTAAAGCACCAGCCAGCCGGACCGCGCGGCGGTCAGATGCACCCGGTCGCCGGGCTGGGGCAGCACCTCGCCCGGCGCGTTGAACCGGTCCAGAACCACCTCGGTTGCACCCACCCGCGCGCGCAGCCGCTGGACCGAACCCAGGAATTCGACGCCGGTGATCTCGGCCGGGATGCCTTCATCCGCGATCCGCAGGCTTTCGGGCCGCGCGGCAAGCGTGACCCGGCCCGCCGGCAACGGACGTTCCAAAAGGATGCCGGCGCCCGCGATCCGGACATGGCCGGTGGCGGCATCGACCACCTCGGCCTCAAGGCGGTTCAGCGTGCCGACAAAGCCCGCGACGAAATCGGTGGCCGGGCTGTTATAGATGTCCGAGGGCGAGCCGGTCTGATCGGCGATGCCCTTGTGCATGACCACGATGCGGTCGGAAATCGACAGCGCCTCTTCCTGATCGTGGGTCACGAAGATGGTGGTGATGCCAAGCTGTTGCTGGATCTCGCGGATCTGGTTGCGCAGGCTGACGCGGATCTTGGCGTCCAGCGCCGAAAGCGGCTCGTCCAGCAACAACACGCGCGGGCGCGGCGCCAGCGCGCGCGCCAGCGCCACCCGCTGTTGCTGGCCGCCCGAAAGCTGCCAGGGATAGCGCCCGCCCAGATCGGGCAGGCCGATCAGTTCCAGCATCTCGGCCACGCGCGGACCACGTTCGGCCCGCGACACGCCCGCGACCTTAAGGCCAAAGCCCACGTTTTCGGCCACGGTCAGGTTGGGAAACAGGGCATAGGATTGAAACACCATGCCGATCTGACGTTGGTTCGGGCGCAGCCGGGTCACATCCTGTCCGTCGATGACGATCTGCCCCTCGCTCGGGGTTTCAAACCCCGCGACCATGCGCAGCACCGTGGTCTTGCCACAGCCCGACGGCCCAAGGAAGGAAACGAATTCCCCCTTTTCCACCGACAGGTTGAAGTCATGGACGACCTTGGTGGCGCCAAAGGATTTTTGCAGGTGGTCAAGAACAAGGAAGCTCATTTCGCGGTCTTTCTGACGCCCAGCAGGCGTGAAATCAGTTGCATCAGGCCCATGCAGCCCCAGGTGGCGGCAAAGGCGATGACGGCCAGCGCGGCGGGTTCATAGGCGCGGTTGGCGCCCAGAAGCTGCATATAGGGGCCAAAGGCCGGGCGGTTCAGCAGCGCCGCCATGGTGAATTCGCCGATGACGATGGCAAAGCTGAGAAACGCCCCCGACATCACCGCGCCCAGCACATTGGGCAGGATCAGCCGGCCGATGATCCTGATCCAGCCCGCACCAAGCGACTGCGCCGCCTCGGTCAGCGAGCGCACGTCCAGCGTCGACAGGCCCGTATCGACGGCGCGGTACATATAGGGCAGCGCCAGCGTCGCATAACCGCACAGAAGCAGCAGGTTGGTGCCCGAGGCCGAGCCGGTCAGCGGCAGCACCGACGAGGTATTGTAAAGCCGGATATAGCCAAAGACGACGACGATGGCCGGAATGACCAGCGGCAACAGGGTGATGAATTCGATCACCGGGCGCAGCCGCGGCAGGCGCAGCCGCACCCAATAGGCGGTCGGCACCACGATCAGCACACCCAGCACGATGGTCAAAAGCGCCATGACGATCGAATAGCCGAAAGTGTCGCGGAAATTCGGGTCCGCCAGCACCGAGCGATAGGCGTCCAGCGAATATTCCCCGCGCCGCATCCTGAGCGAGAATTCGACCGTGCCGATCAGCGGCAGCAGAAAATAAAGACCGCCCGCGACGATGGCGGCCCAGGACCAGATCCGTTTCATCGCATCCACCGTTCCGCACGGGTGCGCATGATGACATAGGCAAGGTTCGCCAGCCCCGTCACCAGGATCATCCCGAAGGCCATGGCATAGCCCAGATGCGGGTCCTGCAACACATCGCCCCGGATCTGCGCGAACAGCATGATCGGCACGATCGACAGCGACGATCCGGTCAGCGCATAGGCCGTCGCCACCGCGCCGAAGCTGTTGGCGAACAAAAGCGCGAAGGTCCCCAGAAGCGACGGGAACAGGATCGGCAGCGCCACCATGCGCCAGTATTGCCCGGTCGATGCGCCCAACACCTCGGCCGCCTCGCGCCATTCGCGTTTCAACCCCTCAAGCGCGGGGGTGATGATCAGGATCATCAGCGGGATCTGAAAGAACAGATAGGTCAGCGTCAGGCCCCAGAAGGACAAGAGATTAAAGCCCATCGCATAGATATTGATGCCGAACCATTGTTTCAGCAGCATGGTCACCAGCCCGACCCGGCCCAGCGTGGCGATGAATGCAAATGCCAGCGGCACCCCGGCAAAGTTCGAGGCGACCCCCGAAAACGTCATCAGCGGCGCCTTGATCCAGCCCGGCACGCCCCCCATCACCACCGCCGCCGCCATGGCGAAACCGATCAGACAGCCCATGACGGCCGAGGCCAGCGACACCTTGATCGAGATGACAAAGCTGTCCACGATCCGGGGCGAGGTCAGCCCGGCAAGGTTTTGCAGGGTGAATTGCCCCTCGGGGTTCTGAATCGCGCCGATGACGATATTCATCGTCGGCAGCATCAGGAACAACAGCGCAAAGGCGAAAAAGGGCACCACGCCCAGCCAGTTCCAGCCGATCTGCTTCATTCGCCCCCCACTGCGCGAATGGCCCCGCCGTATCGGGCGGGGCCGGTTCTTGTCTTATTCCTTGACCGCCGCGCCGACGACGCTGTCCCAGCCCTCGGTCACGACTTTCTTGTTGGCCTCTTGCTGCTCCAGCGTCGGGAAGATCGCCTTTTCATAGGCCTCGGCCGGGGGCAGCGCATCCAGCATCTCGGCCGGAACCTTGCCGTTCTTGACCAGATCGTTGAAGCGGATCGGGTGGCAATAGCCTTTCAGCCAGCCCAGCTGACCCTCGTCGGAATAAAGATATTCCATCCACAGTTTCGCGGCGTTCGGATGCGGTGCATAGGCCGAAATCGCCTGCACATAGACGCCCGCAACCACGCCGTCCGAGGGGATGATCACCTCGACCGGCGGGTTGCCGTTCAGCCCGTCGCGCCACGACAGCAGGTTATAGTCCCATGCGGTGACGATGGGCGTCGCGCCCTGGGCGATGGTTGCCGATTTGCCGATGACCGGGACAAAGTTGCCGGCCTTGTTCACCTCGGCCATCAGCTCCATGCCCTTCTGGCCGGAGGCCTCGCCCGCCTCGCCGCCATTGGCGATGCCGGCCGCCATGACCGAGATGATCGCCTGCGCCGAGGCGCGCGGATCGCCGGCCAGCGCGAAGGCATTGGCGAATTCGGGCTTGGTCAGATCCTTCCAGGTCTGGGGACCTTCCTCGATCAGGTCGGTGTTCACGCCGAATGCCATGACCCCGTAATAGTCGCCATACCAATAGCCTTCGGCATCCTTGGCGTCCTCGGGGATCGTGTCCCAGGTCGCGACCTTATAGGGCTGGATCAGCCCTTCGGATTTGGCCTGCGGACCAAAGGACAGACCGACATCGATCACGTCGGGCGCCTGCGGGCCCTTGTTGTCCTTGTTGGCGCGGATCGCCTCGAGCTCGTCGGCGGAACCGGCATCGGGGTTCAGCTCGTTGACCTGAATTTCTGGATATTTCTTCTTGAAGCCCTCGATCACGGCGCCATAGCCGCACCAGTCATGGGGCAGCGCGATGGTGGTCAGCATGCCTTCGGCCTTCGCAGCCTCTTCCAGCGCCGCGAGATCCTGCGCATGGGCAGCACCCGAGGCCGCCAGCGCGACCAGGGCGGCAAGGCCCGCAGCGGTCGATTGAATGGTCATTTCGTCAACTCCGTTCCAGAACGTGCCGCATGGCGGCTGGCTGCCACCTACCGGCGCCGAGTGACAGTGTTGCGACACATGTGACCACCACGCAAAGGTTTTTTTCTACCGCACCCATGGCGAAATAGACAGGCGGACGGACCCCGCGCGCGGCCGTCACGGAACAAGCGTCACGCCGACCTGCATGCTGCGCCCCCCGATCCGGTATTCCGCCCTGAGACGGTGGCCGGGCGTGGCGGGATGCGCCGATCCCAGCGCGCCCAGCGAAATCACCGAGCCGGGTTTCAGCTCATATCCGCCGCGCTGAACCAGCCACAACACCACATCCAGCGGATGTTCCATCAGCATGCCGCCATCGCCCGCATCCACCGACCGCCCGTCGACACGCAGATCCACCGTCAGCGCCGCCAGATCCGCGACCGGATCGTCCAGATCCGCGATGGGAATGCCGCGCCCCAACACCCCGCGCCAGGGCGTCACCCCATAGGCCGCCATCAACGCGGCGGTGGGCACGACCGTCTTTTGCAACGCCAGATCCGGCACCTCGATAAAGGGGCGGATATCCTTGAGCGCGGCGGCGACATCCTCGCGGGTGCGGGCCTGCATGATCGACGAATCGCCCACGGTGACCGCAAGATCCACCTCATAGAACGGATTGCGGCTGCCCTTCAGGCTGAGTCGCGCCCCGTCGGGCAGAAGCATCGGCGCAAACAGCGCGCCCGCGATCGGGGACTCGATGCCATAGCTTTCCTGCGCCGAACGCGAGGTAAAGGCGACCTTGACCCCCACGGCCGGGCCCAGCTCGGCCTCAAGCACGCTGCGAAAGGTGGCATAGGCGCAATCGGCATCCTGCATGTTCAACACCACCGGGTCGGGCAGGCGCTGGCCCGCGATCCAGCCCCGCGCGGCATTCTGCATCAGCGAAACATCGGGGCACGCCGCCAGCGCCGGCCCCGTCAGGCAAGCCAGGGTCATGCCGCAGACCAGAAACCTCATGCCGATGCCTTTCACTTCATTGTGCATTATGCGCCCCGAACGATGCCGCAATGCGCGGCGACTGTCACATGGATTCTGCCCCGGTTCCACCGCCTTGGACGGCCCCGGATGCGGCGCCCGTGTTTGCATCGCCCGCGCCATCCCCTAAGACAGGGGACGACACCGAATGACAAGGCCCGGCATGAGCGATCAACCCACCCCGATGATGGCGCAATACCTTGCGATCCGCGAGGCCAATCCCGGCGCATTGCTGTTCTATCGCATGGGCGATTTCTACGAGATGTTCTTTGACGACGCGGTCGCCGCATCCGCCGCGCTGGACATCGCGTTGACCAGACGCGGCACCCATCTGGGCGAACCGATCCCGATGTGCGGCGTCCCGGTCCATGCCGCCGAAAGCTATCTTCTGACGCTGATCCGCAAGGGCTTTCGCGTCGCCATCGCCGAGCAGATGGAGGACCCGGCCGAGGCGAAAAAGCGCGGCTCGAAATCCGTGGTCGCCCGGGACGTGGTGCGCCTTGTCACCCCCGGCACCCTGACCGAGGAATCGCTGCTCGAGGCGCGGCGGCACAATTTTCTGGCCAGTTTCGCCAATGTGCGCGACGAATCCGCGCTGGCCTGGGTCGATATCTCGACCGGGGAGTTCCGTGTCATGCCCTGCCCGCTTGCGCGTCTGGCGCCGGAACTGGCGCGCCACGCGCCGCGCGAATTGCTGGCGCCCGAAGGATCGCGTCTGGACGAGATCGCGCATGAGGCGGGCGCCGCGCTGACCGAATTGCCCGCCGGCAGTTTCGACAGCGGCGCCGCGACCCGGCGGCTGGGCGCGATGTTCGGGGTCGAAACGCTGGACGGGTTCGGCCATTTCAGCCGCGCCGAGCTGGCCGCGATGGGCGCCATCGCCGATTATCTGGACCTGACCCAGAAAGGCCGGATGCCCCTGATCCGTCCGCCCGTGCGCGAGGCATTGGGCGGCGCCATGCAGATCGACGCCGCCACCCGGCGCAACCTCGAACTGACGCAGGCGCTGTCGGGCGGGCGCGAAGGCTCGCTTCTGGCGGCCATCGACCGCACCGCGACCGCGGGCGGCGCGCGGCTGCTGGAACGCCGCATCGGCGCCCCCTCGCGCGATCTGGACGAAATTCATGCCCGGCAGGCGGCGGTGGCGCATCTGGTGGCCGCGCCGCGCCTGACCGCCGATCTGCGCGAGGCATTGTCGCGCGCACCCGACATGGACCGGGCGCTGTCGCGGCTGGCGCTTGAACGCGGGGGGCCGCGCGATCTGGCCGGGATCCGCGCCGGCCTGACCCAGGGCGCGGCCATCGCCGCCATGCTGGATTGCGGCGATGTGCGGGTGCTGGCGGATGCGGCGCGCGATCTGACCGGGCATGACGAGCTGATCGACCTTCTGGATCAGGCGCTGGTGGCCGAGCCGCCGCTTTTGACCCGCGATGGCGGCTTTACCGCGCCCGGCTATGACGACGATCTGGACGAGACCCGGCGCCTGCGCGACGAGGGGCGCGGCGTCATCGCCCGGATGCAGGCCGACTATATCGCCGAAACAGGCGTCACCAGCCTTAAGATCAAGCATAACAACGTGCTGGGCTATTTCATCGAGACGACATCGACCCATGCCGAACGGATGCTGGCCGCGCCGCTGAACGAACGCTTTATCCACCGCCAGACCACCGCCAACCAGATCCGCTTTACCACGATCGAGCTGAGCGAGCTGGAAACCCGGATCCTGAACGCCCGCGACCGCGCGCTGGAAATCGAACGCGAGATATTCGCCCGCCTGACCCGCGCCGTGCTGGACCGCGCCGGCCCCATCGGACAGGCCGCCCGGGCACTGGCCGAAATCGATCTGAGCGCCGGTTTCGCCGATCTCGCCTCGGGTCAGGGCTGGACGCGCCCAAAGGTCGATGCCAGCCGCGCCTTCGAGATCGAGGGCGGCCGCCATCCGGTCGTAGAACGTGCGCTCAAGCGCAAGGGCGAGGCGTTCGTGGCCAATGACTGCGCCCTGACCAGCGGCGAAACGCCGGCGATCTGGTTGCTGACCGGGCCGAACATGGCCGGTAAATCGACCTTTCTGCGCCAGAACGCACTGATCGCCATTCTGGCGCAGGCGGGCGGGTTCGTGCCCGCGACCCGCGCCCATATCGGCGTGGTGAGCCAGCTCTTCAGCCGCGTGGGCGCCGCCGACGATCTGGCGCGGGGCCGCTCGACCTTTATGGTCGAGATGGTCGAAACGGCCGCGATCCTGAACCAGGCCGACGACCACGCGCTGGTGATTCTGGATGAAATCGGACGCGGCACCGCGACCTGGGACGGGCTTTCCATCGCCTGGGCGGTGATGGAGCATCTGCATGCGACCAACCGCTGCCGGGCGCTGTTCGCCACCCATTACCACGAGATGACGGCTCTTTCCGCCCGCCTGCCCGGGGTCGAGAACGCCACCGTCACCGTGCGCGAATGGGAAGGCGAGGTGATCTTTTTGCACGAGGTCCGAAAGGGCGCCGCCGACCGTTCATATGGGGTGCAGGTGGCGCGGCTGGCCGGCCTGCCTTCGGCGGTGGTCGAACGCGCCCGCGACATCCTGCACCAATTGGAAAGCGGCGAGGATCAGGGCGCCGGCCGGCCCGCCGCCCTGCTGGATGATCTGCCGCTGTTTCGCGCCGCAGCCCCCATCCCCGCACCCGCCGCACCGGCCAAGACCGCCGCCTCGGCGGTCGAGGATAGGCTGCGCGGATTGAACCCCGATGCGATCAGCGCCCGCGAGGCGCTGAACCTGCTTTATGAGCTGCGCGAGATGCTGCCCGAAAGTCCGGCGGGATCAGCCCGCTGAGCACAGGGGTTCCGAGCTCTTGTCCCCGGTCGCCTCGGCCACGATCCGCAGGATGCGGTCCGTGGCCCTTTTGTCCAGCGTGACCCCCAAAAGCCCCTTTGAAATCGGCGGCACGCCCTCGGGGTTGGTGGCGCCCATGATATCGGCGAAAACCGCGTCATAGCGGCAGCCGGCGACATGGGCGGCGGAATGGAACACGCCCCAGCGATGCAGCTGGGTCTGGCGCGATCCGATTTCGATCACCAGCGTCTCGGGGCGGGCATAGGCCATATTGACCAGCCCCGCGCCATGCGGGGCGATGACGATATCGGCCGCCTGCATCGCCGCGATCTGTTCAAGCGGCGCAAGATGTTCGAAAATCACCGTCTCAAAGCCGCGCGCGGTCAGTTCCTCCAACAGCGCCTCGTGCCCGCCAATGCCGCGCGCGCGCGCATCGCCCGATTCGTCGCGCCCCATCCAGACCAGTTTCGGCATCCCCGCGACCATGGATTGTGGCACCCGGCGCAGGGCATGGTCGCGCAGCAGGCGCAGACAGCTGTCAAAGGAGGACATGCCGACGATGCGGCGATGGGTAATGTCATGGCGCGGCCGGCCCCAGCGGCCTTCGGTGATATTGGTGGCGGTCTGGCCGATCCGCTCATCGGCGACCTGATACAGGTAATGGCGATGCGAATAGACCGAGCGCACCTTTTTATAGCGCGTGGGCTTGTGCTGAATCCTGATCCGGTCGGCGAGCTGTGGAAAGATGGCGCCGATAAAGCCCATGATAAAGCCGCGCACATCCCCCGGCGGCAGGTGCAGATTGATCGGCCGGCCGCTGTCATCGCCGGAAAAATGCGCCAGCGCACCCAGCGATTCCTGGGTAAAGTGGTAATAGTTGAAGCCGTTCTTGACCTCGATGGCGATGTCGAGACTGTCGACCGGGTCCTTCCAGACCGGCAGGTTCGACGTCCCCCGGCGACGCGCACGCGCAAATGCGTCGGCCAGCCGGTCCTGACGGGCCTTGTCGCTGTTTTGCAGATCGTATTTGCGCCGCAGCCGGTCGCCCGAAGCCCCGTTCAGCAACGCGCGCTTGTCGATCAGCACGCCATCCTTGCAGAACTCGGCCTGTTCCATGACCACGGGGGTGGAATTGATCTCCATCACCTCGTCCATCAGACGGCGGTCGAAGTTCTGGATGGTTTCGCGCTGCATCGCGCGCATGGCTTCGTTTTCGCTGGCGGCAAAGCCGCGCACACGACCCCCTTGGGCGGGGCGCATCACCCAGCCCGGACGGGGCGGGACATAATGCAGTCCCGGGTGAAGTGTCGGCATATGAAACATTTCCATCGGCGGACGGCCGAAGTCGAATTTCATGGGCAAAAGCGTCCCTTGGCGCACCTTGCGGCACCCAAAATACGATGCCGCTTTCCTAGATTGTCACCTTCACGAAGCTGTCGCGCAGCGCCGTGGACCACGCCGCCGACATTGCCATGAATGCCGGGTCGCCGTCCATAATGCGGCGGCGCTGGCTGACGCGAAAGTCATCGCGTTCGATGACCGCCAAATCCAGCGGCATGCCCACCGAAAGGTTCGATCGCAGCGTCGAATCCATCGACAGAAGCACCGCCTTTTGGGCGTCGGCAAGGCTGGTTTCGGGGGTCACGACACGGTCCAAAATCGGTTTTCCGTATTTATGTTCACCGACTTGCAGGAAAGGCGTGTCATCGGTCGCCTCGATGAAATTGCCTTCGGGATAGATCAGGAACAGCCGCATATCGCCGCCCTTGCGCTGGCCCGCGACGATCATGCTGGCGCTGGCTTGCTGGTTCAGATCGCGACATTGTTCGGCGATATCTCGCCGGGTCCTGTTCAGATTTTCGCCGATGATCGTCGCCACACGCAACATTGAACTGGCATGCATGATCGAATTCTGTTCATCCGCGTCGGGATGTTCGATCGCCTCGTTCAGGCGGGCCAGCGTGGTCTGCGTCACCGACAGGCTGCCGGCGGTCATGATCACGATCACCCGCTCGCCGGGGTTCTCAAAGAAGAACATCTTCCGATAGGTCGAGATATTGTCCAGACCGGCATTGGTCCGGGTATCCGACAAGAGCACAAGGCCCGCATTCAGTTTCAGGCCGACGCAATAGGTCATGATCGTTCCGCAGCACAGATTTCCGAGCCGACAGATAGGGCCGCGCACCGCGCCGCGCAACGACGATATGGTTCTATTGCTCTTCCATCTCCTGGACTTGCAGGCGGACATCCATGCTTTCCGCGCCCGAACCGACCGTCAGGCCGCGCACCGGCGCCGCGTCCTGCGCGTCATAGCCCGATCCCAGCCGCACATAGCGGGCATCGGGGCAACAGGCATTGGCGGCGTCGAACCCGACCCAACCCAATGATCCGACATGGATTTCCGTCCATGCATGGGCTGCGTCATGGGGTTCGCCATCGGCGCTGGAATGCAGATAGCCCGAAACATAGCGCGCCGGCAGCCCATGCAGATGCGCACAGGCGATCAAGGCATGGGCATGGTCCTGACAGACCCCCTGCCCCAGGGCCAGGGCCTCGGCGGCGGTGGTCCCGGCCTCGGTCACGCCGGGCAGATAGGCAATTGCCCCAGAGACGGCCGCCGACAGCTTATGCGCCAGATCAAGCGCATCGTCCCCGGTGACCGAAGCCGCCAGTTCCCGCAGCCCGGCATCGGGTTTGGTCAGCGCCGTCGCCCGCAGATATACCAGCGGATTGACCCCTTCGCGATGGCCGCGCAGGACACCGGCGGTGTCGCGGGTCTCGATCTGGCCTTCGATGGCAACGGTGACCTCTTCGACCGGGCCGCGCACGGTCCAGCCCTCGATCCAGTCGCCGGCGCCGTCGCGGAATGCCGCGCCGCGCTGGCCGCCGCTGACCGAGATGGTCCAGTCGACGACCCGCTGCCCCTCAAAGACCGAAGGCGTCAGCCGCAGGCTTTGCACCAGCGATTGCACCGGCTGGTCATAGCGGTAGCTGGTCTGATGGGTGATCTTCAACCGCATCGCATATCCCCCTTACATCCGGCCGCTCAGGTAATCGTCATGCACCGCATCCGAGATGCTGCCCACCTCGTTGATGAACCAGGACAGGAATTCATGCAGCCCCTCGTCAAAGATCGCCTCGATGTCGCGGGCGACCAGCGCATCCAGCGTGGCATGGGCATGGGTCTTGGCGCTGCCCGGGACCTCGGCGCCGTAGCGCCGCGCCAGCCCGTCCAGATGCCAGACCGCCTCATAAAGCGAGGTCAGAAGCGAGCGCGGACTTTCCCCGTTCAGGATCAGGAAATCGGCCACCTTGCTCGCCGTGATGTCGCCGCCGTAAGCCCAGTGAAAGGCCCGGTGCGCCGACAGCGCCCGCAGGATCACCTGCCATTGGTAATTGTCGAGCCCTGAGCCGACGAATTCCACCCGCGGCAAGAGCACGAAATATTTCACGTCCAAAAGCCGCGCGGTCGCATCGGCCCGTTCCAGCGAATAGCCCAGATTGGTGAAATGCCAGCCATCGTTGCGCAGCTGCGTGGCATTGATCGCGCCGCGCACGGCCGAGCTGTGGCGGGTGGTGAAATCGGTCAGCTCGGCCGTATCCAGCTGGCCGCGCCGCTTGCGTTCGATCACCCGCAATTCCTGAAACGCGGAATTGAGCGCATCCCAGACCTGACTGGTCAGCGCGGTGCGCACGATGCGCCCGCCCTCGCGCGCCTGTTCGATGCAGGATGCGACCGAGGACGGGTTTTCATGGTCAAAGAACAGCCAGGATTCGATATTGTCCTGATTGATGGCGTCGCCATAGCGTTCGGAAAACGCAAGGCTCGCCCCCGAGGCGCGCAAAAGCGATTCCCATTCGTTGCGATAGCCCTCTTCGGTATTGGGCAAAAGCGTGATGCGCGCGCCCACATCCAGAAGGCGGGCGGCGGTTTCGGCGCGTTCCAGGTGGCGACCCATCCAGAACAGGTTCGAGGCGGTGCGGCTCAGCATGTCTGTCCCCTTTCCTTATTCCGTCAGCACCCAGGTGTCCTTGACGCCCCCGCCCTGCGACGAGTTCACGACAAGGCTGCCCTCGCGCAGCGCCACACGGGTCAGCCCCCCGGGCACCAGCTCGATCCGGTCGCCGCAAAGGCAATAGGGCCGCAGATCGACATGGCGCGGCGCGATCCCCGCATCGACGAATGTCGGACAAGTGGACAGGGCCAGCGTCGGCTGGGCGATGTAATTACCGGGATCGGCCTCGATCTTCTGGCGAAAGGTCTCGATTTCCTCGCGCGTGGATTTCGGGCCGACCAGCATGCCATAGCCGCCCGAACCATGGACCTCTTTGACCACCAGATCAGCAAGGTTGTCCATGACATAGCGGTAATCGTCATCCTTCCACAGGGTCCAGGTCTGGACGTTGTTCAGGATCGGCTCTTCGCCCAGATAAAAACGCACCATTTCCGGCACAAAGGTATAGATCGCCTTGTCATCGGCCACGCCCGCGCCCGGCGCCGAACAGATGGAGACCCCGCCCGAGCGATAGACATCCATCAGCCCCGGCACGCCCAGCATGGAATCGCGGCGGAAACACAAGGGGTCCAGGAACGGATCGTCGATGCGGCGATAGATGACGTCGACGCGCTTGGGCCCCTGGGTGGTGCGCATATAGACAAAGCCCTTGTCGACGAACAGATCGCTGCCCTCGACCAGCTCGACCCCCATCAGGTTGGCCAGAAAGCTGTGCTCGTAATAGGCACTGTTGTAATGCCCGGGCGTCAGGATGACGACCGTCGGCGTCCCCTCGCATTTCGCCGGCGCGACCGAGGCCAGCGTGCGGCGCAGCAGTTCGGGATATTGGTCCACCGGCTCGATGCGGCTGTTGCGGAACAGGGCCGGGAACATGCGCATCATGATTTCGCGGTTTTCCAGCATATAGCTGACGCCGGAAGGGGTGCGGCAATTGTCTTCGAGCACATAGAATTCGTCGCGGCCGGTGCGCACGATGTCGATGCCGACGATATGGGAATAGACCCCGCGCGGCGGCACGAAACCGACCACGGCCTTTTCATAAGCCTCGTTCTGATAGACCAGCCGGGCCGGGATGCGGCCGGCGCGCACGATTTCGCCGCGGCCATAGACGTCGCGCAGGAACGCGTTCAGCGCGCGCGCGCGCTGTTTGATGCCGCGTTCCAGCTTGCGCCATTCGCTTTGCAGAAACACCCGGGGCATCATGTCGAACGGGATCAGCCGGTCCGGGTCGCCCCCTTCGCCATAGACGGCAAAGGTGATGCCGATGCGCCGGAACAGGGCCTCGGCCTCGGCCTGTTTCATCTGCCGGATCTCGTCCGGCATCGTTTCAACCCAATCGGACAACAGCGCATAGGGTTCCCGGACCCGGCCGCCATCCAGCATCTCGTTATAATAAGTTGTCATCACTGGCACCCTCAGCTCTGCCCATGATCTTCGCATCTGGGTCGGCGCTGTCCACCGATCAGGCCGATTGAGGCCGGAACAAGGCCGCGCATCCCCGCGAAGGGCTTTGGAAGTGCCTAAAAAACGTGCAGAACATGGCCCGGACGCCGCTTTCCCGGATCGCCCGCCCGCGCAGCAAAAAGGGTGCCGCGAGAATCACGGCACCCCCGAATGCATGACCGGCCGGCCGACGGCCAGACCGTCAGATGATCACCAGATCGTCCTGAAGGCTGGCGATATCGGTGACGCCGTTCAGCGTCAGCCGGTGCCCGTTGCCAAAGTCGATCACGGTATTGCCCCCCGACACGGCCGCCCGCGCAAGCACCGCATCCACGGTCAGGGTGCTGCCGAGATAGCGGTCGTCGATGCGGATGGTGTCGATGTCATTGCGGAAATCGCCGATCACGTCGCTGCCGGCATTGAACAGGAACACGTCCTCGCCGCCGCCGCCGACCAGCGTGTCATCGCCGCCATTGCCGCTAAGCAGGTTCGCGGCCTGATTGCCGACGATGCGGTTGTTCCAGCCATTGCCATAGCCATGCTGGGGACCGCTGCCGTTCATCACCAGATTCTCGACCCGCGCCATGAGCGCCACCGACAGCGCGGTATAGACCGTATCGACGCCGCCGCCGACATCCTCGATGATGCGGTCCTGACCGTCATAGACGTAATAGTCGTTGCCTGTGCCGCCGCGCAGCACGTCATTGCCGCCGCCACCGACCAGCCAGTCATTGCCGACATTGCCCAAAAGCGTGTCATTGCCGGCCTGACCGTTCAGCGTGTCATTGCCGCCGATGCCGTTCAGGACGTTGGCCCCGGCATTGCCGATCAGGCGGTTGTCGGAACCGTTGCCATACCCCTCGAGCGCCGAGCTGAGTTGCAGATAGAGGTTCTCGATATAGGCGCCCAGCCGCAGCGACACGGTGCTTTGCACGATGTCGAGGCCGCCGGTCGCGGTCTCGGCGATGGTATCCAGCGCGTCGCGGACGATGTAATAGTCGTTGCCCGCACCGCCATGCAGCACATCGCGCCCGCCATCCCCGGCCAGCGTGTCATTGCCGTTTCCGCCGTGCAGCGTGTCGTCGCCCGCAGCGCCCCGCAGCGTGTCATTGCCGTCAAGCGCGACCAGCACATTGCCCAGCCCGTTGCCGGCCAGGAGGTTGTTCGCGCCATTGCCGCGCGCGGTCACCGCCGTGCCGCCGGTCAGCACGATGTTTTCGATATTCGCGCCCAGCACATAGGAAAAGCCGACCTGCACCGTGTCCGAACCGCCATTCGCGGTCTCGGTGATCCGGTCGGTGGCGTCGATGACATAGGTGTCGTTGCCGGCGCCCCCGATCAGCACATCCGCGCCTGCCTGACCGTTCAGCGTGTCATTGCCGCCCAGACCATAGATCGTATCCTGCCCGACGCCCCCCGCGATCAGGTTGCCGGCCCAGTTGCCCGACAGGAAATCGTTGCCGCGCCCGCCCCAAAGCTGTTCGATCACCGTGCCTTCGGCGATCTGGATATTACCGATCAGCCCATAGGCATTCGAAGGCTGCCCCGGCGTCAGCCAGATCCGCTGATCCGTGGTGTCCGTGCGCAGGTCGAGCGTGTCGAAACCGCCCTGATCAAAGATGGTAAAGGCGATGTCGTCGCGGGTCGTGCCGTTGCGCAGCAGGTTGGCGATGATGTTATAGCCGGCGCCGGCATTGGTGGTTTCGCCATAGGTGTTGCTGCCGGTACGGATCGCACCCGTGCCGTAAAGCGTCTGCATCGCCAGGATATCCGCCGGCATCGCCCCCATCACCAGCGCATAGCTGGCATCGACGATGGTGTTGTCGGTCTGGTTGAAATAGGACATCACCGAGGCCTGCCAGCTGTCATTGCCATAGGTGTTGTCGATGCCATAGGTGGCCGAGCCGTTGTAATTGCCGGCATGCCCCAGACCCAGCGCGTGGCCGATCTCGTGGATATAGGTCTGATAGGAATAGGTGTTGTAGCCGGTTCCATAAGAGGTCAGCCAGTCGGTGCTGACATTGACGAATGACTGGATGATGGTTTCGCCCGCCACCTGCGATGTCGAATAGGCCCCCTCCTGACTGTCGTCAAAGAGGATGTCGATGCCGGCATTGGCGCCGGGATTGCGGTTGAAGGTGATGCCCAGCACCGATTCCCAGACCGACAGCGCCGAATTGGCCAGCGCCCGCCCCTCGGCGGTCAGCCCCGACAGATCCACGTTCAGCGTTCCGCCCTGGCTGACATCAAAGGCCCGGCGGCCGCCGCCGGCATAGTCCCAGAAACCATCGGTCAGCTGTTCGGCGATCTCGGCGGTGGTCAGCACGTCGTCGGGGGAATTGCTCTCTTCGACCGACAGGGCATAACCGCCAGAGCCGGACGAATTATAGCTGTCCGCGACAAGGTAATAGGTGCCGGCCGTGGTCACGCTCAGCGTCACCAGCGAGTTCAGGCCGTTGCCGCCGTCATCATTGAACGAGACCTGGTTGCCCGAGGCATCCATCACCCGCAACAGCGGGTCCGACAGCGGCGTCCCGCCCCGGCTGTCCAGCGAGATGAGATAGACCCCCGGCTGAAGATTGACCCGCACCCAGTCGACATCGCCGGTCCCGTCAAGCGCGCCATTGAAGCTGTCGCCCGGGTTCATGGTATAGGTGGTTGCGCGCGATGCGGCCGCATCCCCGCTTTCCACACGCACCGCCTGAACGGCCGGGATGTCACCGCCGGCAGGGCCGGCATCAAAGGCAAGAGGTTCTGGGCGAAGGGTCATCAAAGGCTCCTCATTACGGGTTGTGCGTCGGGGCCGGCAATCCAGCCCGAAGCAACAGGGTCCTGGCAAAATCGTCGATCTGTCTGTCCGGGATCGTGTCGCGATCCACGACCATAAGCTGCATATCCTCGCCGGGGGTGCGGGTTCCGTCCCGCTCGACCGTCAGCCGGGCGTTCAGCACGGTGGCGCGCGGGCTCTCGGCATCCAGGATCAGGCGCAGGGGCGCGGTCTGGCCGCTCTGGTCCAGCGCATATCCGCGTTGACGCAATGCCGTTTCAAGCGCGCCACAAAGCTGCGCGGTGGCCGGCGCCGGCGATTGCGGACAGATCAGCGCGACCGCCGTCCCCGCCGTGGCCTTTCCGCCCCCGTCCACGCCGCATGCCGCAAGAAACAGGACAGGCAGGGCAAGCAGGCGCATCTGAATATTTTCCGGCCAAAGTGATGAAATCTGCAGGGGACCATAGCTTTCCCGGAACATCCGTTCAACCGGACGCAACCTGACCTTTTCGTCAGATACGCGCAATGTCGCAGGCCACGCCGACGCGCCGACCTGATGCGAAATTTAAGTCGAATGCTTGGTATTCAGCACCGTTACGGACTGCGTTTCGCTTACCATCTGGTAACGCTTCTGCGCTAGCAATGGCGAAACGACCAACAGAATGCAGGACCGCAAATGCAGCTGACATTGATCCCCGAACCCGACCGGTTGACGATCCATGTCGATGAAAAACGCCTGGACGCCGCCATTGCCACGGCCTTCAAGGATCAGGTCCGCCACCTGATCGGGGATGGCGGGGCACAGGTGACGCTGGACCTTGGCGGCGTCGATTTCATGGACAGCTCGGGCCTTGGCGCCGTCATCGCCATCTTCAAGGCCATGCCGCCGGGCCGCAAGCTGGAACTGACCGGGCTGACGCCCAATGTCGAACGGGTGTTTCAGCTGACGCGCATGGATACGGTGCTGACGATCCGGCCGCCGCAGATGGACGGGCATGACCGCGTCGCCCGGACGGCGGACAAATGAGCACACCTGCCGCGACCCGCGCGGGTGACAGAAGGCTGCGTCCGGTGCCCCCGGGGCGCCGGCCGATGATGCACCGGATCTTTCGCGCCGACCCGATGACCGTGCGCGAGGCGCTGACCTTTCTGCGCGAACGCTTTGACGGCAGCGCCGCCGAGGACGTGATCGCCCGTGTCGAGCTGGCGCTGGCCGAGGTGCTGAACAATATCTGCGAACATGGCGCGCGTCACGACGCCCTGCGTCTGGGCGGCCGGACGCATACGCCGCTGATCCATCTCTGCGTGGCGCGTCATACCGGCGGGATCGCCTGTGCCATTACCGATGACGGTCAGCCGCTGCCCGCGAGCTGTCTGGAAACCACCGGCCTTCCCTATCTCCCGCCCGAAGATGGCGCGATCGATCTCGGGCAACTGCCAGAGGGGGGGTTCGGCTGGTTCCTGATCCAGGACCTTACCGCATCTTTGAGCTATTTCCGCGAAGGCCGCCGGAATTTCCTGGCATTCATCGTCCCGGTCAGCGAATCGCTGTCCTATGACCAGAACAGGGCGGAAAGAAACCAGTCCGCCGGATAGCGATCCGGTCCGGGCGGGGCCCTTAGTTCAGACCGAATTGCAGCGGATAGCGGCCATCCTGAAACTCGCCGAACATTTCGGGCACTTCGGGATGATCCAGCGGCTCGCCCGAGGCGTCGGGAACCAGATTCTGTTCCGAAACATAGGCAACGTAATAGGTTGCCTCGGTTTCCGCATAAAGATGATAGAACGGCTGGTCGCGGGACGGGCGCGATTCCTCGGGGATGGATTCGTACCATTCCTCGGTATTGGCGAATTCAGGATCGACATCGAAAACCACCCCGCGAAAAGTATGTTCGCGGTGGCACAAGACCTGGCCCAGATTGTACTTCGCGGTGGTGGAGCTTTTCCGCATCTCATCGTTCCTGTTTGGCGCGGCTCTTACAGCCCCGCGCGGCCGCTGTCCACCTCTGCGCGCCGTGGCGGCCCCTGCCTGCGATGTGCGACGCCGGGCCGGCCCCTCCCGGCGACCCCCGCGTCACTTCGCCGGAAGCGCCTCTTCGGGCAACAGCGCCACGGTCGAAATCGACATCTTGGCCGACCCTTCGCTCAGCTGATCGGAATGGGCCAGATAGACCAGCACCTGATTTTGCTCGTCATAGATGCGCTTCACGCGCAGCGATTTGAGGATCAGCGAACGCGACGCGCTGAACACATCCTCGCCCTTGGCGCCGCGCTGGATGTCGCCAATGCGGATCGGTCCGGTGCGGCTGCATTCGATGGCCGAATTCGATGGATCCTCGAACCAGTTCCCCTGGCTGAGGCGGTCGATCACCGAGCGGTCGAAATAGGCCAGATGACAGGTCACGCCCTGCACGGCGGGATCCGCGATCGCCTCGATCAGAATGTCATTTCCGGTCCAGTCGACGCCGACCTTTCCGACCACATCCGCGCTTGCCGGCACAGCCATCAGCATCAGCGCGGCGATCCAGTTCCTCATCATGCCCTCCGGCCCAGTTGCAGCCGCGATCATCGCAAACCGGAACCCGCCCGGCAAGATCGCCCGACCGCGCGCTCAGGCCGTCGCGCCCTCGCGGCGGATCTCTGCCCGACCTGCATCGGTCAACAGATACGGCCCGCCCTCGTCGAAAACCACCACGCTCAGCGGCCCGCCATAGGCCGCCCCGGAATCGATGGCCAGCCGGTTGCCGTAATGCGTCACCTCGTCGACGACCGTGTGACCATGCACGACCAGCGGGCCGTGATCGGTCCTGTCATCCAGAAAGCCGGTGCGGATCCACAAAAGATCCTGCTCGCTCTGCTGCGACAGGTCGATCCCGGGGCGGATGCCCGCATGCACGAAGAGCGTCTGCGGCATCAACCGCCACAAAGGCAGGCTTTCCAGCCAGCGCAGATGCGCCTCGGGCACCGCGCGCAGGGCCTCGGCATGGCTGCGCTGGTGATCGCCGTCATTTCCGACCCCATATGACGCCAGCGTCTGGGTCGCGCCCAGCGCCTGATGATCCAGCCAGTGCTTGCCCGATCCCAGCCCCGCATCGATCCAACCCGGCTGACGAATGAATCGCGGCAAAAACCGATCATGGTTCCCCCTGAGCACGGTCCAGGGCCGCCCCGCATCCCGACCGCGCATCAGATAATCGACGACACCCCGCGAATCCGGGCCGCGATCCAGCAGGTCACCGACATGGATGACCTCGCCCGCGCCGCCATGGGCCGCATCGTCCCGCGCAATCCGTTCATGCGCGGATTTCAACAGCTCAAGCTGGCCGTGAATGTCGCCGATGGCATAGAACCGCATGGCACCCCCTGAATGCGAAACCCCCGGACGTTACTCCGGGGGCCTGCAAGGTTCAAACCTCGAAATGCAGCGGTCGGACCTGCAAGAACTTGCCCGTCGCGCGCAGCGCCTCGAGCGCGTCGGCACGCAGCGCCTCGTCCAGATAGAGAATGGCGATGGCGTCATTGCCCGCGGCGGTGCGGCCCAGGGTAAAGTTTGCGATGTTGACGCCCAGATCGCCCAGCGTCATGCCCAGCGCGCCGATCACGCCCGGCACGTCTTTGTTGCGGGTGTAAAGCATATGCTCGCCGATCTCGGCATCGACATTGATGCCCCGGATCTGGATGAAACGCGGCTTGCCGTCGCTGAACACCGTCCCGGCGATCGAACGCTCGCGCGTGTCGGTCACCACGGTCGCCTTGATATAGCCGTCGAAAACGCCGGTCTTGGCCTGGGTGGTGGTGGCCACCTGAACGCCGCGCTCGACCGCCATCACCGGGGCCGAAACCATGTTCACGTCGGGGTTCGTGGCCTTCATGACGCCCGCGATCACCGCCGCATTCAGCGCCTTGAGGTTCATCTCCGAGGCGATGCCGTCGTAAAGCACGTTGATCGCCTTGATCGGCTCATCGGTCATCTGGCCGATGAACGCGCCCAGATGCCCCGCAAGCTTGATCCACGGCCCCATGACGGCGGCCTCTTCGGCCGTGACCGAGGGCATGTTCAGCGCGTTCGAGACCGCGCCGGTCAGCAGATAATCCGACATCTGCTCGGCCACCTGCAACGCGACATTCTCCTGCGCCTCGTTGGTCGAGGCGCCCAGATGCGGCGTCACCACCACGTTGGGCAGGTTGAAAAGCGGGCTTTCCGTCGCGGGCTCGACCGCGAACACATCCAGCGCCGCGCCCGCGACATGGCCCGATTTCAAAAGCTCGGCCAGCGCCTCCTCGTCGATCAGACCGCCCCGCGCGGCATTGACGATGCGCACGCCCTTCTTGGTCTTGGCCAGGTTTTCGCGCGACAGGATATTGCGGGTCTTGTCGGTCAGCGGCACATGCAGGGTGATGAAATCGGCCTTGGCCAGCAGCTCGTCCAGCTCGACCTTTTTCACGCCCAGCTCGACCGCGCGTTCCTCGGACAGGAAGGGGTCATAGGCCAAGACCTTCATGCGCAGCCCCAGCGCCCGGTCGATCACGATCGAACCGATATTGCCGGCACCGATAATGCCCAACACCTTGTTAAAGACCTCGACCCCCATGAAGCGGTTCTTTTCCCACTTCCCGGCATGGGTCGAGACGCTGGCCTCGGGCAATTGCCGCGCCACCGCGAACATCAGGGCGATGGCATGTTCGGCGGTGGTGACGCTGTTGCCAAAGGGCGTGTTCATCACGATCACGCCCTTCTTGGACGCGGCCGGGATCTCGACATTGTCGACCCCGATCCCGGCGCGGCCGATCACCTTAAGATTGGTCGCGCTTTCCAACAGCTTCGCCGTCACCTTGGTGGCCGAACGGATGGCCAGACCGTCATACTGACCGATGATCTCGGCCAGCTTTTCCTTGTCCTTGCCGATCTCCGGCAGGTAATCGACCTCGACCCCGCGATCGCGGAAAATCTGGACGGCGGTTTCCGAAAGCTTGTCCGAAACAAGAACCTTGGGCATGTTTTTCATCCTCTGGATAAGCGGGCGCGCACCGGAAAACCGGCGTCACGTCATTCTTTCATGCAAAAAATATCCCGGGGCCCGGGGCAGGCCCCGGTCCGGCAGCGACTTCAGGCGTCCTGCGCCGCGATCTCGGCCTCGAACGCATATTCGATCCACGGCATCAACGCCGCGACATCGGAGGCCTCGACGGTCGAGCCGCACCAGATCCGCAGGCCGGGCGGTGCATCGCGGTATGCGCCGGCATCCAGTGCGACGCCCTCTTTCTCAAGCCGCTTGGCAACGGCCTTGGCGAAAGCCGCCCCATCCTTGATGCGCGGATCGGTGAATTTCAGACAGACCGAGGTGGTCGAGGCCGTCGCCGGATCCTCGGCCAGATCGGCGATCCAGTCCTTGCCGGCGATGAAATCGCGCACTGCGCCGGAATTGGCCTCGGCCCGCGCGATCAGCGCCTTGCGCCCGCCCAGCGACTGCGCCCATTTCAGCGCCACCAGATAATCCTCGACGCAGAGCATCGAGGGCGTGTTGATCGTCTCGCCCTTGAAAATGCCCTCGATCAGCTTGCCGCCCTTGGTCATGCGGAAAATCTTGGGCATCGGCCATGCGGGCACATGGCTTTCCAACCGCTCGACCGCGCGGGGGCTCAGGATCAGAACGCCATGCGCGCCCTCGCCGCCCAGCACCTTCTGCCAGCTGAAGGTCACCACATCCAGCTTGTCGAAGGGCAGATCCATCGCGAATGCGGCGCTCGTCGCGTCACAGATCGTCAGACCTGCGCGCCCTGCCGGGATCGCATCGCCATTGGGAACCCGCACGCCCGAGGTGGTGCCGTTCCAGGTGAAAACCACGTCATTGTCGAAATCGACTTCGGCGAAATCGACGATCCGGCCGTAATCGGCCTTGCGCGTCACCGCATCCAGCTTGAGCTGCTTCACGACATCGGTGACCCAGCCTTCGCCAAAGCTTTCCCAGGCCAGCATCTCGACCTTGCGCGGGCCAAGCAGCGACCACAGCGCCATCTCGACGGCGCCGGTATCGGATGCCGGAACGATGCCGATCCGGTAATCGGCGGGAACGTCCAGAACCTCACGGGTCAGATCGATGGCCTCGGCCAGCTTCGACTTGCCGATGGCCGCACGATGCGAACGGCCCAGCGGCGCGTCGGCAAGCATATCCAGCGAAAAATTGGGGATCTTGGCACAGGGGCCCGAGGAAAAGCGCGGATTGACCGGGCGCGCAGCCGGAGCAGTCATGCTCATTATGTATAGCCTTCCAGCTAGATAGCGCCGCGTTGGGGCGGCGTGTCCCGCTGATGGCGATATATCGGGCCGCAGATTCCCGCAAGTGAAATTTTCGGCAAGGTTACGCACAGAAAAATGACAAAATATTACCCAACAGGCATGGAAATCGGCCGGCTGGGTCCACATATCCCAGAATTACACGCGCGAACCCGGCGGCGATCAGCCGCCATCTGCTATTCAGACCGGTCAAATTTGACATTCTGGGGGGACAGTCCGATGGCTGATTTCACACTGGATGCCAACAGCTTTGGTGCATTTCACCGGAACTTTGGCGGCAACGGCACGAATGACCGCATCACGGTCAATATCGGCCCGAATTTCCGGGGCACCATCACCGTCGATGCGCTGGGCGCCGATGGCGAGGTCGAGGAAACCACGGTCAACCTGCCCGATGGCTGGCGATTCGAGGTCACCGGCATGAGCGAAACCCGGGACGAGGCGCCCGGCTCAAAGGACTGGTCGGGCATCGTCTATGACAGCAACGGCGATGCGGTCGGCACGGTCAGCATCCGCAGCAACCATATCGAAATCGAGGGCGTGCCCTGCCTGACCCGTGGCACGATGATCGACACACCCTCGGGGCCGCAAGCGGTCGAAACGCTGCAAGTCGGCGATGCGGTGCTGACGCGCGACAACGGCCCACAGGTCATTCGCTGGATTGGCACCCGCAAGCTTGGCCCGCATATGCTGGCCGCGATGCCCTATCTGCGCCCGGTGCGCATCCGCGCCGCAGCGCTTGGGCCGGGCATACCCGCCCGCGACCTGCTGGTTTCGCCCCAGCATCGCATCCTGATCCGCTCGGCCATCGCAGCACGGCTTTTCGGCGCGACCGAGGTTCTCGTCGCCGCAAAGCAATTGCTGGAGCTGGACGGCATCAGCATTGCCGAGGATGTCGAAACCGCCGAATATTTCCACATCCTGTTCGACCGGCATCAGGTCATCACCACCAACGGCGCCGAAACGGAATCCCTCTATACCGGCCCCGAGGCGCTGAAATCCCTGGGTCCGGCGGCGCGGGACGAGATCCTGACGATTTTTCCCGAACTGCGCGATCTTGGCTTTGTGCCGGACATGGCGCGCCCCTGCCCCTCGGGCCGGCATGCCCGCAAACTGGCCGCGCGACATATCCGCAATCACAAGCCGCTGGTCGCCTGACCGGGGGGCTTTTCCCACCCCGATCCGGCGGCTGCGCAATTGAACCCGCATCGCGCATTCGCTAGTCCTTCGGCAACGTATCTGGCCCGGAGGTCCCATGTTCACCGTCACCATGCTTGCCGCCCCCAAACGCGCCGATCTGACCCCCGCGCTGGCCGAGGATCTGCGCGCTCAGTGGAATGGCGGCCATGTGATCTGGCTGAACCCCGGCATTGCCGCCGAATTTCCGCTCGACGCGCAGCCGGCCGATTTCTGGGCCATCTGGGAAATCCTGCAAACGCAGGGCTTTGACATCGTCATCCAGCCGACCCTTGGCCGGCGCAAGGCGGTGCTGCTGGCCGATATGGATTCGACCATGATCGAACAGGAATGCATCGACGAGCTGGCCGATGTCGCCGGCGTCGGCGAACGCGTCGCCGCCATCACCGCCCGGGCCATGAACGGAGAGCTGGATTTCCACGAGGCGCTCCTGGCGCGGGTCGGCCTGTTGGCGGGCCTGCCCGAAACCGCCATCGACGAGGTGCTGGACAATCGCATCACGCTGGCCGCCGGCGGGCGCGATCTGGTCGCCACCATGCATGCGCAGGGCGGCTATTCGGCGCTGGTCTCGGGCGGGTTCACCGCCTTCACCGGCCCGGTCGCGACCGCGCTGGGATTTGACGAGCACCGCGCCAATACCCTGTTGGCCGACAACGACATCCTGACCGGCCATGTCTCATTGCCGGTTCTCGGCCGCGAGGCCAAGGTCGAGGCCCTGCAACAGATCGCCGCCGCGCGCGGCCTGACCCCGGCCGATGTCATCGCGGTGGGCGACGGCGCCAACGATCTGGGCATGCTGCAACTGGCCGGGACGGGGGTCGCGCTGCATGCCAAACCCTCGGTCGCGGCCCAGGTCGATATCCGAATCAATCACGGCGACCTGACCGCGCTGCTCTATCTGCAAGGCTATGCCGCCGAAGAGTTCACGCGCTGAGCGGCCCGCACTGCGGCGCATCCGCGCATCACATTGCCCGGAAAGGCGATTAATGCGCCCTGCAAACTTGCGATCATGACCGTTCGGTGACAGAAGCGGGGGATGAAGCCGCATCTGAAAGCCCTGTCCGTCCATCTGCTCACCGCGACTGGCGCAGTCCTGTCGATGCTGGCCCTGCTGGCCGCGGCCAATGGCCAATGGTCGATCATGTTCTTCTGGCTGGTGATCGCGCTGATCGTGGACGGCATCGACGGCCCGCTGGCGCGCCGCTATGACGTCAAGCGCAACTGGCCGACCTATGACGGGGTCCTGATGGACCTGATCATCGATTATCTGACCTATGTCTTCATCCCGGCCTATGCGCTGTTCATGTCGGGCCTGTTGCCGGGCTGGACCGGCTGGATCGCGATCATCGCCATCACCTATGGCAGCGTGATCTATTTCGCCGACACCCGCATGAAAACCAAGGACAATTCCTTTGCGGGCTTTCCCGCCTGCTGGAACATGCTCGTGCTGGTGCTTTTCGCGCTAAAGCCGAATTTCTGGATCATCCTGATCGTGGTGGTCGCGCTGACCTATACCATGTTCACGAATATCAAGTTCATCCACCCGGTCCGCACCGAACGCTGGC
Source organism: Paracoccus mangrovi (assembly GCF_042648425.1). Classification (NCBI taxonomy): domain Bacteria; kingdom Pseudomonadati; phylum Pseudomonadota; class Alphaproteobacteria; order Rhodobacterales; family Paracoccaceae; genus Paracoccus; species Paracoccus mangrovi. The sequence continues at coordinate 134,038 of NZ_JBHRXJ010000006.1, read as the reverse complement.
GCTGGATCTCGCTGCCGGTGGCGGCGGCCTGGGTCGGCTTTGCGATCTGGGCGGTGCTGGTCGATTTCCACCCCGACAGCTTTGCGCGCTGGGGCCTGCTTCTGACCTCGCTCTGGCTGATGTTCGCGGGGCTCGCCCAACAACTGACCGAGCGGCGGACTTGATCGCCGACTGATTTGCCCGGAAGCTGCGTCTGATTGCAGATGCCGAAAAGGGGCAAGGATGTTCGCAAAATTCATGCAGACCGCCGCCGCGGTGGCAATTCTGGCCACGCCGGCACTGGCCGCGCCGGACACGATCACGCTCGCGATGGTGCTTGAACCGCCAAACCTCGATCCGACGGGCGGCGCGGCGGCCGCCATCGACGAAATCGTCTATGCCAACCTCTTCGAGGGGCTGACCCGCATCGCCTCGGACGGCAGCGTGCAGCCCGGACTCGCCGCCAGCTGGGACGTGGCCGAAAACGGCAAAAGCTATACCTTCCACCTGCGCCCCGGCGTCACCTTCCACGATGGCGCCACCTTCGATGCGCAGGACGTGATCTTTTCGCTGGACCGTGCCCGCGCCCCCGACAGCACCAACGCCCAGAAAGGCCTTTTCGAAGGCATCGAAACCGTCACGGCGATCGACCCGCAAACCGTGCAGGTCACGCTGAAATCCCCGGACGGCGCCTTTCCGTTCAAGATGGCCTGGGGCGACGCGGTGATGGTGGACGAGGCCAGCGTCAAGAACATCGCCACCCATCCCATCGGCACCGGACCGTTCAAATTCGGCGAATGGAAACAGGGCGACCATATCACGCTGACCGCCTGGGACGGCTATTGGGGCGAAAAGCCCGCGCTGAAATCCGCGACCTTCCGCTTTATCGGCGATCCGACGGCGGCATTCGCCGCGATCATGGCCGGCGATATCGACGCCTTCCCGATCTATCCCGCGCCCGAAACCCTGGCCCAGATTCAGGCCGATCCGCGCTTCAAGGTGCTCGTCGGCACGACCGAGGGCGAAACGATCCTTGCGATGAACAATGCCCGCCCGCCGCTCGACAACGTCAAGGTCCGCGAGGCCATCGCCCATGCCATCAACCGCCAGGACATCATCGACGGCGCGATGTTCGGCTATGGCACGCCCATCGGCACGCATTTCGCCCCGCATCACCCCGACTATGTCGATCTGACCGCACAATCCGCCCATGACCCGGAGCTGTCGAAAAAGCTTCTGGCCGAGGCGGGGGCCGAAAACCTGACCCTGCGGCTTGCCCTGCCCCCGACCCCCTATGCACGGCGCGGCGGCGAAATCGTCGCGGCCGAACTGCGCGCCGTGGGCATCCAGACCCAGATCACCAATATGGAATGGGCGCAGTGGCTGGAACAGGTCTACAAGAATGCCGATTACGACCTGACCATCATCAGCCATGTGGAACCGATGGATATCGGCATCTATGGGCGCGACACCTATTACTTCAACTACAAGAACCCCGCCTTCCGCGAGACCATGTCGCAACTCGACGCCACCACCGACCCGGCCGCGCGCTCGGCGCTGTTGAAACAGGCGCAACAGATCATCGCCGACGATTACGTCAACGCCTATCTGTTCCAGCTGGCCAAGACCGGTGTCGCCAAAGCCGAAATCGAAGGGCTTTGGGAAAACGCCCCGATGCCCGCCAACGACCTCACGGCGGTGCATTGGCGGGAATGAGCCCGCCCTTTCTTCTTCATTCAAATATCCATACGGAACGCCGCCACCCGCGCGGCGTTCAGTTTTTCAGCACCAGACAGCGGCCGCCGACACTGCGCAGCCGGGTACAGAACGCAAAGGCCTCGCTTTTCGAGGAATAGCCGATCTGCGCCGTATAAAGCTTTTTCGGCCCGCCCGAGACCTTGCGCCGCACATAACTGACCCGCTTGCCGCCAAGGATCGGGCGCAATTGCCGGTTCAGCCGCGACACCTGACCGGTCACGCCCGAACGGCTGGGATGGGTGGCCACGATCACGCCCCAGGGCCAGGGATGGTCCAGCGTCTGGAATTCGCGCAGCTTGCGGGTTCCGGCAAGATCGATGCAGGCGGCGCGAAAGGGCCGCTCCTTGTCCAGCCGGATATCCAGCGTCTTGGGCGGGTTCTCGCGCCAGTCGCGCGCCGTCAGCCCGGTGATGGCCTGAACGTAATCCTGCGTTTCCCAAGGCAGGTTGCCGCCCTCTGCGACATAGCGCGCGGCGCGGTTCTCGCCGCCATTATAGGCCACCGCCGCCATCCCGACATTGCCGAAATCATCCGTCAGCTTGCGCAGATACCGGGCAGAAACCTCGATCGCCTTGGCCGGGTTGAACGGATCGTCCAGGCCGACGATCTCGGCGGTGCCGGGCATGAACTGCGCGATCCCCATGGCGCCGACCGGGCTGATGGCATTGGCCTCGAACAGGCTTTCCTTCCACAACAGGCGGGCCAGGAAATGCGGATCCAGATCGTTGCGCCCGGCCTCGCGTTCGATGGCCTGACAGACATCGGGAACATAGGTGGCGATGGCGATGCAATGCAGCCCGTCCGCCGTACAGCGCGACTTGTCCGAGGCCTTGGGCGCGGGCGCGCCATGCGTCGCATCCACCGCCTCATAGGCAGAGGCCGAAAAGGCGGCGAAAGCCGCAGCAAGCACAAGCGCCAGACGAAACATCGCACACCAATCCCAGAATCGGCTTTCAGATAACAGCCCGCCCCCGGCTTGAAAACCGTTTAGACACCCGGTGCGGCAGGACGCCGCCCGACGCGAAACGCCCCGGCCTTGCAGCCGGGGCGTCGCATCGGATCGGGGCGGGATGTGCGCGGGCGCTTATTGCGCGGGCGCGGCCGCCGTCTGAACGCTGCTGGCGCGGGCCAGATAGCCGTTGGGCTGTTCGATCATCTGCCCTTCCAGCGCCAGGCTTTCCGCGCGCGAGCGGACCTTGACCCGGGTGCCGTTCGGGATCTCGTCAAACAGATCCATGATGTCTTGGTTGAACAGGCGGATACAGCCGGCCGAGGTGGCCTTGCCGACCGAAGACGGGTCCATGGTGCCGTGGATGCGGTACATGGTGTCACGCCCGCCCTTGTAAAGATAGAGCGCCCGCGACCCCAGCGGGTTGTCGACGCCGCCCTTGAGACCGCCCTTCAGCGGGCCGTAAAGCTCGGGCTGGGTGCGCACCATATTCGCGGTCGGGGTCCAGCTGGGCCAGGCCTGCTTGCGGTTGATGGTGGCCGTGCCCTGGAAATTCTTGCCGGCCTGGCCGACGGCGATGCCGAAACGCATGGCCTCGCCACCTTCCAGCACATGGTAAAGAAAGCGCGCATAGGGATCGACGACGATGGTGCCGGGCGCATCAGAGCCGTTATAGGCCACGCGCTGGCGGGTGTTTTCCTCGGTCAGATAGGCCGGGCGCACGGCGTTGATTTCGATCGGCTCGCCATTGGGCCCGGAATCGGTCCGCGCGCCATAGACGCCGGTCGCGGCGTTGGGCGAGGTGGGGGCCTGAGGCGTGGGGGCGCAGGCCGCAAGGCCAAGGCCCAGTGCCAGCATAAGCGGTGCAAGACGCATCGTGTTTCCCTTCGTAACGCACCACGCCATCCATGGGCGCGGCGCTGGCAGCTTTGTCCTGATCCATGCCCGGCCCGAGCAGCGGGCAGGCATGATTCGCATGATTATATCAGCCGTCTGCCCCCTTGCGGCGTCAAGGGCCGGCCCGGCGCGCTTTACGAATCGTTGCCAGACTGTTGCCAATCGGCTTTCGCGCGCTTCGGGACCGCCACCGACATCGGGGCGCCAATATACGCGGCCAAACGGCCCGGCCGCCGGAATCGTTCCCTTGCCCGTGACAAAGCCGCCGCAACCTGTGTCCTGCGGGCCACAATTGGCGCGACCCGGCACGAAAAAGGGGCCGGCGTCGCCACTGGCCCCCGATCAGCGATCCCCGCCCTGCTCAGGCGCCGGCGGGCTGCAACAGGCCCGCGGCCGGGCGTTTGGCCCCGTGCAGATAGCGCGCATAGCCCAGATCGTCGGCCGCGATATCGGGCGTGCGCCCCGAAATCAGATCCGCGACCAGCCGCCCCGAGCCCGCCGACATGGTCCAGCCCAGCGTGCCGTGCCCGGTGTTCAAAAACAGGTTCGGGACCGGCGTCGTGCCCACAATCGGGGTGCCGTCCGGCGTCATCGGCCGCAGCCCGGTCCAGAACAGCGCCTTGTCCGGGTCGCCCGAACCGCCGAACAGCTCGCCGACCGATTTCGCCAGCGTGGCGCGGCGGCGCGGGTTCAGGGTCAGGTCATAGCCCGCGATCTCGGCCAGACCGCCGACGCGGATGCGGTCGCCCAGACGGGTGATCGCGACCTTGTAGGTTTCGTCCATCACGGTCGAAACCGGGGCGCGGGATTCGTCCTCGATATCGATGGTCAGCGAGTAACCTTTCAGCGGATAGATCGGCAGCTTGATCCCCAGATGGCGCACCAGCTGCGGCGAATGCGGACCCAGCGCCAGCACATAGCGGTCGGCGGTGAACAGCCCCTGATCGGTGTCGACCGCAGTGATGCGGCCGCCCTCGGCGCGCAGATGCCGGATCGAGACACCCCAGCGGAAGGTGACGCCGGCAGCCTCGGCCATCTCGGCCAGACGGCTGGTGAACTTGAAGCAATCGCCGGTCTCATCGCCCGGCAGGCGCAGACCGCCGGCGATACGCTCGGCGGCACCCGCCAGCCCCGGTTCGGCGGCGATGCAGCCGGCGCGGTCCAGCACCTCGAAGGGGACGCCATCGGCGCGCAGCACCTCGATATCCTTGCCGGCCGCGTCCATCTGTTCCGCCTTGCGAAACAGTTGCAGCGTGCCCTGCATGCGCTGGTCATATTCGATGCCGGTCTCGGCGCGCAGCTCGCCCAGACAGTCGCGGCTGTATTCGGCCAGACGCACCATGCGGCTTTTGTTGATCGCATAGGCCGCGCTGGTGCAATTGGCCAGCATCCGCGCCATCCAGGACAGCCGCTGCCAGTCAAGGCGCGGTTGCAGGACCAGCGGGGCATGACGCTGGAACATCCATTTCAGTGCCTTCACCGGAATGCCGGGCGCCGCCCAGGGTGAGGAATAGCCGGGCGAGATTTCGCCGGCATTGGCAAAGCTGGTTTCCAGCGCCGGGCCTTCCTGCCGGTCGATGACCGTCACCTCATGGCCGGCCTTCGCCAGATACCAGGCCGAGGTGACGCCCAAAACGCCAGCACCCAAAACGATGACTTTCATGTTCGCGCACCCTTTGAACCGAGTTGCCGGCAAAGATAGCAAAGCCGCGAAAAATGAACTCCCGATTTTGCCCCGTCCCGGGCATTTCATCGCACAATTCTTTCGCATATCAGCCGTTAATCGGGACAATTTGTCGCAACATGCGGAAATGCCGGGACAGATCCCGCCATAACCAGAATCGGCCGCGAAGCGATTGCAGCGCCCGAAACCTGTGCTTAGGCTGGTCGCATCAGCCCAGGTTCCCCCGCGCCATGCCCAGCCCCGCCCGCAAAAGCCCCTTTGCCCCCTTTCGCTACAGCGATTTCCGCCTGCTCTGGTCGGCCACGCTGATATCGAATTTCGGGTCGCTGGTGCAGGCGGTGGGCGCGGCATGGATGATGACGCAGCTGACCGATTCCGCCACGCTGATCGCGCTGGTACAGGCGTCGAACACGCTGCCCATCATGTTGTTTGCGCTGCTTTCGGGGGCGCTGGCGGATATTTTCGACCGCCGCACGCTGCTTTTGGGGGCACAGCTTTTCATGGCGGCGGTGTCGGTCCTGCTGGCGGTGCTGACATGGCAGGGATGGATGACGCCCCTGCTTTTGCTGTCGCTGACATTTCTGATCGGGGTCGGACAGGCAATCTATAACCCGCCCTGGCAGGCCAGCATGCAGGACCTCGTCCCGCGCGAGGATCTGGCGGCGGCGGTGACGCTGAATTCGGTCGGCTTCAACCTGATGCGCAGCGTCGGCCCGGCGGCGGGCGGCATCATCACCGCGATCTTTGGCGCGGCGACCGCCTTTGCGGTGAACGCGATCAGCTATATCCCGCTTTTGGGGGCGCTGGCGCGCTGGCATCCGGTGACGCCGCCGCGCACCACCTCGCCCGAGCCCTTTGTCGCGGCGGTGGGGGCGGGGCTGCGCTATGTCGCGCTTTCGCCGAACCTGTTGCGAGTGCTGCTGCGCGGGGCGATGTTCGGCTTTTCGGCCATCGTGATCATGGCGCTTTTGCCGCTTGTCGCCAAGGCCCAGCCCCAGGGGGGATCCTTGCTGTTCGGCCTGTTGCTGGGCTGTTTCGGGCTGGGCGCCATCGGGGGCGCGCTGCTCAATCCGCTGATCCGCGAGCGGCTGGACAATGAAAATATCGTGCGGCTGGCCTTTGCGGCATTCGCGGGCGCGGCGCTGGCGCTGGCTTGGACCGAAAGCATCTGGGCGCATGCGCTGGCGATGCTGCCCGCGGGCGCGGCATGGGTGCTGGCGCTGTCGCTGTTCAATGTCACGGTGCAGCTGTCGACGCCGCGCTGGGTGGTGGCGCGGGCGCTCGCGCTTTATCAGACCGCGGTTTTTGGCGGCATGGCGCTTGGCAGCTGGGTCTGGGGGGCGGTCGCCTCGAGCCAGGGGGTCGAGACGGCGATGGTCGCGGCGGCGGTGCCGCTGATCCTGGGCGCGGTGCTGGGGCATTGGCTGCGCATCCCGGAATTCGGCACGCTGGATCTGGACCCGGTGAACCGCTTCCGCGAACCGGCGCTGCGGCTGGATCTGCGCGGCCGTTCGGGGCCGATCATGGTGACCGTCGACTATATCATCGACCAAAAGGACGTGCCCGAATTCCTGCGGCTGATGGCGCTTCGGCGCAATGTCCGCCGCCGCGACGGTGCCCGCAACTGGGCCCTGCTGCGCGATCTGGAAAACCCCGAACGCTGGAGCGAAAGCTATCACATCGCCACCTGGGACGAATATGTGCGCCACAACCTGCGCCGGACCAAGGCCGATTTCGAAACCTATCAGGGCTTGCAGGCGCTGCATCGCGGCGAACACCCGCCCGCCGTCCACCGCATGATCGAACGCCATACCGTGCCCGAAACCGATGACATGCCGCTGATTGGCAAGCTGGAACTGCCCTAGGATCGGGCATGGCCCCCGCATCCGGGACCAAAACCATATCCGAAAGTTGGCTTTACCGGAATCGAGCGGCGGATTAGCCTTTGATCATGCGCCGTTATGTGATCCGACGACTGCTCTCGCTTGGCCTGAGCCTGCTCGTGGCCTCGGCGTTGATTTTTTCGGTGGTCGAACTGGTGCCGGGCGATCCCGCAAGCTTCATGCTGGGCACCGGCGCCCAGCCGGATACGGTCGCCGCGCTGCGCCACGAGCTGGGTCTGGATCAGCCGCTGCCGCTGCGCTACGCGCATTGGCTGGGCGGCGTGCTGAGCGGCGATCTGGGTCAGAGCTTTACCTATAAGACCCCGGTCGCGGGCATGATCCTTGACCGGATTCAGGTCTCGCTACCGCTGGCGCTGATGGCGCTGATGCTGGCGATGGCGATTGCCTTTCCCATCGGGATGTTCGCCGCCGCGCGCCGGGGCCGGGCCGGCGACACGCTGGTGATGGGGGCGACACAGATCGGGATCTCGCTGCCGAATTTCTGGTTCGCGATGCTTCTGGTGCTGATCTTTGCCGTCAGGCTGCGGCTTTTGCCGGCGGGCGGCTTTCCCGGCTGGAACCATCCCGGGGCGGCGTTCAGGGCGCTGATCCTGCCCGCCATCGCGCTGGCCCTGCCGCAGGCGGCGATCCTTGCGCGGGTTCTGCGTTCCGCCCTGATCGAGACCCTGGGCCAGGACTATATCCGCACCGCCCGCGCCAAGGGGCTGAGCGCGGCGCAGGCGCTGTCGCGCCACGCGCTGCGCAATGCGCTGATTCCGGTGCTGACCGTTCTGGGCATGCAGTTTTCATTCCTGCTGGCCGGGGCGATCATCATCGAGAACGTCTTTTACCTGCCCGGACTGGGGCGGCTGATCTTTCAGGCCATCACCCAGCGCGATCTGATCGTGGTGCAGGGCGCGGTTCTGGTGCTGGTCGCGGCGGTGATCCTTGTGACGTTTCTGGTCGATCTGGGCTATGCGCTGATCGATCCGAGGTTGCGCACATGAGGTGGTCGCTGATCCTTGGGGGCGCGCTGGCGGGGCTGGCGCTGGTGGCGGCGGCGCTGTCTTATGTCTGGACGCCGGGCGACGTGCTGCAACTGTCGGTGGCCGAAAAGCTGCAACCGCCCTCGGCGGCGCATTGGCTGGGCACCGATCAGCTGGGCCGGGACATGCTGTCGATGATCATGGTCGGCGCGCGCACCTCGATCGCGGTGGCGCTGGTGGCGGTGGGCATCGGCATCGGCCTTGGGGTGCCGCTGGGGCTTTGGGCGGCGGCGCGGCGCGACAGCTGGATCGACGACGTCATCATGCGCGGCAACGACCTGATCTTTGCCTTTCCCAACCTTGTCATCGCCATTCTGATCACGGCGGTGCTGGGGCCGTCGGCGGTCAATGCCATCATCGCCATCGGCATTTTCAACATCCCCGTTTTCGCCCGCGTCACGCGCGGCGCGGCGCTGCCGATCTGGACGCTGGACTATATCCGCGCGGCACAGGTCGCGGGCAAGGGGCCGGCTAGGATCAGTATTCAGCACATCCTGCCCAATATCGCCAACCTGCTGATCGTTCAGGGCACCATTCAATTCAGCCTCGGCATCCTGGCCGAGGCGGGCCTCAGCTATGTCGGGCTTGGCGCGCAGCCGCCGACGCCAAGCTGGGGCCGCATGCTGGCCGAGGCCCAGACCATGTTCGCCATCGCCCCGCATGTCGCCATCGTGCCCGGCCTGGCCATCGTCATCACCGTGCTGGGGCTGAACCTTCTGGGCGACGGGCTGCGCGACGCGCTGGACCCAAGACTGCGCAGGACGCGATCATGATCGAAACCCGCGACCTCGCCGTCGCCGCCGGCAACCACCAGATCCTGCATGATGTCGACCTGCGGCTGATGCCGGGCCAGATCACCGGGCTGGTGGGCGAATCCGGTTCGGGCAAGTCGATGGCGGCGCTGGCGATCATCGGGCTTTTGCCCGCGGGCATGCGGGCCGAGGGACAGGTCGATCTGGACGGCCGCAACCTTCTGGACCTGCCCGAGGCCGATCTGTGCCGCATCCGGGGCAAGCGGATCGGCATGATCTTTCAGGAACCGATGACGGCGCTGAACCCGCTGATGACGATCGGCGATCAGGTGGCCGAGGTGCTGCGCATCCATCAGGGGCTGGACCGCAAGGCGGCCCTGGCGCGCGCCCGCGACCGGCTGGACCGGGTCGGGCTGGCCGCGCCGCGCTTTCCGCTGAGCCTGTATCCGCACCAGCTGTCGGGCGGTCAGCGCCAGCGCGTCGCCATCGCGCTGGCCATCGCCGAACGTCCCGACCTGTTGATCGCGGACGAACCCACGACCGCGCTGGACGTGACCACGCAGGCCCAGATTCTGGACCTGCTGCGCGGGCTGGTGCGCGACGAGAACATGGCGCTTTTGCTGATCACCCATGATCTGTCGGTGGTCGCGGGCATCGCCGACCGCGTGGCGGTGATGCAGAAAGGCGTCATCGTCGAAGAGGGCCCGACCGAAGAGCTGTTCCGCCGTCAGGCCCATCCCTATACGCGCCAGCTGTTTCAGGCCTCGAACCATCAGCCGCGACTGGTTCTGCACAAGGGCCGGTCGACGCCGCTGTTGCGGGTCGAGGGCGCAGTGCGCGAATACCCCCTGCCCCGCGCATCGGCGCAGGCGCCGGGGGATGTGCTGCGCGCGGTCGACGGGGTCAGCCTGGATATCGGTCGTGGCGAATCCGTCGGGCTGATCGGCGAATCCGGCTGTGGGAAATCGACGCTGACCCGTGCCATTCTTGGCCTTGATCCGCTGCAAGGCGGCCGCATCCTTCTGGACGGGCGCGAAATCCATGCCGGCCGCGCCATGCCCCCCGAATTGCGCGCCCGGATGCAGGTCGTCTTTCAGGACCCCTTTGGCAGTTTCGATCCGCGCTGGCGGGTCGAACGGCTGGTGGCCGAACCCTTTCACCTGACTGGACGGCCCCGCGATTGGCGCGAACAGGTGGCCGAAGCGCTCTATGAGGTCGGCATCACCGGCGACGCGATGCGCCGCTATATCCACGAATTCAGCGGCGGCCAGCGCCAGCGCATCGCCATCGCCCGCGCGCTGATCATCAAGCCCAGCCTGATCGTCCTCGACGAAGCCGTCAGCGCCCTTGATGTCAGGGTCCGCGCACAGGTTCTGGACCTTCTGGCCGGGCTGCGGGCCAGCCACGGGCTGGCCTATCTGTTCATCAGCCACGACCTGTCCGTGGTGCGCCGGATCACCGATCGCGTGCTCATCATGGAAAAGGGCCGCATCGTCGAGGCCGGCCCCACCGATCAGGTGATGGATAACCCCCAAACCCCCTATACCCGGCGCCTTGTCGCTGCGTCACCGCAGATTCCGGCGGAATGGTCGCCTCACGAATAGGTCAGCGGCCTTGCGCGACCCGGCCAGGACCTCTATTTGCCTGCCGACGTTTTTTTCATGAGCCGCAAGATGACCCGCAAAATCGACAGCAACACGCCCCGCAAGGAGACGACTCTGCGGCCGAATCAATCCGTTGCCGCCGCGATGCCGGCCATGCCCGAATCACCGATTCCCGATTGGGGACAAGGCAACCGGACCCCGGACCCGCTGGCCCGTCCCCTGCGCAGACAGCCGCGCCAGGGCTGAGCATGGGCGCGTGCCCATGATGCCGGCCTCATAGGCAAAACTGCCTAAATCACGAGATTTTCACCATTCCGTCACACGAATTTCGCAATACCCGGTTCAGAAAAACAACAGGCCTTACGACATGCGCAAGGCCTGTTGCTCCTCCCCTGATTGGCGGCCAGCCTCCCCGCATAGCCGCCCAGGTATCTCTGTCTGCGTGCCTGCGCTCACGCCTGCACGACATTGCATCACTTTTGCCTGACCCGTGGTCGCGCTGTCAACAGCCGCAAAATGCGCCGTTGCGGTGCGGGACCCGACGGAACGCGCACGGGGCGATCTTGACGCACGGGCGCTTCTGACGCAGGACCAAGCGGACCGGTCGCCCAGCGATGCCCCGCATCGCGGCGCCCCATCGGCTTTCGCGATAGGAGAGAAATCAGATGACCCGCACCGTCTACCTCAATGGCGACTACCTGCCGGAAACCGAGGCCCGCGTCTCGATCTTTGACCGCGGTTTCGTGATGGGCGACGGCGTCTATGAGGTCACAAGCGTTCTCGACGGCAAGATCCTTGAATTCGAGGGGCATCTGGCCCGGCTGACCCGCTCGCTGAACGAGCTGGGGATGGAAAACCCGCTCAGCCGGCAGGAATGGCTCGACATCCACCACAAGCTGGTGGCGCTGAACGACATCCGCGAAGGGCTGATCTATCTGCAAGTCACGCGCGGCAATCCGGGCGATCGCGACTTTGCCTATCCGCCCAAGGACACGCCGCAAACGGTGGTGCTGTTCACCCAGAACAAGCCCGGCCTTGCCGACAATCCGCAGGCCAGAACCGGACTGCGCGTGGTCTCGGTCCCCGATCTGCGCTGGGGCCGGCGCGACATCAAGACGGTGCAGCTGCTCTATCCCTCGATGGCCAAGATGGAGGCCAAGGCCCGCGGCGTCGATGACGCCTGGCTGACCGAGGACGGTTTCGTGACCGAAGGCACCTCGAACAACACCTATATCGTCAAGGACGGCAAGATCATCACCCGCCAGCTGTCGACCGACATCCTGCACGGCATCACCCGCGCCTCGCTGCTGCGCTACGCCGCCGAGGCACAGATGCAGATCGAGGAACGCCCCTTCACCATCGCCGAGGCACAGGAGGCGGACGAGGCATTCCTGACCTCGGCCTCGGCCTTCGTGCTGCCGGTGGTGGAAATCGACGGCGCCCAGCTGGGCAAGGGCACGCCCGGACCCGTCGCGGCCCGCCTGCGCGAAATCTATCTCGAGGAATCGCGCAAGCGCGCCCTCTGATCCCGCTGCCAGACAGGAAAAAGGCGCGCCGGACAAACGGCGCGCCTTTCTCATGAGACGACCGGACCGATCAGCCCGCGACGCTTTCCCGGATCACCGACACCGAAGTGACATCGGCCACCACCGTGTCGCGCAGAATGGCGATATCCTCGCCGTTCAGCACAAGACGCACATCCTCGCCGTCCTGAACCAGCTCATAATCCTCATCGCCGTCATAGTCCTCGGCCAGGGTGATGGTAATGCTGTCGGCTCCGCCAAGGGTGATATCGGCGGCACCGCCGGAATCGCTGCGCAGCACGATCGAATCCGCGCCCGAACCCGCATCGACGACATCGCCCGCGCCGGCATGAATGGTGTCGCGGCCTTCGCCACCCAGAAGCGTATCGGCCGCATCCGGGTCCGAGGCATCGGGCGACAGGATCAGGTCATCGCCCTCTTCGCCCTCGACATAGACCGATCCACCATAATCCTCGATCCGGTCGTCGCCATCGCCGCCCATGATCGAATGTTCGCCAAGGTTGGTGATGATCGTATCCTCACCAAAACCGCCATAGATGCTGTCATTGCCCTGATTGGTGCCCTCTTCATGGACACCATAAAGATCGTCGCCACCGCCCAGATAGATCTCGTCATTGCCGGGATCGGCGATCACGGTATCCTCGCCAAAGCCACCGGCAACCACGTCATCGCCCGCAAGCCCGTTCAGAGTCTCGTCATCGTCATCGCCAACAATGCCATCATCGCCGGTGGTTCCGGTCAGGACATGATCGTCATCGTCATCCCTGATCACGGTTTCCGGGTCCAGGCGCGGATCTTCTTCTTCGCGCTCGGGCGGATGATCGTCATCATTGCTCGAAACGGCGGCGCCGATCCCGACAAGGCCGAGCACCCCCAACAGCAAAAAGATGGTTTGGTTCATAGTAAATTCTCCGCAGCGGTTGGCGGCACGATAGCCCGTCTGCCCCCCGCCCGGCAACCGCTCCGACGGGCTCATTCTCTTCCATGCGCAAATATCCCGCAGGGGGAGTCCTTTGCAGGGCAAAGGACGGGGGACGCGAAGTCCCCCGCGACCGCCCGACCGGGCGCGTCAATGCCCCAGGATCTGGGACAGGAACAGCTTGGTGCGTTCGGATTGGGGGTTGTTGAAGAACTCTTTCGGGGTGTTCTGCTCGACGATCTGCCCCTGATCCATAAAGATGACGCGATGCGCCACCGCCTGCGCAAAGCCCATCTCATGGGTCACGCAAAGCATGGTCATCCCCTCTTCGGCCAGCTCGATCATGGTGTCCAGAACCTCCTTGATCATCTCGGGGTCCAGTGCGCTGGTCGGCTCGTCGAACAGCATGATGCGCGGACGCATGCAGAGCGAGCGCGCGATCGCCACGCGCTGCTGCTGACCACCGGACAGCTGGCCGGGATATTTATGCGCCTGATCGGGGATCTTGACCTTTTCCAGGAAATGCATGGCCGTTTCCTCGGCCTCGCGCTTGGGGATCTTGCGCACCCAGATCGGCGCCAGGGTGCAGTTCTCCAGAATCGTCAGATGCGGAAACAGGTTGAAATGCTGGAACACCATCCCGACCTCGGACCGGATCTTGTCGATATTCTTGAGGTCGTTGGTCAGCTCGGTCCCGTCGACGATGATCTTGCCCGACTGATGTTCCTCAAGCCGGTTGATACAGCGGATCAGCGTCGACTTGCCCGACCCCGAAGGCCCGGCGATGACGATCCGCTCGCCCCGGCTCACATTCAGATCGATATCGCGCAGCACATGAAATGTGCCGTACCACTTGTTCAGCTTGACGATATCGATCGCGGTTTCGCCCAGTTCGGGCTTGGTGATGGCGTTTGCGGTCATGATATGCCCCTCAGCGATGGTCGCGCTTCAGCCGGCGTTCCAGATACATGGAATAACGCGACATGCCGAAGCAGAGGATGAAGAAGATGGCGCCGACAAAGATATAGGGCTCCCAATAGGCGCCCTTCCATTCAAAGCTGGCGCGGATGGTGTCGGACATCGCCTTGAGCGGATCGAACAGCCCCACGAACACCACAAGCGTGGTATCCTTGAACATGCCGATAAAGGTCGAGACGATCCCGGGGATGGAAATCTTCAAGGCCTGCGGCAGGATGATCAGCCGCTGCGCCTTCCAGTAATCCAGCCCCAGCGCATCGGCGGCCTCGTACTGGCCATTGGGCAGCGCGGCCAGACCGCCACGGATCACCTCGGCCATATAGGCCGATGCAAACAGCGTCACCATGATGATGACCCGCAGGATGATGTCGAAATTCGTCCCCAGCGGCAGGAAATAGTTCAGCAAAAGCGAGGCCACGAACAACAGCGTGATCAGCGGCACACCGCGGATGAATTCGATGAACATCACCGCCATCATCTTGATCACCGGCAGGTCCGAGCGCCGCGCCAGCGCCAGAATGATCCCCAGCGGCAGGGAAAGCGCGATGCCCGCGACCCCAATGGTGATCGACAGCACAAAGCCCCCGAACTGATCCGAAGGCACAGGCCGCAGCCGCAGGGGCAGCCCCCCGGCCAGCAGATCGGCCACCGCCCCGGCGGCAAAAAGCCACCACAGCACCGCAGCCAGCGCCCCGGCAGCGACCGCGAACATGCCAAAGCGCGCACAGAGCCGCCAGACCGCGATGCCAATGCCAAAGCCCGCCAGCACCATCCCGGGTCCCCAAAGCGACCCGCCCCAAAGCAGCCAGACCCCGACAAAGGGATAAAGCAGGCTCATGAGCAGCGCGTCGCCCGGCCGCGTCTCGATCAACAGCGCCCATGCCAGCAAGGCCACGGCCATAGCCGCAAGGATCACGGACCCCGCCCCCAGAAGCGCGGCACAGATCAGCGTCAGCGCGACAGCCAGCCCCAGCACGATCCGGCGCGCCCTGGGACTGTCCCCGAACAGCACCGGCGCCAGCGCCAGAAACAGCATGCCAAAGGCCAGAACCGGCCGCCAATACAGTTCCGGCGGATAGAACCCAAAGACGAACTGGTTCCAGCGATGCTTGATGATCGCGAAACAGCCGCCATGCGCATCCGGGCCATAGGCATCGGCGATGATCTTGCGGCATTCGGCCATGCTGCCCGCGTTCCAGACCGAATGCGAAAGCCAGGGCCAGAAGGTGCTGACCAGCAGCCACAGGATGCCCAGACCCAAAAGCGTAAGGGCGATGTTCAGAGGTCCCGAAAACAGGTTCTCGCGCAGCCACAGCACCGCGCCCGAGGCGCGCGCCGGCGGCGGCTGCGCCGGCAGCATGGTGTCGCGCACATAGGCGGTGGGTCGGGAATGGGTCTCGCTCATCTCACCGCTCCTTCAGTTTGACGCGGCTGTTGAAGACGTTCATCCCGCCCGAAATCAGCAGGCTGAGCAAAAGATAGATGCCCATCATCAGCACCATGCATTCCATCTCGCGCCCGGTCTGGTTCAGCGTGGTGCCGCCCAGCGTGCCGCGCAGGTCCATATATCCGACCGCGATGGCCAGCGAGCTGTTCTTGGTCAGGTTCAGATATTGCGAGATCAGCGGCGGGATGATCACCCGCAGCGCCTGCGGCAACACCACCAGCGACATGGTACGGCGCGGCCGCATGCCCAGCGCGAATGCCGCCTCGGACTGGCCGCGGCTGACGGCAAGGATGCCGGCGCGGACGATCTCGGCGATGAAGGCGCCGGTATAGAGCGTCAGCGCAAGCCACAGCACCACCAGCGCGTTGTCGAGATTGATCCCTTCGGCAAAGTTGAAACCGCGCAGCACCGGCGGCACCAGATGCAGGCCGAAATGCCAGGTCAGAAACAGCACCGGCAGCGCATACATCGCCAGCGTGATCCACCATGTGGTCGGCCGGCGCCCGGTCGCGTCCTGGATCCGCTGCGCCCAGTTGCGCAACACGCGATGCCCGATCCATGCCGCCGCAATCACCACCACAAAGGCGATGAAAGCCCAGCTGATCCCCTCGCGCCCCAGCGCCAGGGTGCCGGGCGGATTGGTCATGCCCAGCGAGGGGATGGCCGTATAGCGGTTCGTCGGCGCGACCAGATCGAACAGGATCATGCTCGCCGCCGGATTGTCCCCGCGATAGGCGTTCGGCGGCGGCAGCACCTCGGTAAAGATGGCCAGCACCACCAGAATCCACAGCAAAAGCGGGATATTGCGGAACACCTCGACATAGATCGTCATCAGCCGCGCGATCAGCCAGTTCGAGGACAGCCGCAGCACGCCCACGATCACGCCCAGAACCGTCGCCGAGACACAGCCCAGCACCGACACCAGCAGCGTGTTCAACAGCCCGACAACCGTCGCGCGCAGATGGGTGTCGTCGGAATTATAGGGGATCAGCTGCTGGGGGATGTCATAGCCCGCCCGGCGAAACAGAAAATCGAAGCTCAGCGTCTTGCCCAGGACCGACAGGTTCATCAGCACGTTGTTGATGAGCCAGCTTGCCGCAAGCATCACCGCGATAAAGACGACCACCTGCACGGTCAGCGATCGGTAACGCCGATCATAGATCAGCATCGACAGTCGGAAGGGCGGATTGTCCACCCCCGGATAAGAGACCATGTTGTACCCCCTGTCACCGGCTTGAAGCTTGGGCCTTTGGCCTCTGTTCCTCAGCCGGCTTGTCATTTCGACGCGCGAGGGTTCCCCCCCCGCGCGCCCCGTTCAAGCGCCGATCAGCGGAAGGGCATGGCGTACATCAGCCCGCCCTGGGTCCATTGCGCGTTCAGCCCGCGCGCCAGCCCGATCGGGGTCTGTTCGCCGATGGTGGCGGCAAAGATCTCGCCATAGTTGCCGCTGGCCTTGATGGCGTTATAGGCCCATTTGGCGTCCAGCCCCATCATCTTGCCCAGATCGTCGATGGTGCCCAGCAGGCGCTGAACCTCGGGGTTTTCCGAGGATTTGGACAGCTCGTCGATATTGGCCGAGGTGACGCCGTATTCCTCGGCGGCGATCAGCGCGTAAAGCGTCCAGCGGGCGATATCGCCCCAGTTGCTGTCGCCGTGACGCACCGCCGGCCCCAGCGGCTCTTTCGAGATGATCTCGGGCAGGATGATGTGGTTTTCCGGGTCGGCAAAGGCCGCGCGGGTGGCGGCCAGACCCGAAACGTCGGTCGTATAGGCGTCACAGGCGCCGGCCATGTATTGCTGTTCACCCTCGGCATTGCTGTCGATGTTGACCGGCTGATATTCCATGTTGTTGGCCTTGAAATAGTCGGCCAGGTTCAGCTCGGTCGTGGTGCCGGTCTGGATACAGATCGTGGCGCCGTTCAGCTCTTTCGCCGAGGTCACGCCCAGATCCTTGCGCACCATGAAGCCCTGACCGTCGTAATAGTTCACGCCGATGAAATCCAGCTTCAGGTCGGTGTCGCGCTGGAAGGTCCAGGTCGAGTTGCGCGCCAACAGGTCCACCTCGCCCGACGACAGCGCGGTAAAGCGGGTCTGGCCGGTGGTCGGCACGTATTTCACCTTGGTCGCATCGCCCAGAACCGCCGCGGCCACGGCCTTGCAGAAGGCGACGTCAAAACCCGACCAGTTGCCATTCGCATCGGGCGCGGCAAAGCCGACAAGGCCGGTGTTCACACCGCAATTCAGGACACCGCGGGCTTTGACCTCTTTCAGCGTGTCGCCCTCGGCCGCCATGGCGCCCGATGCCGCAAGGGCAAGGACGGTGACCGAGCCGAAGAATACCGATTTTTTCATGGAGTTCCTCACTGTTGCTTCCGGCCTGTCCGCGGCGATCTGACGGTCGCCGCGCAGCCGGCTTAACAAGGGCTGTTTATGGCCCCATAAGCGGTATTGTGCCGATCGGCAGCGATGCGTCAAGAAATAAGCATCGGGTCCGCGCGATCCCGCAACAGGCTCAGGAAACGCTCGGCATCGCGCATGGCGGCCAGACGGCCCTGTGCGGCGGCATCCGCCTCATCGTCGCGACCCCATCTAGAGACCTGAAATTCCTCGTCGATCCGGGACAGGCGCCATGCGGTTTCGGCATCGATCCGCCCCCGCAGCACCGCCAGCCCGAGAACCAGCGAACCGGGAAGTGTCACAAGATCATGCAGCGCGGTCAGAGACCAGGCATCCAGCCCCGCGACCTCTGCCTGAAGTTTCGACAGGACCGCCGGATCCTGATCGACGGGGATCACGCCATGGGTGATGCGCAGCGGTGCGCGCAATTCGGTCGCGGCCCAATCGATCAGCGGATCCCACCCCTCGGCCTGCGCGCGCAGCAAAGCCTCGGGTTCGGTGGCGCGATAGGACAGCAGATCGGTGCCGCCATAATCGCCCAGCATCGCGGCCACGCCGCCATGCTGCGGCGTCACCTTTTCGATCGCCGAATTGGCGGCCCGGGTCAGCGGCATGCTATGCGGGTCGATCACATCGGCCTGTGCATTCCATTCATCGGCAATCGCGCGGGCCAGCGCCCGCGTCGGCAGGATCAGCGGCTGTTTGCCGGGGGTGCGCAGGGGCTTGTCGTCCAGCACCACCTCCCAGCCGTCGCCCTGTGGCCGGATACCGGCCGCCTTCCAGAACCGGCGCGCCTTCCATTCAGCCATCGACCCACTCCAGCAAGCTGCGGGTCAGGGTGGGGAAATCGGGCGCGACCATCGACGCCCCGGCCGCGACCAGCCGTTCGGGCGGGTGATACCCCCATGCGACGCCAAAGGCGCGGGTGCCGGCGGCGACCCCCATGGCGATGTCGAATTCGGTATCCCCCACCATGCACGCATGGGCGGCATCGACGCCCGCCTCGTAAAGCGCCGCCTCAAGCATCGCGGGATGCGGCTTCGAGGGATGATAATCCGAGGTCTGCCGGCTGACGAAAAGCCGCTGCCAGCCGTGATTTTCGATCAGCGCATCCAGCCCGCGCCGGGCCTTGCCGGTCGCGATCGCCAAAGCCACGTCATCGCGCGCCGAAAGCGCGTCCAGACAATCCTGCGCCCCGGGATAAAGCGGCGATTCAAGATGCATGCGCGCGGCAAGATAGGCGGCGCGATAGCCGTCGACGACCCGATCCTGTTCGGCGGGCGAGGCATCCGGCACCAGCGTCGCCACCGAAACCGGCAGCGACAGCCCGACGATGGACAGGATCGCCTCACGCGGCAGATGCGGCAGACCGGCGGCGTCAAAGCCCGCATTCATCGAGCTGACGATCATCTGCTGGCTGTCGATCAGCGTACCGTCGACATCGAAAACAACAAGTTTCATGAAACCTCGGTAAAGGGATCTTCGGGCACGTCCTGTTCCGACCAGCCCAGCGTTTTCCACGTCCGGGCCATATGGTCCGGCAGCGGGGCGGTGATGGTGATCAGCTTTTTGGTGATCGGATGCTCAAAGCGGATCATGCGGGCATGCAGATGCAGTTTGCGGCTGATTTCGCCGCCCAGCTGCGCCCCCCAGCCATCGCCCAGGTTTTCCTGGCCCGAACCGCCATATTTGCCGTCGCCGATGATCGGATGCCCGGTTTCGGCCATATGGGCGCGCAGCTGATGGGTGCGGCCGGTGACCGGGACCATCGCCGTCCAGCTGACCCGCCCGCCAAGCGCATCCAGCACCGCGTAATCGGTATGCGCGCGCTTGGCGCCTTCGGTGGTCGCGACCTCGCCCGGATGGACGGCGACCATCTTTTCGCCCTCGCCCATGCGGCCGCGGCCCGGGGCCTTGACCAGCCCGTATTTGATCGAGCCCATGCGCGGATGCGGAACCCCCGCCACCGCCGCCCAATAGATCTTGCGCGTCAGCCGATGGCGAAACGCCTCGCTCAAAGCGCGCGCGATGCGGTCGGTGCGCGCCAGCAAAAGAACGCCGGACGTGTCCTTGTCCAGCCGGTGCACCAGCTTGGGCCGGTCCTTATAGCCGAACATCAGCGCCTCGGTCAGCCCGTCGACATGCCGCTCGCCCTGCCCCGAGCCGCCTTGCGAGGGCAGGCCCGGCGGCTTGTTCAGCGCGATGATATGTTCGTCCCGCCACAGGACCGCGGACTGGATCATCTCGGCATCGGATTGCTTGACCGCCGGCTTTTTCGCCCGCGCCGGCACCGGGGCGGCGGCATCGGGCAGCGGCGGCACGCGCACCTCTTGCCCGGTTTCGATCCGGGTATTGGCCTTGACCCGGCCGCCATCGACGCGCAGCTGGCCGGTGCGGCACATCTTTTCGACCGCGCCCTGCGTCAGCTGCGGAAAGCGCTTTTTCAGCCAGCGGTCGATGCGCTGATCGCCCTCATCCGTGCCGATGGTGATGGTCTGGACGCCGCTCATGCGAAAGCCCCCCGTCCGATGGAAAGGCCGGCCAGAACCGCCAATAGCGACAGCACCACCGAACCCAGCACATAGCCCAGGGCCAGCGCGC
The DNA here is from genome assembly GCF_042648425.1 of Paracoccus mangrovi. Lineage (NCBI taxonomy): Bacteria > Pseudomonadati > Pseudomonadota > Alphaproteobacteria > Rhodobacterales > Paracoccaceae > Paracoccus > Paracoccus mangrovi. The sequence goes on along the minus strand of NZ_JBHRXJ010000006.1, from coordinate 113,600 downwards.
CCCGGCCCTGTTCCCAAAGCGCGGCCGCATCCAGCGCAAAGGCCGAAAACGTGGTAAACCCGCCCAGCACCCCGGTCAGCAACAGCGGCGCCAGATGCTGCCCACCCCGCAGCATCAGCATCGCCGTCAAAAGCCCCATCGCCAGACAGCCCAGCACATTGACGGCCAAGGTCCCCAAAGGCAGGCCCGGCGCAAGCCGCACCGCCAGAAGGTTGACCCCATAGCGCGCCGAGGCGCCAATGGCTCCGCCAAGCGCGACCTGTAGAAAATTATATGTCATGTCTTGCCCTCTGGCCGCCGCTTCTGACGCAGGCTGGCGAACCATTCAACGCGCTTTTTCAGATCGCGTTCATAGCCGCGTTCGACCGGCAGGTAAAAGACCGGCCGCTTCATCCCGTCGGGAAAGTAGTTCTGCCCCGAAAACGCGTCCTCGGCATCGTGGTCATAGGCATAGCCGGCGCCATACCCCTGATCCTTCATCAACGAGGTCGGCGCGTTCAGGATATGGGCGGGCGGCATCTGGCTGCCGCTGCGCCGCGCCAGATCGCGCGCCGCCTTATAGGCGACATAGCCGGCATTCGACTTGGGCGCGAGCGCCAGATAGATCGTGGCCTGCGCCAGCGCCAGCTCGCCCTCGGGGCTGCCAAGCCGTTCATAAAGCGCCCAGGCATCCAGACAGTGACGCTGCGCCGCCGGATCGGCAAGGCCGATATCCTCGACCGCCATGCGGGTCAGGCGGCGCGCCAGATAGCGGGGATCCTCGCCCCCTTCCAGCATGCGCGACAGCCAGTAAAGCGCCGCATCCGGGTCGCTGCCGCGCACGGATTTGTGCAGCGCCGAAATCAGGTTGTAATGTTCGTCGCCGGATTTGTCGTATTTCGCCGCCCGCCGCATCAGGCGCTGGGACAGCTGATCGGTGTCGAGCTTGCCCATGACCCTCCAGGCCATCACCTGCTCGATCAGATTAAGCGCCGCGCGCCCGTCGCCATCGGCCATTTCCAACAGCCGTTCGCGCGCCTCGCCGGTCAGCGGCAGGGGGCTGCCCATCTCTTGCTCGGCCCGCTGCGCCAACCGTTCCAGATCGGCCAGGCTCAGCCGCTCCAGCACGATCACCTGCGCGCGCGACAACAGTGCCGCATTCAGCTCAAAGCTGGGGTTTTCGGTCGTGGCACCGACCAGGGTGATGGTGCCATCCTCCATATGCGGCAGAAAGCTGTCCTGCTGGGCCTTGTTGAAGCGGTGAATTTCGTCGACGAACAGCAAGGTGCCGCGGCCCTGATCGCGGCGCAACCGGGCGGCGTCGAACACCTTGCGCAATTCGGGCACGCCCGAAAATATCGCCGATATCTGCACGAAACTCAGATCGGTTTCATGCGCCAGCAGCCGCGCGATGGTGGTTTTGCCCACACCCGGCGGCCCCCAGAGAATAAGCGAGGAAAGGCTCCCCGAACCGAGCATCGCCCCCAACGGTCCATCGGGGCCAAGCACCTTGGCCTGACCGACGACATCGGACAGCCGCGCCGGCCTGGTGCGGTCGGCAAGGGGGCGCGTCTTGCCACGCGCTGGGTCGCCTGCGGGGGGCGCCGTGTCGAACAGATCTGCCATCAGGCGGACATGTTACGCCGGGCGCCAATCGCGCGAAAGCCCCCCGCATCCCGATCCGCCATCAATGCATCTTCGGTGCAAGATTGATCGACACGCACTGGAAATAGTCGTCGTCGATCCAGATGACCGGGCCCATGGCCTGTGCCTCGACGCCACGCGGGGTCAGCCAGCGCGGCCAGGTCGACTTGACCAGACAGATCAGCCGACTTGCCCCAAGGGCCCGGGCCGAGTTGCTCATTTCCGTGATCAGGCTCAGCTGCACACGGCGGCGCTGGCTGCTGGGGATCGAGTGATCGACGAAAAGCCGGCTGGCTTCCCATGTGGTTTCCTCGACCGGCGCCGAAGCGTCCAGCAGGCTTTGCGGAATCGTGCCGCCCAACAGGTCCAGCTGCGCGTCGCGGATCATATAGGAATAGACGCCACAGCGTGCCGTCGTCGGCGTCAGACGCACACCGGCCAGAACGCGGCCATTTTCGTGGATGGCGACCCAGCGGCTCATCGGGGTGTCGTATTGGTCGAACTCCATGCCGTCGACTTCCGGCAGGGGCCATTTCTTCAGATCGATAAAGCTTTGTTTCCGAGCGCGGAATACATTGGCAAAAAGTTCGCCGTGATTGTGCATGTTGGCGAACGAAAGTGTGGTGGTCTGCATGGTCTTCTCCTGGGGTGTGGTGGTGGTGGCCCCCAGGTGTAAACAGCAACGGTGGACGGGCCGTTTATAGCAAGCGGTAATCCTTGGCCCGTTGCAGCGCTTCTGCCGTCGTACGCGCCATCAACCTTTCGCGCGCCGAGATCAGACGTGCCTTGAAGGCGCTTTCCGTAATACCAAGTTTGGCAGCCGCCGCCGCATGGCGATCCCCCTCTGCGATACACCGAAGGGCCTCTTGCTGAGCCTTTGTCAGGCTCTCCGGCGGCTCCGTCACTTCGTGAAGCCGTCGTACCGTGGCCGAGATCACCTCGATCTCGTCATCCGTGAATTCTCTTTTGTCATGCGCGAAATCGGCGATCGTGCGCGACTTGATCGGGCCAAAGGCAACAGCCAGCCCGTAATGCAATCCGTGATCGGCGGCATCTTGCAGGATCGAGAACGGGTCCGGGATCGGCAGCACGCTCCAGCGGCAGGCGCCGGTCGTGGAGAATCCCCAGGCGATGGTCGGATCGCGCAAGGCATAGGCGCGCTCGGAATAGCGCTGGGCCCATTCCTTGTTATAGGTCTGGAACTGCATCAAGGGCGCTGCAAAGCGAATGTGCAGCCCGATGAAATAGCCCGCAGGCGAAAGCTTTTTCAGCTTGGCAAGTGCAGCATTGATTTCCGCGCGAGACGACATGACGATTTGGACAGATTGCGTTTTCTATATGTTATCTGGAAAATGGCACAGATTGCAGTTGTTTCAAGCGATAGTGTACATCCGCATGTGCTTTTCCGGCTTCCGTAGCGTAAGCTATGTGACGGCCCCTTAAGTCGTTTTCAACACTCATCCTCCCATTACGTTTCGGCACGCGTGCGGATTGTGCGCATTTCCCGGCGTTTTTTACAACCCCGAATGGAAACAGGCCGTTTCGCGACGCTTCCCCCAAGAAATTCCCGGGCTTCGCGCTGTTGCAAAAAACCCGCAACCAAGTCCTGGTTGCGGGTTTATACGACAGCTAACCCTAAGAAACGGTAAAGTTTCTCAGGATTCTTCCGTCTCGCCCTCGGCTTCGACGCGGGCGCGGTCGGCGGCGCCTTTGGCGGCGGTGTCGCGCTCGACGAATTCGATGATCGCCATCGGCGCCATGTCACCATAGCGGAAGCCCGCTTTCATGATGCGGACATAGCCGCCCTGACGGTCCTTGTAGCGGGCGCCCAGCACGTCAAACAGCTTGGCGACATGCATGTCCTGCTTGAGCTGCGCGGCAGCCTGGCGGCGGGCATGCAGATCGCCGCGCTTGGCCAGCGTGATCAGCTTTTCAACGATCGGACGCAGTTCCTTGGCTTTCGGAAGCGTGGTCTTGATCTGTTCGTGCTCGATCAGCGAGCCGGCCATGTTGGCGAACAGCGCCTTGCGGTGTTCGTGGGTACGGTTGAGGCGGCGATAGCCACGTGCGTGACGCATGATTGTCTCCTTTTACGTCTTTTGCTTTGTCCGGCAGCCCATGCGTGCGGGCCGCTCTCCTTGGGGCGGAATGCCCAGAATTGCGGCGGGACCGAGGCCCCGCCGCGAAAGATCAGAACTGGTCGTCGAAACGCTTGGCCAGATCTTCGATGTTTTCCGGCGGCCAGTCGACCACGTCCATGCCGAGATGCAGACCCATGCCCGAAAGCACTTCCTTGATCTCGTTCAGCGACTTGCGGCCGAAGTTCGGGGTGCGCAGCATCTCGGCTTCGGTTTTCTGGATCAGGTCGCCGATATAGACGATATTGTCGTTCTTGAGGCAGTTGGCCGAACGCACCGACAGTTCCAGCTCGTCGACTTTCTTAAGCAGGCGCGGGTCGAATTCCAGACCGTCCTCGGCCTCGGAACGCGTCGCGGTTTCCGGCTCTTCGAAGTTGACGAAGACCGAAAGCTGGTCCTGGATGATGCGCGCGGCATAGGCCACGGCGTCTTCCGGGGTCAGCGACCCGTCGGTTTCGACCTTCATCGTCAGCTTGTCATAGTCCAGCACCTGCCCCTCGCGGGTGGGGGTGACTTCATAGCTGACGCGCTTGACCGGCGAGAAGATGGCGTCGATCGGGATCAGACCGATGGGCGCGTCTTCGGGCCGGTTCTTGTCGGCGGCAACGTAACCCTTGCCATTGGCAACGGTCAGTTCCATGTGCAGCTCGGCGCCGTCATCGAGGTGGCAGATGACGTGATCGCGGTTCAGGATGGTGATGCCGGCGGTTTCCTGAATGTCGCCGGCCTTGACCTCGCCCGGCCCCTTGGCCGAGAGCGTCAGGCGCTTGGGCGCATCGACATCCATCTTGAGCGTCACGCCCTTGAGGTTCAGGACGATGTCCGTCACGTCCTCGCGCACGCCGGGGACGGACGAGAATTCGTGCAGCACATTGTCGATCTGAACCGAGGTGATGGCCGCGCCTTGCAGCGACGACAGCAGCACCCGGCGCAGCGCGTTCCCGAGCGTAAGACCGAAGCCGCGCTCAAGCGGTTCGGCGACGACCGTGGCCACGCGGGCCGAATCGGCGCCTGGCTTGACTTCAAGCTGGGTCGGCTTGATGAGTTCAGCCCAATTCTTGTGGATCATGCGTTTGCCTCCATACCAGTTTCCGACCCATGACCGGTGGCCGGAAACGCCCGAGGTGAAATGCGAAAAGCGCGCCCGCGCCGGATCACGGCGCGGAACGCGGCAAAATCATGGCCGATCAGACGCGGCGGCGCTTCGGCGGACGGCAGCCGTTATGCGCGATCGGGGTCACGTCACGGATGGCCGTGATGTTGAAACCGACAGCGGCCAGCGCGCGCAGCGCCGATTCGCGGCCCGAACCGGGGCCCTGAACTTCGACTTCCAGCGTGCGGACGCCGTGTTCCTGGGCTTTCTTGCCCGCGTCTTCGGCGGCCATCTGGGCGGCGTAAGGGGTCGACTTGCGCGAGCCCTTGAAGCCCATGGTGCCGGCCGACGACCACGAAATGGCGTTGCCTTGCACGTCCGAGATCAGGATCTTGGTGTTGTTGAACGAGCTGTTCACATGCGCCACACCGGTGGCGATGTTCTTGCGCTCTTTGCGCTTCATGCGGGTTTTATCGCGTGCCATGGATCAGCCCCCTTATTTCTTCTTGCCGGCGATCGGCTTGGCCGGGCCCTTGCGGGTGCGGGCATTGGTGTGGGTGCGCTGACCGCGAACCGGCAGGCCGCGACGGTGACGCAGACCACGATACGAACCCAGGTCCATCATGCGCTTGATGTTCATCTGGGTTTCACGGCGCAGGTCACCTTCGACGGTCAGGTTGGCGTCGATATATTCGCGGATCTGAAGGACTTCGGCATCCGACAGGTCATTGACGCGGCGGGTCGGGTCGATGCCGACCGAAGCGATGATCTCTTCGGCGAATTTCGGACCGATGCCGTGGATATAGGTCAGAGCGATCGGGACGCGTTTCCCGGTCGGAATGTTGACGCCAGCAATACGAGCCACGCGTTTTCCTTTTCATTGTTGCGGTTCCGTAGCACCGGAACCTTTTTTCACAACCAAAGACCCGAAAGCCATGCCTTCGGGCCTGAGAGGCGATTCTCTTGCGAGATGAGGCGGATTAAGGGATTCCCCGTGAAAGGTCAACCCTGCGCCGGGATCCCGTCCAGAATGGCCGCGATCTGTGCCGCGACCTCGTCCACAGGGGCCATGCCATCGACCTGACGCAGGCCGCCCTTGGCATAGTAATAGCCCAGAAGCGGCGCGGTCTTTTTATAATATTCGCGCAGGCGGTCGGCAAAGACCTCGGGGGTGTCGTCCTGACGGACCGGCAGCCCGGCGGCGGCCGATTCCTCGGCACGGCGGACGATGCGCGAAACCAGCGCCGCGTCATCCACGCGCAGCTCGATCACCGCATCGATCCGTTGCCCGGCCTCGGACATCAGCTTTTCCAGCGCGTCGGCCTGGGCCAGGGTGCGCGGGAAGCCGTCAAAGATAAAGCCCTTGCCGCCCTGTGCCAGCTTTTCGCGAATCAGGCCGACGACGATCTCATCCGTGACCAGCTCTCCCCGCGCCATGACTTCGGCGACGCGCTTGCCCAGCTCGCTTCCGCTGGACTTGGCCTCGCGCAGCATGTCACCCGTGGACAGCTGGACCAGACCCCGTTCGCTGATCAGCCGGCCCGCCTGAGTGCCTTTGCCGGCGCCGGGGGGGCCCAGCAGGATGATATTGATCGTCATATGTCGTCCCTCTCCTACCCGTTCCGGTGGGGTTGCTCAGCGACGCGCGGGCGCCTTTCTGGGCTTGGCCGTTCCGGTCTTGGTGCGCTTGCCACGCAATTGTGATTTCTCGATCAAACCTTCGTATTGATGCGCAAGCAAGTGGCTTTGCACCTGATTGATCGTATCCATCACCACGCTGACCACGATCAGCACCGAAGTGCCGCCGAAATAGAACGGGATCGAAAGCTGGTGGCGGATCACCTCGGGCAGAAGACAGACCGCCGCAAGATAGGCCGAGCCGATGACCAGCACCCGGTTCACCACATAGGTCAGGTAATCCTCGGTCCGTTTGCCGGGACGCACGCCGGGGATAAAGCCGCCCTGATTTTTCAGGTTCTCGGCCACGTCCTCGGGTTTGAAGCTGACGTTGAAGGTGTAGAAATAGGCGAAGAACACGATCATCGCCGCGAAAAACACCAGATAGAGCGGCTGGCCGGGGCCGAAATAGGCCAGGATCGTCGACATGATCGGGCCGGTCTGGTTCTGCGAAAAGGTCGAGATCGTCACCGGCAGCAGCAAGAGCGAGCTGGCAAAGATCGCCGGGATCACGCCCGCCGGGTTGACCTTGATCGGCAGGTGCGAGGACTGGCCGTCATAAATCTTCATGCCCACCTGACGGCGGGGATACTGGATATGGATCTTGCGCAGCGCGCGTTCCATGAAGACGACAAAGGCGATCACGGCCACGACCATCACCACCACGCCCAGCGTCAGCAGGGTCGAGCCGCTGGAGGCGCCCTGCGCCAGGAATTGCGCGATATGGGTCGGAATCTCGGCCACGATGCCGACAAAGATGATCAGCGAGATACCGTTGCCGATGCCGCGGGCGGTGATCTGTTCGCCCAGCCACATCAGGAACATGGTGCCGCCGACCAGCGTGATCACCACGGTCGCGCGGAAGAACAGGCCCGGATCATGGGCCAGATTGCCCGCCTCAAGGCTGACCGCCAGACCCCAGGCCTGAAACAGCGCCAGCGCCACGGTGGCATAGCGGGTGTACTGGTTGATCTTCTTGCGGCCCTGTTCGCCCTCTTTCTTCATCTGCTCCAGCGCCGGCACCATCGAGGCCAGCAACTGGACGATGATCGAGGCGCTGATATAGGGCATGATCCCCAGCGCAAAGATCCCCATGCGTCCCAGCGCGCCGCCGGTGAACATCGACAGGATCCCGCCGATCCCGGCCTGCGCCTGCTCCATGAAGTTGCGCAGCGCGGCGCCGTCGATGCCGGGCACCGGGATATAGGTGCCAAGGCGATAGATGATGAGAAGTCCGAGGGTGAACCAGATCCTCTGGCGAAGCTCTTTCGCCTTGCCCAGCGACCCCCAGGACAGGTTCGCGGCCATCTGTTCTGCGGCTGACGCCATTCTTGTGCCCCTTCATGGCAGCGCCGCCGGATCGTTTCCCGATCCCGCGGCGCCTGGAAAACTTAGCTGCTATCTATGGGGCGCGGTCGCGCCCTTCAACAGCTTATTCGGCCGCGGCTTCTTCTTTGGCCGGGCGGGTGACGGTGATCTTGCCGCCGGCCTTCTCGATGGCTTCGATGGCGGCTTTCGACGCGCCGGCCACGGTCAGGTTCAGCTTGGCCTTCAGTTCACCCTTGGCCAGCACGCGCACGCCGTCCAGCTTGCGGCGGATGACGCCGGCCGCGACAAGCGCGTCCTCGGTCACGTCGGCTTTCGCGTCCAGCTTGCCCGCGTCGACAAAGGCTTGCAGCTGGCCCAGGTTGACCACCGCGAAGTCCAGGCGATTCGGCTTCGAGAAGCCGCGCTTGGGCAGGCGGCGATACAGCGGCATCTGGCCGCCTTCGTAACCGTTCAGCGCGACGCCCGAACGCGAGGTCTGACCCTTGATACCACGGCCGGCGGTCTTGCCCTTGCCCGAACCGGGACCACGCGCCACGCGCTTTTTCTTGCGGCTGGCACCTTCGTTGTCGCGAATCTCATGCAGTTTCATATCGCTTCTCCTTAAGCCGGAAGCGCCCCGCGAAGCGAATGGGGCGGACACGGCATTTCTTGCTTGTTGAATCAGTGCCTGAACGGGCACCGGGCGCGTATAAGCGATTGCCCCGCCCGGCACAAGCATTCAGCGCGCGGCGCGCGTGAAAGCCAGCTCACAAAACAAACAGCCGCCCCGGGACATGCATCCCCGGGCGGCCGATCACACAACAACAAAACTGCGGCACTTGTTACGCACAAAAATTGGACTGGCCCACCTGCACTATACCAGACGCAGCCAGTCCTTATATCAACGCCGGCAAAAAGACCTGGCGCACTCTTGCACAACTCGCCCCGCTCTTTCGGGCAGCGCCTTACCGCAGGGCTATTGCGACCTTATCTCATTGTGCCGGAACGTCGTAAATTCGCGTGATTGCCTAGGTAAACCTACCTATGTGGGTGACGCGCGGGGCAAGATCGCCGCGATTGACGCGAAAGATCGCTTTCAAAGCCCGTGCAACTTGCTAGAACCGCCCGCGATGACCGGCGCCAAGGAAAGACACGGGATGCCCGCTGCCAGCCTCTGTTCCCGCCCCCCTGCCGCCGCCGCGCAAGGGCCGCGCCCCGGCCATTTTGCAAAGGATGGGCGCGGATGCTGAAATCGCTTGGCGCGCTGCTGGCCCTCGGGCTGGCCGGGTTGCAGTTTCTGGCCGTGCTGGCGGTCGTCTTCTCGTCCTATCTGACCTCGCAGACCGCGCTTCTGAACCATGCCCGCGACCTGTTGCGCGATGTGGGCATCAACACGATGGAACATTCCAAGGGCTTTCTCAGCCCGGCCGAGGGCGCCGCCGAACTGGCCGCCCGGCTGGCCCAGAACCGCGTCGTGGCCAGTGACGATCCGCGCCGGCTGGAACAGCTGCTGTTCCAGCAATTGCAGATCGCGCCGCAATTCGCCGGCGTCTATTACGGCGCGGCGAATGGCGATTTCGTCTATGTGATGCGCAGCCCCGATCAGCCGGGGGTGTTTCGGTCCAAGATCATCGAACGCACCCATACCGGCGCCCGCCAGACCCGGCTGATCTGGCGCAACGGGGATTTCTCGGTCCGCAAGGCCACGCTGGACCCCGAGGACCGCTTCGATCCCCGCACCCGCCCCTGGTACATCAAGGCCAGCGAACAGGGCAGCACCATCTGGACCGATCCCTATATCTTTTTCTCGTCGCAACAGCCCGGCATCACCCTGGCCGCGCCGGTCTTTCGCAATGACCGCGCGGTGCGCGGCGTCGTCGGCGTCGATATCGAGATCAGCATGATCTCGGAATTCCTGTCGCGGCTGAACATCGGCACCCATGGCAAGGCGCTGATCATCCACCGCAACGGCGATGTGATCGCCCACCCGAATCAGGAACTGATCAAGACCAAGACCGCCGATGGCGCCCTGCGCTTTGCCGATATCCGCGAGATCGAGGACCCGATCGCCCGCGCGGCCTTTGGCCCCGCCGCCGAACGCGGCGCCATCCCCGCCACCAAGGAAACCCCGCTGCAATTCATCCATGATGGCGAACGCTATGTGTCGACCATGATGCCGGTGATCAGCGACAAGCTGCCCTGGACCATCGCCGTCTATGCGCCGGAAAACGACTTCACCGAGGTCATCAAGCGCAACCGTACCATGAATATCTGGCTGGCGGCGCTGGTGGCGGCCGTCACCGCGGCGGTCGGGCTTGGGCTGGCGGTCTATATCCACAAGCCGGTTCGCGCCTTCGCGGTGCGCACCGCGCTTGTCTCGCAGGGCGAGATCGACCCCGACGAGCCCATGCCCAAGACCTATCGCGAGCTTGAGCGCGCGAACGCCGCCCTCGTCCAGGAGATTTTCGCCCGCCGCGCCGCCGAGCGCGAATATGGCGAAACCTTCAACATGTCCTCGCGCGGGATGGCCCAGATCGCCGCCGGCTGCGGCCGCATCACCCGCGTCAACAAACGCTTTGCCGATATCGTCGGCCGCGAGGTCGAGACGCTGATCGGCATGCCCTTCGGCGATCTGATCCATCCCGACGACGCCCAGAACTTTGTCGCGCCCGACCGTTCCGAAGATGGCGAATTCGTGCTGAACCGCGATCTGCGCTGCATCGGCGGGAATGGCCAGACGATCTGGGTCATCGTCAACGCCATCACCATCCGCGACCGCCAGGGCCAGGTCCTGCACGCCGTGCTGACCATGGATGACGTCACCCAAAGCCGTTCGCGCGAGCAGGAAATCGAGCGCCTGAACAAGGATCTTTCGCATCTCGCGCGGGGCAACACGATGGGCCAGATGGCCTCGGGCCTTGCGCATGAGCTGAACCAGCCGCTGGCAGTCATCGCCCAGAATGCCGATACCGCGCTGCTGATGCTGGACCGCAAGGGCGATGACGGCGAATTGCACGACATCATCGCCGAGATCGAACAGCAATCCCTGCGCGCCGGCGACATCATCCGGGCCCTGCGCAGCTTCATCCGCAAGGATGAGGGGATCCGCACCGCCTTCAACTTTCCCGAGCTGCTGGATCAGGCGCTGCGTCTGATGCAGGCCGAGGCGACCGAGGCCGGCGTCTCGATTGAGACCCGCCTGCCGGACGACCTGCCGCAGGTCGAAGGCAATCGCGTCCAGATCGCGCAGGTGCTGGTCAACCTCTTGCGCAACGCCATCGAGGCCATTGCCAGCCAATCCGGCAATCAACGCGAGATCGCCATCGGCGCCACGGTCGCGGCCGGGTTCGTCACCGTCAGCGTCGACGATACCGGCCCGGGCATCGCCCCGGACCTCAGCCTGTTTTCGCAATTCGAGACGACGAAAGCCAATGGCATGGGGCTTGGCCTGTCGATCTGTCGCTCGATCGTCGAGGCGAATGGCGGCGCGCTCTGGCTGGATGAAAAGGCCGAAAACGGCACGAGATTCTGTTTTACCATCCCCCTGCATCAGTCTCAGGCGATGTGACGCTGCGGCAAAGCCGTTGTGTCGCGGGCGCCAAACCGCTTGAATACCGCGCGGAATGTAAAAGAATCACGACTGCATTCGGAACCGATGAGTGACCTGCCTCTGACCGTGTTTGTCGTCGATGACGACGAAGGGATCCGTGTCTCGCTTGAGCGGGCCCTGAAGATGCGCGCCTATCGGGTTCAGACCTTTGATTCGGCACGGGCATTTCTGGCGGGTTACCGGCCCGGACAGAACGGCTGTCTGGTCCTGGATTACGGCATGCCCGACATGAACGGGCTGGAATTGCAGCGGCACATGAATACCAGCGATATCGAGCTGCCGATCATCTTCATCACCGGCCATGGCGGCGTGCCGGAATCGGTTCAGGCGATCAAGGGCGGGGCGCTGGATTTCATCGAGAAGCCCTTTCCGCAATCGGCGCTTATCGAACGGATCGAGGCCGCGTTCGAAATCGCCCGCGGACAGATGCGCGTCGCGGATTCGCAGCGCCAGAAACAGCTTCGCATCGACAGCCTGACGGCACGCGAACTTGAGGTGCTGCGCCTGATCGTCCTGCGCCCCTCAGAGGCGTCGAGCAAAGAGGTCGCGGCGCATTTCGGCATCAGCCCCCGCACCGTCGACCACCATCGCGCCCGCATTCTGGACAAGCTGGATGTCAGCTCGGTGGCGGAACTGATCGCGCTGGTCCGGCCCGGCGATATCGCCGATTAAGGCTCTTTCCCGCCACGCCGACCGCATAAGGGGCTTTCCCCGCCACCGGTTCTGCGCGGACGCGGCCCGGCCGTAAAGGTCGCGACCGCCGCCGCGATCCCTTGACGCCCGCATGAAACCCCCGCACATTGCGCCTCGTTCGGGGCCTGTAGCTCAATGGTCAGAGCAGGGCGCTCATAACGCCTTGGTTGGGGGTTCGAGTCCCTCCGGGCCTACCACGAACATCCCACCCGATGGATTGCCACCAGCCGCCGGCCGGTCCCGCCCCTGCCCCGCAGATCGCGGCAGGGCTGCAACATCTCGGCACGGGAATGCGGGACGGATCGCGCGGACCGCGCTCGCGCATCGACATTGCGGGGGCGGCGTGATTGGTTCCGGGCATCATGACAAGACGATCCGTTTCGCCCTATCTGGTCACGGCGCTGACCATTCTTGCAGCCGCGCTCTATCTGCTCTGGATCGGGCGCGAACCGATCTGCAAATGCGGCTATGTCAAGCTCTGGCACGGCCAGACGATGAGCGCCGAGAACTCGCAGCATATCAGCGACTGGTACACGCCCTCGCATCTGCTGCATGGGCTGATCTTTTATGCTCTCCTCTGGCTGGTGGCGCGGCGCATTCCCTGTGGCTGGCGGCTGGCCATCGCCACCCTGATCGAGGCCGCATGGGAGATCGTCGAAAACTCCGATGCGGTGATCGAGCGTTATCGCGCGGTCACCATCTCGCTGGATTATTATGGCGACAGCGTGGTGAACTCGGTCGCGGATATGATGGCGATGGTCGGCGGCTTTTTTCTGGCGCGCTGGCTGCCGGTCTGGGCCTCGGTGGCGCTGGTCATCGGGTTCGAGCTTTTGACCGCCTGGGTCATCCGCGACGGGCTGGCGCTGAATGTGCTGATGCTGCTTTATCCGCTGGATGCCGTGCGCGACTGGCAGGCGGGGCTTTAGCCCGGTCAGAATTCCAGCCAGGTCCCCAGCCGGATCGCCGCCTCGCCGGGACCCGAAATCGGCGCGACCAGGCCCAGCTCAAGCTTGGCCGGTCCCCCCAGATCGCGCACGACCGATGTCGCAAGCTTGCTGGAAAAGCCGGTATCGTCGCGATGCTCCAGCCGCAGCTGATTGATGAACATGATCCCCGCAAAGGGCTTCAGCCCCAGCGTGGCCTCGGCCTTGGCGGTGACCTCGGGCGTCAGATAGGTCAGCGCATCGCCCTCATAGACGACGTTTTCTTCCTCTTCCTCCTCGATTTCGGTCTGGCTGGCGGCGAATTTGACCCGCGTCTCGACGCTCATCCAGCCGCCGCCCATAAAGCCCTCGAAGCCGCGGCCCCAGGCGGCGCCGATCTGGCCGACCGGGTCGGTATGGCCATCCCGCGAAAAGCCGCCCAGTCCCATGGACACCACCCAGCGGTTCGGCCCGCTGCCATCGTCCAGCGCACGCTGCCACCAGATCATGGCGCTGGTTTCGCCGACATTCGTGTGGCCCAGCTCAAACCCCAGCGTGTTGCGCGCATCCATCCCGTATTCGGCGTAAAGCCCGGTATAGCTGTTCGATTCCCGGTCGCGTTCGATCGAAAGCGACAGGAACTTTGTCCCCGGCGCGCGCGGCCACGGCCCCGCCTCGGCGGCAGGTCCGGCAAGGACCAGCACCAGGACCGCCAGCAGCGGGGCCAGACGGCAGCATCCTTTGGACGGCATGACAATTCCCCCGGGGCCGGTTCCGATCGGGATCAAGCTAGCCGGAACTGGTTAGCACAAGGTTAACGTGAGCCGGCGCGGATCATCAAAAGCCCGGCCTGCGGGGGGAATATCCCTGGACCCCAAGACGGACATGACTGCGCCGGAATCCTGCAAGTTCTTGAAAAAACCGACCCCGCGCGTACCCCGTGACCGGACCAGAAACGCGGGGACATGCGCTGATGGTGATATTCGTCCGGGACGGCGCGTCCCGCAATCTTTGGGGCCGCCCGCGCATGGCCGTCATAGACCCGTTCCGATGCGGTCGCGCCCTGCCCCGCCGCGCATTTCACGGGGCGAAGCCAACGAAAAACGCCTGCCAGAAGACTCTGGCAGGCGTTCTGTTCATGTCCCGGCCCTTTGAATGCACGGGGATCATCCCCGACGCGAAACCGGATGCGGGCTGAAATCAGCCGCGCTCTTCGATGATGGTCACCAGATGCGGGATCTTGTTGACCATGCCGCGCACGGCCGGGGTATCTTCCAGCTCGCGGGTGCGGTTCATCTTGTTCAGGCCCAGGCCTTTCAGCGTCTCGCGCTGGATGGCGGGGCGGCGGATCGGCGAGCCGATCTGCTTGACGACGATGGTTTTAGCCATGTTCCCGGTTCCTTACGCTTCGGCGGCCGCTTCGGCCGGCTTGTCGTTCGAGGGCAGGATCTCGGCCACCTTCTTGCCGCGACGCTGCGCGACGGTACGGGGCGAGGCTTCCTTTTTCAGGCCGTCGAGGGTGGCGCGGATCATGTTGTAGGGGTTTTGCGACCCCTGCGACTTGGCCACGACGTCCTGAACGCCCAGCATTTCGAAAACAGCGCGCATCGGACCACCGGCGATGATCCCGGTCCCCGGAACGGCGGTCCGCATGATCACCTTGCCGGCGCCATGACGGCCTTCGATATCGTGGTGCAGGGTACGACCATCGCGCAGCGGCACGCGCACGAGATTGCGCTTCGCCTGCTCGGTCGCCTTGCGGATCGCCTCGGGCACTTCTTTCGCCTTGCCCTTGCCGAAACCTACGCGGCCCCGCTGATCGCCGACGACGACAAGCGCGGCAAAGCCAAAGCGCTTACCGCCCTTGACGGTTTTCGAGACGCGGTTGATCGCAACCAGACGATCGGCGAATTCCGGGGTTTCCTCGCGCTCTTCGCGGCGGCGGTCCCGGCGGTTTTCACGTTCTGCCATGCGGCATTCCTTCCAAACTGGCGCGATCAGCGCCGTTAAATCCAATCCTGGTGGACCGGCCCGTTGGGCCAAGGTCCCCGGATCATCGGGGCGGCGCGCCATGCATCATGGACACGCCGTCCGCAGTATCAGAACTTCAGACCGCCCTCGCGGGCCGCGTCTGCAAGTGCCTTGATCTTGCCGTGGAACAGGAAACCACCGCGGTCGAAGATCACCTCTTCGACACCGGCTTTCTTGGCCCGCTCGGCGATGGCCGAGCCGATCTTGGCCGCCGCTTCCACGTTGTTCTTGCCAACAACACCCAGGTCTTTTTCCAGCGACGAAGCCGAGGCCAGCGTGACCCCTTTGACGTCGTCGATCACCTGAACGCTGATGTTCTTGGACGAACGGTGAACGGAAAGACGCGGACGACCGTCCGAGATTTTCCGCAGTTTGTTCCGAACGCGCAGGCGGCGCTTCTGGAACAGCTCTTGCTTTTTCAGTGCCATTTCTCGCGCCCCTTACTTCTTCTTGCCTTCCTTGCGGAAGACGACCTCACCCTTGTAGCGGATGCCCTTGCCCTTATAGGGCTCGGGGCGGCGCCACTCGCGGATGTCCGCGGCGACCTGGCCGACCAGCTGCTGGTCGATGCCTTCCACCACGATTTCGGTCTGCTTCGGCGAGGTGATCGTCACGCCTTCCGGCGCTTCGAAGTTCACTTCATGCGAATAGCCCAGCGACAGCTTCAGGATCTTGCCCTGCATGTTGGCGCGGTAACCCACGCCCTGGATTTCCAGCTCTTTCTTGAAGCCTTCGCTGACGCCGACGGTCAGATTCTCGACCATCGAGCGGGTCATACCCCATTGCTGACGCGCACGTTTGGACGTGCCACGCGGGGTCACGGTCACCGTACCCTCGTCCAGCACCAGAGTCACGTCATCGGTCGCGGTGAAGCTGCGGGTGCCTTTCGGACCTTTCACTTCGATCGTCTGACCTTTGATTTCCGCGGTCACGCCCTTGGGGAGAGCGACCGGCTTTTTACCAATCCGAGACATCTCTGCCCTCCTTAGAACACGGTGCAGAGGACTTCGCCGCCAACATTGGCGTTGCGAGCCGCTGCGTCCGACATCACGCCTTTCGGCGTCGAGACGATGGAAACACCAAGACCGTTGCGGACCTGCGGGATTTCCTTGGCGCCGGCATAAACGCGACGGCCGGGTTTGGAAACGCGGGCCAGTTCACGGATGACCGGGGTGCCTTCGAAATATTTCAGGCTGATTTCCAGCTCGTCATGGCCGGCGGCCGAGGTGACGGGCTCATAGCCACGGATGTAGCCTTCGGCTTTCAGCACGTCCAGAACCCAGGCGCGAAGCTTGGAGGCCGGCGTGCGGACGGTCGATTTGCCACGCATCTGCGCGTTGCGGATGCGGGTCAGCATATCGCCGAGAGGATCGTTCATCGACATATTGCCCCCTTACCAGCTCGATTTGACCATGCCGGGGATCTGACCGAACGAGCCCAGCTCGCGCAGCATGATCCGCGACAGTTTCAGTTTACGGTAATACGCATGCGGACGGCCGGTCAGTTGGCACCGGTTGTGCAGACGCGTGGCCGAGGAATTGCGCGGCAGTTCAGCCAGTTTCAGGCTGGCCTTGAAGCGCTCTTCCATCGGGCGGGACTGGTCGTGGATGACCTCGTTCAGGGCGGCGCGCTTGGCGGCGTATTTCTGAACCAGACGCTCGCGCTTGAGCTCGCGTTCGACCATGGATTTCTTAGCCATATCTTCTTCCCTCCGCGATCAGCTGTTGAACGGCATGTTGAAATGCTTCAACAGCGCTTTCGCTTCCGCGTCGGTCGGCGCGGTGGTGCAGATGATGATATCCATCCCCAGAACTTCGTCGACCTTGTCGAAGTTGATTTCCGGGAACACGATGTGCTCTTTCAGACCCATGGCATAGTTGCCGCGGCCGTCGAAAGAGGTGCCCTTGACGCCGCGGAAGTCGCGGACGCGGGGCAGCGCGATGTTGATCAGACGATCAAGGAATTCATACATCCGGTCGCCGCGCAGGGTCACTTTCGCGCCCAGCGGCATTTCCTCGCGGACGCGGAAACCCGCGATCGAGTTCTTGGCTTTGGTGATGACAGCCTTCTGACCCGCGATCAGCGACAGCTCTTCAGCGCCTTGCTTGACCTTTTTGGTGTCTTTCACGGCTTCGCCGATGCCCATGTTCAGGACGATCTTGTCCAGCTTGGGGATCTGCATGTCGTTCTTGTAGCCGAATTCTTCCTTCAGCGCCGCACGAATCTTGTCCTTGAACAGCGTCTTGAGGCGCGGCTGATAGGTGGCTTGGTCCAGCATCAGATCAGGTCCCCCGTGGTCTTGGCGAAACGGACCTTCTTGTCGCCTTCCATGCGGAAGCCGACGCGGGTCGCTTTGCCGTTCTTGTCCATCAGCGAGAGGTTCGACAGGTCGATCGGCATGGCTTTCGCCACGCGGCCGCCCTGCGCGGTCTGGGTCTGGCGCTGGTGACGGATGGCGATGTTGACGCCGTCAACGACCGCTTTGTTCTCTTTCGGGAACACGGCGGTGATTTCGCCCTGCTTGCCTTTGTCCTTGCCGGCCAGCACGACGACCTTGTCGCCCTTTTTGAGCTTCGCAGCCATCACAGCACCTCCGGCGCAAGCGAGATGATCTTCATGAAGTTCTTGGCGCGCAGCTCACGAACCACCGGCCCGAAGATCCGCGTACCGACCGGTTCGCCCTGGTTGTTCAGGATGACGGCGGCGTTGCGGTCAAAACGGATCGAGGTGCCGTCTTCACGCTTCACTTCTTTGGCGGTGCGCACGACGACGGCCTTGCGGACGTCACCTTTCTTCACGCGGCCGCGCGGGATGGCTTCCTTGACGGAGACGACGATAATGTCGCCCACCGACGCATAGCGACGGTGCGAACCACCCAGGACCTTGATGCACTGCACCCGGCGAGCGCCGGAGTTGTCAGCGACATCCAGATTGGTCTGCATCTGGATCATAGGGTTACTCCCGACCTTTGGGGACCGACAGAACCGGCCCCAGGGTTTCGATTAAGTCTGGATCAGACCGACGCGTCGGTCAGAACGGTCCAGCGCTTGGTTTTCGAGATCGGCGCGCATTCGATGATGCGCACGGTGTCACCGACCTTGAACTGGTTATCCGCGTCATGGGCGCGGTATTTCTTGGACGACCGCACGGTCTTGTGCAGCAGCGGATGCTTGAAGCGACGCTCGACCAGAACGGTGACGGTCTGTTCGTTCTTGTCGCTGACGACCTTGCCTTGCAGGATGCGTTTGGGCATGGACCTGGCTCCTTAGTTCGACGCCGCGGCAGCTGCCGCTTTCTGGTTCAGAATGGTTTTCACACGGGCAACGTCACGACGGACGGCGCGCATGCGGGCGGTCGATTCGAGCTGGCCGGTAGCCTGCTGGAAGCGCAGGTTGAACGCTTCCTTTTTCAGCGCCAGCAGCTGTTCTTTCAGCTGATCGGGCGTCTTGTCTTTCAGTTCCTGCGCTTTCATGCGCCTGTTCCTTTCAACATCACCGGAGAGCCCCTGCATCGCAGGGCCACCCTGATTCCGGTGGAGTTTCGTGATGAAGCCGTGCCTATAGGCGCATTTCCCGGCAAAGACAAGGCATTTCTCGCCCCGCGCCAAAGGTCGGCAATGACTTGCACAGGATCACATACCCGTTATCATCGAATTTCCTAATCAACATTTCCGAGTGCGAACATGGATCCAGTTACTTTGGCCGTCGGCGGCATTCTAGCCGCGGTTCTGGGAATTGCAGCTTTCGACAATAACGACGATGACGACAACGGTTCGGACAGCACCGATACAGGTACCGACACCGGTACCGACACAGGCACCGATCCCGACGTCGAAAACTCCGAGGGTCTGACCCTCGACCTCGAGACCGGTACTGTCACGGGCACCGAGGGCGATGACATGATCACCCCGACCCTGCTCGGGGATAGTGCCGACGACTATTATTCCGTGCATGCGGGTGCGGGCGATGACACTGTCGTCGCGGATCCCGGCTTTGAAGCTTATGGCGAGGACGGCGACGACGTTCTTACCGTGACAGACGCATATGGCGGGGTCACCGACGGTGGAGCGGGCGATGACGTCTTGAACGTCACGCCCATTTCGTCGGTCGTCCTGGGTGGCGAAGGCAACGACACCATCAACTACGACGACACCCACCGCGGCTGGGAAGAAGGTAACCGCATCGATGCCGGCAACGGAGACGATGTCATCAACGCCCATATGGAGGTCGGCATAAGCGCGTCGGGCGCTCCTGTCAGCACCGGGGACGGCGCGGATGAGGTGAACCTGACGATCGCTGCGGATAATGTCGAGATCGACACCGAAAGCGGCAACGGATACGTGTTTGATGGCGATCAAGAGATCCTGCTCGTCTCGGATTTCGATGCACAGAACGACATCCTGACCATCGACCCGACAACGCATAATGGCGAAACGGCCACGCTGAACGGCCAGGCCGCCCAACTCACCTATACCGGCTACGAGGTCACAGAAGACGATAACGGGACCACCGTCATCCTCAGCTATGACGCCGTCTCCGCCAGCGAAACCCAGGAAATGACGCTCAATGTCCGCCTGTCCGGTGCGACCGGCGTTCCGGCCGACGCGATCCGGGTCATCACCGGCTGATTTCGGCAATAAAGCAAAATCCGAACCCCGGGCGCAGGTCGTCCGGGGTTTTTTCATGCGTCCCGCGCCGCATCACGGGTCAATGGATCACAGATCAACGGAAATGCCCCGCCAGCGGAACTGGCGGGGCATCGAAATTTTGGGCTCGGGGATGGTCCCCGGCCTGTCTTACCAGTCTTCGCGCGCGACGATGCGGGTCAGAACCGGCAGCTTCTGCGCACCAAGGCGCAGGGCCTCGCGGGCAATGGTGTCGTTCACGCCGTCGATCTCGAACATGATCCGGCCGGGATGGACCCGGGCCGCCCAGTAATCGACCGAACCTTTACCTTTACCCATCCGCACTTCGGTCGGTTTCGAGGAAACCGGCACGTCCGGGAAAATCCGGATCCAGACCCGGCCCTGACGCTTCATGTGGCGGGTGATCGCGCGGCGGGCCGCTTCGATCTGGCGGGCGGTGACGCGCTCGGGCTCGGTGGCCTTCAGGGCGTAGGAACCAAAGTTCAGGTTGAACCCGCCCTTGGCTTCGCCGTGAATGCGGCCCTTGTGCTGTTTGCGGAACTTCGTCCGTTTCGGTTGCAGCATCTCTTCTTCTCCTTAGCGCGCGTCGCGGTCACGACGCGGACCACGCGGCGACGGACCATCCTGCGCCTCGGTGGCGCGGCGGTCGCGGGCCTGCGGGTCATGCTCCATGATCTCGCCTTTGAAGATCCAGACCTTCACACCGATGATCCCGTAGGGGGTCGTGGCTTCCGACAGCGCATAGTCGATGTCGGCGCGCAGGGTGTGCAGCGGCACACGGCCTTCGCGATACCATTCGGTGCGGGCGATTTCGGCGCCGCCGAGACGGCCGCCGACATTCACACGGATACCAAGGGCGCCCATGCGCATGGCGTTCTGCACCGCGCGCTTCATGGCGCGACGGAACGAGACGCGGCGCTCAAGCTGCTGGGCGATCGACTCGGCCACCAGCTGGGCGTCCAGCTCGGGCTTGCGGACTTCAACGATGTTGAGGTGCAGTTCCGAATCGGTGAAATTCGCCAGCTTCTTGCGCAGGGTTTCGATATCGGCGCCTTTTTTGCCGATGATGACACCCGGGCGCGCGGCATAGATCGTGACGCGGCACTTTTTGTGCGGACGCTCGATGATGACGCGGCTGACGCCGGCCTGCTTGGCTTCTTTGTGGATGAAGTCACGGATTTTCAGGTCTTCCAGCAACAGGTTGCCGTAGTCCTTGTCATCCGCATACCAGCGGCTGTCCCAGGTACGGTTGACCTGAAGACGCATCCCGATGGGGTTAACTTTCTGACCCATTACGCGCGCTCCTCGACCTGACGCACCTTGATGGTGATTTCCGAAAACGGCTTCATGATCTTGCCGTAACGACCACGGGCGCGCGGGCGACCCCGCTTCATGACCAGGTTCTTGCCGACCCAGGCCTCGGCGACGACAAGATTGTCGACATCGAGGTTATGGTTGTTCTCGGCATTGGCGATGGCCGACTGAAGACATTTCTTCACGTCGCCGGCGATGCGCTTATGCGAGAAGGTCAGATCGGCCAGAGCCTTGTCCACCTTCTTGCCGCGGATCAGCGCCGCGACCAGGTTCAGCTTCTGCGGCGAAGTGCGAAGCATCTTGGTCTTCGCGAACGCCTCGTTATCCGCCACGCGGCGCGGATTCTGTTCCTTACCCATGGCTTACTTCCTTTTCGCTTTCTTGTCGGCGGCGTGACCGTAATAGGTCCGCGTCGGCGAATATTCACCGAACTTCTGGCCGATCATCTCTTCGGTCACGTTGACCGGGATGTGCTTGTGACCGTTATAGACGCCGAAGGTCAGGCCGACGAATTGCGGCAGAATGGTCGAACGACGCGACCAGATCTTGATGACATCCGACTTGCCGGATTCGCGGGCTTTCTCGGCTTTGCGAAGCACATAGGCGTCGACAAAGGGGCCCTTCCAAACTGAACGTGCCATGGATTAACGCCCCTTCTTCGCGTGACGCGACCGCAGGATATACTTGTCGGTCGTCTTGTTGCTGCGGGTCCGCTTACCCTTGGTGTCCTTACCCCACGGGGTCACCGGCGTACGGCCACCCGAGGTCCGGCCCTCACCACCACCATGCGGGTGGTCGATCGGGTTCATGGCCACACCGCGGACGCTCGGGCGGATGCCCTTGTGGCGGTTGCGGCCGGCTTTGCCGAGGTTCTGGTTCGAATGGTCCGAATTCGACACGGCGCCGATGGTGGCCATGCATTCCTGACGCACCAGACGCAGCTCGCCCGAAGACAGGCGGATCTGCGCATAGCCGCCGTCGCGACCGACAAACTGGGCATAGGTGCCGGCCGAACGCGCGATCTGGCCGCCCTTGCCGGGCTTCAGCTCGACGTTGTGGACGATGGTACCGATCGGCATGCCGCTAAAGGGCATGGCGTTGCCGGGCTTCACGTCGACCTTGGCGCCGGCGATGACGGCATCGCCAACGGCCAGACGCTGCGGGGCCAGGATATAGGCCAGCTCGCCGTCTTCGTATTTGATCAGCGCGATAAAGGCGGTGCGGTTGGGATCGTATTCGATCCGCTCGACCGTCGCCGGAACATCGAACTTGGTGCGTTTGAAGTCGACGATGCGATAAAGACGCTTCGCCCCGCCGCCCTTGCGGCGCATCGTGATCCGTCCGGTGTTGTTCCGGCCGCCGTTCTTGGTCAGACCCTCAGTGAGGGATTTGACCGGGCGCCCTTTCCAAAGCTCCGAACGGTCGATCAGAACCAGCCCACGCTGGCCAGGCGTCGTCGGTTTATACGACTTGAGTGCCATGCTTTCTGTCTTCCGTTGCTTTGGACCGTGAGTGGTCCGTTTCAATCAAAAGGTAACGGCCCCGCTGGCGGGGCCGTCGATTCGCGGTGTCTTATCAGAGACCGGTCGCGACGTCGATGCTGTTGCCAGCTTCCAGCGTCACATAGGCCTTTTTCACGTCCGAACGGACGCCGGGGCGGCCGCGGAAACGCTTGGTCTTGCCTTTGGTGATCGTGGTGTTGACCGCTTTCACCTTGACGTTGAAAAGCGCCTCGACCGCCTCTTTGATGGCGGGCTTGTTCGCGTCCTTGGTCACCTGAAAGACATAGGCGTTGGCGTCGGACACCAGCGTCGCTTTCTCGGTGATCAGCGGCTTGACGATCACGTCGTAATGTTCGGGCTTCGTGGTCATTTCAGACGAGCCTCCAGAGCTTCGACCCCGGCGCGGGTGAGCACCAGCGTGTCACGGCGCAGGATGTCATAGACGTTGGCACCCATCGAGGGCAGCACGTCCACCCCTTCCAGGTTGCGGGCGGCGCGGGCGAAGTTTTCGTTCACTTCGGCACCGTCGATGACCAGAACGCGCTTCCAGCCGTTTTCCTTGACCGCCTTGGCGACGACCGAGGTCTTGCCTTCGGCGATGTTCAGGCTGTCCACGATGACCAGCTCGCCCGCAGCGACTTTCGCCGACAGAGCATGCTTGAGGCCAAGCGCCCGGACTTTCTTGGGCAGGTCAAAGGCGTGGCTGCGCGGGGTCGGACCCTTGTAGACACCACCGTGACGGAAGATCGGAGCCTTGCGGGAACCGTGGCGGGCGCCGCCGGTGCCTTTCTGGCGATAGATCTTCTTGGTCGAGTAGCTGACATCCGACTTGCCCAGCACCGAATGGGTGCCGGCCTGTGCCTTGGCGCGCTGCCAGCGGACAACGCGGTGCAGCAGATCGGCGCGCGGCTCAAGCCCGAAGATGTCATCGCTCAGGTCGATATCACCGGCTTTGCCGGAATCGAGGGTGATCACACCGAGTTTCATTTGCTTTCTCCTTCGGGCGCGGCATCGCCTTCGGCGGCACTGTCAGCAGCGATCGAAGCTTCGGCCTCGGCCAGAGCGGCGGCCTGCGCAGCGGCTTCGGCTTCAGCGGCGGCCTTGCGGGCGGCTTCTTCCTCGGCGGCGGCGGCAGCGGCGGCTTCTTCGGCCAGACGCGCGGCTTCCTTGGCTTTCGAACGGGTCGCGGCGGGGAAGATCGTGGTTTCAGCCAGCGGCTTCTTCACGGCGTCCTTGATGGTGACCCAGCCACCTTTCGAGCCCGGAACCGAACCCTTGACCATGATCAGGCCACGGTCGGCATCGGTGCGCACGACTTGCAGGTTCTGCGTGGTGACGCGAACGGCACCCAGATGACCCGCCATTTTCTTGCCCTTGAACACCTTGCCGGGGTCCTGGCACTGGCCGGTCGAACCGTGCGAACGGTGGCTGATCGACACGCCGTGCGAGGCGCGCAGACCACCGAAGTTGTGGCGCTTCATCGCACCGGCAAAGCCTTTACCGATCGAGGTGCCGGCGATGTCGACATACTGACCCGCGAAGTAGTGGTCGGCGATGATTTCCTCGCCCACTTCGACCAGGTTTTCGGCGGCAACGCGGAATTCCGCGATCTTGCGCTTGGGGGCCACGTTCGCTTTCGCGAAATGGCCGCGCATGGCGCCGGTCACGCGCTTGGCTTTCGCCTCGCCCGCGCCGAGCTGCAGCGCGACATAGCCGTCGGTTTCGACGGTGCGCTGAGCGATGACCTGCACGTTATCGACGTGCAGAACGGTCACGGGCACCTGACGCCCGTCTTCCAGAAACAGCCGGGTCATGCCCAGCTTCTTGGCGATTACACCAGTCCGCAGCATGGGGGCCTCCTTACACCTTGATTTCGACGTCAACGCCGGCGGCGAGGTCGAGCTTCATCAGGGCGTCAACGGTCTGGGGGGTCGGATCGACGATGTCCAGCAGACGCTTGTGCGTGCGGATTTCCCACTGGTCGCGGGATTTCTTGTCGATATGCGGACCGCGCAGAACGGTGAATTTCTCGATCTTGTTGGGCAGCGGGATCGGACCACGAACCTGGGCGCCGGTGCGCTTGGCGGTGTTCACGATTTCCTGCGTGCTTGCATCCAGAACGCGATAATCAAACGCTTTCAGGCGGATGCGGATGTTTTGACCTTGCATCAGTCATCCCTCTCACGGGGAGTTTCAGTTGAGAGGCTGACGACACACCACGCATCGCCAGCGTCGAACCGCAAAAACAGTGCAGGCCGCCCGCTTACGGGCGACCCGGCACAATGCAACCGATTCTTGTGATATTCGCGATACCGGCTGCGACGCGGCAGGCTTTGCCCGATCCGCGCCCCCAAGTCAAGGGCCGTTTCGCGGCCCCTGCCCGGTCCCGCCAGACCAGCCTAGCGGCCCAGCTGATCGTATTCCAGCATCATATAGCGCGCGGGGCGGTTCTTCTTTTCATTCCCCTCATCGCTCATCAAAAGCAGGCGCGGCTCGCCCCCGATGACGATCGAGTCGATCGATTCCACATTGTTGAGATTGATGATATCGGGCAGCGCCACCGGCTCGGGCGGGGCCGCCGCATCGCCCGACCAGGACCAGAGCTGCGAATAGCGGTTGCCCTCATAGCCCTCGATTTCGTTGACGATCAGAAAGCTTTGCAGAACCGGATCGTGGCTCAGCGCGCGGATGCCGCCGCCTTGCAGATCCAAAAGCACGGGCGTTCCGAACCGGGGCGCGGCATCGCGTTCGAACATGTCCTCGGGATTGGTGATGGTGACGATCAGCGAACGCCCCGCCACCATCGGCTCGCGCAGCCCCAAAAGCAGGTGCCCGGCCTCTTTGTGATACGACAGGCCCTCGATATTGAGCTTGTCGAACTCGACCTCTTCGCTGGCCATGTCGCGGATCCGCGTCTTGAGCGTTTCGTCGGCCTCAAGCTCGTCGCGCAGCGTGGTATGGGCGACGATATCGCCGACCTGATTGCCGGAAATGCGGAACCGCAGCAGCTGTTCGCGATCCGGCTTTCTCTCGCCGTCATTGGTGCGCGAATGCGAGGTGATGGTGTAAAGATGGCCTTCGTCATCGACCGACAGCCCCTCAAGATCGCTCAGCTTGCGGCCAAAGGCGCGGGTGATCTTGACGTCATTGGCGGCGTTCTCGACCAGACTGCCATCGGGGGATATCTCCATCACGCTCATGGCGCGGGCGGCCTCGTCCTCGACCACAAGGATGCGGCCATCGGTCAGCTGCTGCACGGCCGAGGGTTCATAGGTATCGGTGAACTCGGCGATGCCGACATTGCGCAGCCGCGTCACCGGCTCGCCCGACAGGCCCGGGAACAGACCGATCACCGATTTGACGCTGAAAAACGTCAGGACCGAGGCCAGCAGGCCCCAGCGAAAGATCGTATAGGACAGGTCGAGCATGCGGAATTTCCGCTCGGCCATCAGCCCCAGCCAGTAAAGCTGATCGCTCATCTGGTGATAGATTTCCTGGCGGTCGCGCAAGAGGATCTGCATGCGCTGCCAATGCTCGTCCCGGCTCAGCGTCACCCGCTGTTCATAGATCAACAGGTTGGGCGCGCCGTCCTGTGGCGGGGCGGCATTGCGGCGCAGATAGTCGCGCAGATCCGCGAGCCGCGCCTCTTTACGCCAGACCGCCAGCGCCCAGTCCCGCAGCGCCGTGAACAGGCCCGCCCGCTCCGGCGAGGCCGCCAGCAGCGCAAAAAAGATCGAGGCCGCCGCCGTCAGCAGAAACACCCCCGCCGGCAACAGAAAGGCCGCCGTCGACGAAAAGATGAACGCCCCCGAAATCATCAGGGCCGAGATGATCAGCCCGTTCAGCGAGATCATGATATTGGCCTTGGTGGCGGCCAGCGCGATGATCTCAAGCTCGGCGCGGATGGCATTGCGAAACAGCGTCTCGATCGCCTTCGAGGATCCGGGCGGTTTCTCCTTGCCGGTCTTGCCCTCGGACGCGGCATCGGGTGTGGCGGCGTCGTCCCCTGGTGGCATGGCGGCGGGCTCGGTCGCTTCCGGCATTTGGGCCGCATCATCCGGGACATGGCTCGCCACCGGTTCCGCCGCCGGGATCGAAACCTGCCCAAGCTCGATATCGGGGGCGGTTGCGGCACCGGGATCCGGGGCGGAACCGGCGGGGGCCCGGGCATCGCCCGCTGCCGGATCGATGATGGTCTCTTCGGCGTCGGCGGATGGAGGGGGCACCAAATCCTGTGGGGGGACAGGCTCCGGTGCCTCGGCTTGCCGAAGATCCTCCGACCCGGCTGATTTGTTCTTTTTCTTCTTGCTCATGGTCGTGCTCCCTTTGGCATCATGACGGGATTACGACATTTCGGTGACTTTATTCCCGCAGATCCCGAATAGTTGCGAACTATTGCCGAATAGCCCCCCCTTTTTCTGCGGAAAAAGGCCGCCCTTTTGGGGCGGCCTTTCCATCACGATATCGCTTGCGCGATCACTCGATGATTGTCTGCGGGTCATCCCCTTCGCGGGCATGACGCGAGGATCTTCGACAGGCCTCAGCAGGCGCGTCTTGCGATCATCCCGTCATCCCCGGTCGGGAATTACGCCAGGATCTTCGACACGACACCCGCGCCGACCGTGCGGCCGCCTTCGCGGATCGCGAAGCGCAGCTTTTCTTCCATCGCGATCGGCGCGATCAGCTCGACCTCGAACTTCAGGTTGTCGCCCGGCATCACCATCTCGGTCCCGGCAGGAAGGTTCACCGTCCCGGTCACGTCCGTCGTGCGGAAATAGAACTGCGGACGATAGTTCGCGAAGAACGGCGTGTGACGGCCGCCTTCTTCCTTGGTCAGGATATAGGCCTCGGCTTCGAACTTCGTGTGCGGCTTCACCGAACCCGGCTTGCACAGAACCTGACCGCGCTCGACGCCGTCACGATCCACACCGCGCAGCAGCGCGCCGATATTGTCGCCAGCCTCACCGCGATCCAGCAGCTTGCGGAACATTTCCACGCCCGTGCAGGTCGTTTTCTTGGTGTCGCGGATGCCCACGATTTCCAGTTCGTCGCCGACGTTCACCGCGCCACGCTCGACACGGCCGGTCACAACCGTACCACGACCCGAGATCGAGAACACGTCTTCGATCGGCATCAGGAAGGGCTGGTCGATCGCACGCTCGGGCGTCGGGATGTATTCGTCGACCGCCGCGATCAGCGCGCGGATCGAGTTCTCGCCGATCTCGGGGTCACGCCCTTCCATCGCCGCCAGAGCCGAGCCCTTGATGATCGGAATATCGTCGCCGGGATAGTCGTAGCTGGACAGCAGCTCGCGCACTTCCATCTCGACCAGTTCCAGCAGCTCTTCGTCGTCAACCTGGTCGACCTTGTTCAGGTAAACGACCATGTAGGGGATCCCCACCTGACGGCCCAGAAGAATGTGCTCGCGCGTCTGCGGCATCGGGCCGTCAGCCGCGTTCACCACCAGGATCGCGCCGTCCATCTGCGCAGCACCCGTGATCATGTTCTTCACATAGTCCGCGTGCCCGGGGCAGTCCACATGCGCATAGTGACGCGCATCCGATTCGTATTCCACATGCGCGGTCGAAATCGTGATCCCGCGAGCCTTTTCCTCCGGCGCGCCGTCAATCTGGTCATACGCACGGAATTCGCCGAAATACTTCGTGATCGCAGCCGTCAGCGTCGTCTTGCCGTGGTCAACGTGACCAATCGTACCAATGTTGACGTGCGGTTTCGTACGTTCAAACTTTGCCTTTGCCATAAGCAGGGCTCCTTGGATTCTGATGTTCTGAATGGAGAGGCGGGGTCACCCCCGCCATCCCGATTAGGCGTATTTCTTCTGGATCTCGTCCGAGATGTTCTGCGGCACGGCCTCGTAATGGTCGAACTGCATCGTGAACACCGCGCGGCCCGAGGACATCGAGCGCAGGTTGTTGATGTAGCCGAACATATTGGCCAGCGGCACCATCGCGTCGATGACGTTGGCGTTGCCGCGGCTGTCCTGACCACGGACCATGCCACGACGGCTGGTCAGGTCGCCGATGATCGAACCGGTATATTCTTCCGGCGTCACGACTTCGACCTTCATGATCGGTTCCAGCAGCTTGGCGCCGGCCTTTTTCAGACCTTCACGCATACCGGCACGGGCAGCGATCTCGAAGGCGAGAACCGACGAGTCGACGTCGTGGAACGCACCGTCGATCAGCGCGACCTTGAAGTCGATCACCGGGAAGCCAGCCAGCGGGCCCGAATCCATGACCGACTTGATGCCTTTTTCGACGCCCGGAATGTATTCCTTGGGCACCGCACCACCGACGATCTTCGACTCGAACGAATAACCTTCGCCCGGCTCGGTCGGAGTGATGACCAGCTTGATACGCGCGAACTGGCCGGTACCACCGGTCTGTTTCTTGTGCGTATAGTCGATCTCGGCCTCGTTCGAGATGGTCTCGCGATAAGCCACCTGCGGGGCGCCGATATTCGCCTCGACCTTGAACTCGCGCTTCATGCGGTCGACCAGGATGTCGAGGTGAAGTTCGCCCATGCCCTTCATGATGGTCTGGCCCGATTCGATATCGGTTTCGACACGGAAGGACGGGTCTTCGGCAGCCAGGCGCTGAAGGGCGAGGCCCATCTTTTCCTGGTCGGCTTTCGATTTCGGCTCGACGGCGATCTCGATCACCGGCTCGGGGAAGGTCATGGTTTCCAGAACCACCGGTTTGGCCGGGTCGCACAGCGTGTCACCCGTGGTGGTTTCCTTCAGACCCGCCAGCGCGATGATGTCGCCGGCGAAAGCTTCCTCGATTTCCTCGCGGTTGATGGCGTGCATGATCATCATGCGGCCAACGCGCTCGCGCTTGCCTTTGGTCGAGTTCATCATCTGGTCGCCCTTTTTCAGAGCGCCCGAATAGATGCGGGTAAAGGTCAGCGAGCCGACGAAGGGGTCGTTCATGATCTTGAAGGCCAGCGCCGAGAACGGGTCGCTGTCCGAGGCATGACGCTCGATGTTGCGGGTTTCGGTCTCGTCACCGGGGGCGAAGCCGACATAGGCCGGAACGTCCGTCGGAGCGGGCAGGAAATCCACGACAGCGTTCAGCAGCGGCTGCACGCCCTTGTTCTTGAACGCCGAGCCGGCCATGACCGGGAAGAACGACAGCGACAGCGTGCCCTTGCGGATCAGCCGGCGCAGCGTCGCCTCGTCGGGCTCGTTGCCCTCAAGATAGGCTTCCATGGCGTCGTCGTCTTGCTCGACGGCCAGTTCGATCATCTTGCCGCGCCATTCTTCGGCGACGTCCTGAAGCTCGGCCCGGATCGGCTGACGAACCCAGCTTGCGCCGAGGTCTTCACCCTTCCACACCCATTCTTCCATCTTGATCAGGTCGACGATGCCTTCCAGCGTGTCCTCGGCGCCGATCGGCAGGGCGATCGGGCAGGGGATGCCGCCGGTGCGGTCCTTGATCATGTGGACGCACTTGAAGAAGTCGGCGCCGATCTTGTCCATCTTGTTGACGAACACGATGCGCGGAACCTTGTAGCGGTCAGCCTGACGCCACACGGTTTCGGTCTGCGGCTCGACACCGGCGTTGCCGTCCAGAAGGCAGATCGCGCCGTCCAGAACCGCCAGCGAGCGTTCGACTTCGATGGTGAAGTCGACGTGGCCGGGGGTGTCGATGATGTTGAAGCGGCAGCGCTCGGCCTGATCCGGGGTGAATTCCGGGTCTTCGTGCTTCTGCCAGAAGGTCGAGGTCGCAGCGGAGGAAATGGTGATCCCGCGCTCGGCTTCCTGTTCCATGAAGTCCATGGTCGAGGCGCCGTCATGCGTCTCGCCCATTTTGTGGTTCTTGCCGGTATAGAACAGGATGCGCTCGGTCGTGGTGGTCTTGCCGGCATCGATGTGGGCCATGATGCCGAAGTTCCGATAGCGCTCCAGCGGATATTCGCGTGCCATAAAGGGCCTTCCTTCCGGTTACCAGCGGTAGTGGCTGAACGCCTTGTTGGCGTCGGCCATCTTGTGGGTATCTTCGCGCTTCTTCACGGCGGTGCCGCGACCGTTGACGGCATCGGCAAGCTCGCCGGCAAGGCGCTCTTCCATCGTGTGCTCGTTGCGGTTTTTCGCGGCGGTGATCAGCCAGCGGATGGCCAGAGCCTCGCGGCGGGTCGGGCGAACCTCGACCGGGACCTGGTAGGTGGCACCACCGACGCGGCGCGAACGCACCTCGACCGAGGGTTTCACGTTGTCGAGGGCTTCGTGGAACACCTCGATGGGCTCGCGCTTGAGCTTGCCCTGAACGCGGTCGAGGGCGCTGTAGACGATGCGCTCGGCAACCGATTTCTTGCCATCAACCATCAGGTTGTTCATGAACTTGGTCAGCACGCGATCGCCAAATTTGGCGTCGGGCAGAACTTCGCGCTTTTCAGCGGCGTGACGACGAGACATGTGCTGATCTCCTTACTTCGGACGCTTCGCGCCGTATTTCGAACGACGCTGACGACGGTCTTTGACGCCTTGGGTATCCAGCACACCGCGCAGGATGTGATAACGGACACCCGGAAGGTCTTTTACCCGGCCGCCACGGATCAGCACGACGCTGTGTTCCTGGAGGTTGTGCTTTTCGCCCGGAATGTAGGAGATGACCTCGAAGCCATTCGTCAGGCGCACCTTGGCGACCTTACGCATAGCGGAGTTCGGTTTTTTCGGCGTCGTGGTATAGACGCGCGTGCAGACACCACGCTTTTGCGGGCATCCTTGAAGGTGCTGCGACTTCGAGCGCTGCACTTTGGGCTGCCGCGGTTTGCGGATCAGCTGTTGGATCGTCGGCATTCGGTTCCCCGTCTTGCTTTCGTCAATACTCGCAGCGATGTGCTGCGCCACTTCTCGACAGCGTCCCACGCGAATCGTGAGACGCCACGGCCCACCCTGCCCCGAAAAGGGGAAGGACGGGTAAAATTACCAGAGGATCAAGGCGATAGCGGCCCGGATCAGACCAATGAGGTTCTGGATCCCAAGCGGTTACCCGCTGGGTGAGGGGCGTATATGGCGATTTCCGGGGTGAGTCAACAGCCCTGCCCTTTGCCCGCCCGGCCCCGCATGGCGCGCCGCGCCCGTCCCCGCCCGCCGGGTCAGGTGCCCCAGCGCGCGCGCGCCGCACCGGGAAGGCCAAAGCCCCGCGCCCCGCGATCCAGCGCCGCAAGGTCGATGCGGAACCGCTTGGCCAGAAGCTTTTCCCAGTTCTCGCCCTCGGCCGGCCAGCGATAGCCGGCGCCGATCGCCCCCGAGTCATTGTCGTGATGCAGGAAACGGGCGAACATCACCGGCCCGGTCATCATCACGTTGGGCATCGACAGCCCCACCTTCCAATGCTGGAAATGCACCGCCGTGCGCTGCAATTCCGGCGGCAGATAGATCGGCTGGGCGATGCCGGTATTATAGACGATCCACGGCTCGACCGTGACCCCCTGCCCCGTGCCCTTCAGGATCACCCCCCGCGAATAGTCACAGCAAAGCCGCCCCCGATTGCGCCAGAGCCGCCGCATCAGCGCGAAATCCTTGCGCGCCTGCTTGATGAAATCAAAGGCAACGGCGTCGTCGTCATCCTGTCGGAAATGCCCGATCACCTCGGCTTTCGCATCCATATGCGGCGCCACGGCGGCCATGCAGGCGGCGGTGTGTTCCTCCATCGGCGGGATCAGTTCCAGCTTGATCTGCGCCACATCGCGCGCAAGATCATGCAGCTTGCCCAGATAGGGTTCGGGCAGGTCGGGACCGGTCATGATCACCAGCGTGAAATCGGGATCGCTTTGCGCCAGATAGGCCGGCAGCGTGACGTTCTCGAACCAGAACCAGCGCCGCGCCAGACGGTCCGGGTGATAAAGAAAGGCCCGGCGCGCGTCGATGCTGTCATGGCCCACCTGATAGCCGCCGCCGCCCAGATATGAGAAACGACACAGTCCCAGCATCTGCACACGCATGACAAATCACCCTTTCACACTCTGTTCGCGCAGGATCGTGTAAAGCCCCGCGCCCACGACCAGCACCGAGCCCAGCCATGTCCACAGATCGGGCCATTCGCCGAATATGACAAGCCCCAGCACGATCGCCCAGACCAGCGAGGTATAGCGAAGCGGCGCGATCAGGGAAATCTCGCCCACGCGCATGGTCGCCACCGCCGTGATATAGCCCGCAGTCAGAAACCCCGCCGACAGCAATAGCAGGCCCGCCTCGCGCTGGTCGGGCATGCGCCATTCCTCGCCCACGCCCAGGATGAACCCGGTCAGCGTGATCGTCGCCGCCGCATAAAAGGCGATGGTCGAGGACCCGATCCCGGCCGAAAAGGTGCGCGTCACGATATCGCGCAGCACGATCAACAGCATCGATGCCAGCGCGACCACCGACCAGATGTCGAACGCGCCGCTTCCCGGCCGCAGGATCATGACCACGCCGACAAAGCCCACGCCGATTGCCGAAAGCCGCCGCCAGCCCAGCCTTTCGTGAAAGAACAGCCCCGCCGCCAGCGTCACCCCCAGTGGCAGCGCCTGCAGGATCGCCGAAAGATCCGCCAGCGCCATCTCGCGCAGCGCCAGAAGATAAAGCACCGTCGAGGCGATATCGGCCACGGTGCGCACCACCAGCGGCAAAAGATCCTCACGCGGCACCGAAAGCCGGACGCCCCCCTGCTGAATCCGCGCCACGACCAGCATCAGCACCAGCACCGAAAGCCCGCGCAGCGCCACCGATTCATAAAGCGGCAGCGTCTGCGTCACCGCCTTCATCACCGCGTCGTTGCAGGTAAAGGTCGCCATGCTGATCAGCATCAGCGCCGCACCGCGCAGATTGTCCGACATCGCCTGATCCCGCACCGGAGGCTCTGATTTCGGACGCAGGCGGCGGCTTGTGGACAAGAACGGGGTGCGCATGGTCGCTCCGGTTGCGATTTCGCAAGCGTTAGGCAAGGCCGCGGGGAAACGCCAGTCCCATCTTCGGGGGGCCGATACCGGCTCAAATGCCATGTCCCGAAAGCCGCATCTCCCGCCCGGATCGGGGCCCCGAAATGAAAAGGCCCGGCGCGATGGCCGGGCCTTTTCCATTCTGTCATCGGGCCTTGGCCCGAGGCGTCCGGGGACGATCAGTCCTCGCTGCCGGGTTCGACGACCACGGCCTCGGGCGTCACCGCGACCTCGATCGGGGCGGCCAGCACGGCGGCGGCCTCGGCCTCGGCGCGGCGGGCCTCGATCACCTCATTGTCGCGATCCGAGGCGATGCGGCGCACGCGGGCGGTGGCGCCACCGGTCCCGGCCGGGATCAGCCGGCCGACGATGACGTTCTCCTTGAGGCCGACCAGCTTGTCGCGCTTGCCCTGAACGGCGGCCTCGGTCAGCACGCGGGTGGTTTCCTGGAACGAGGCGGCCGAGATGAAGCTGCGGGTTTGCAGGCTGGCCTTGGTGATGCCCAGCAGCACCGGCTCGCCCGAGGCCGGACGGCCCCCCTTGGCTTCGATCTTGGCGTTCTCTTCCTCGAACTCGTCGCGGTCGACATGCTCGCCCTTCAGCAGCGTGGTATCGCCGCTGTCGAGGATCTCGATCTTTTGCAGCATCTGGCGAACGATCACCTCGATGTGCTTGTCGTTGATCTTAACGCCCTGCAAGCGATAGACGTCCTGCACCTCGTCGATGAGATAGTCGGCCAGAGCCTCGATCCCCATGATGCGCAGGATGTCATGCGGCGCCGGGTTGCCGTCCATGATATAGTCACCCTTCTGCACGAAGTCGCCTTCCTGCACCGGGATGTGCTTGCCTTTCGGCACCATGTATTCGACCGGCTCAAGCCCGTCCTCGCTGGGTTCGATGGCGATGCGGCGCTTGTTCTTGTAGTCCTTGCCAAAGCGCACATAGCCGTCGATTTCGGCGATGATGGCGTGATCCTTGGGACGACGGGCCTCGAACAGTTCCGCCACGCGGGGCAGACCCCCGGTGATGTCCTTGGTCTTGGCGCCTTCGCGCGGGATACGCGCCACGACGTCACCGGCCAGGATCTCCTGCCCGTCCTCGACCGACAAAATCGCGTCGACCGACATCGGATAGGTGACCGGGTTGCCTTGTTCGTTGCGCACCGGCTCGCCATCGGCATCGACGATGATGATCTCGGGCTTGAGCTCGTTGCCTTTCGGGGCCGAGCGCCAGTCCGTCACGATCTTCTGCGTCATGCCGGTCGCGTCGTCGGTCTCATCGCGGACCGAAAGCCCGGTGATCAGGTCGACATATTTCGCGACACCCGCCTTTTCGGCGATGATCGGCAGGGTATAGGGATCCCATTCGAACATCTTCTGGCCGCGCGTCACCGCGTCGCCATCGCGCACGAACAGCTTCGAGCCGTAGAACAGCTTGTGGCTGGCCAGCGTCTCGCCCTGCGCGTTCTTGATGTGCAGCTGCATGTTGCGCGCCATCACGATCAGCTCGCCGCTGGCGTTTTCCAGCGTGCTTTCGTTCT
The DNA here is from genome assembly GCF_042648425.1 of Paracoccus mangrovi. Taxonomy (NCBI): domain Bacteria; kingdom Pseudomonadati; phylum Pseudomonadota; class Alphaproteobacteria; order Rhodobacterales; family Paracoccaceae; genus Paracoccus; species Paracoccus mangrovi. The sequence goes on along the minus strand of NZ_JBHRXJ010000006.1, from coordinate 78,559 downwards.
GGAACTCAACCACGCCTTCCTGCGCGGCGGCGATAAAGGACTGCTGACCGCCCTGCGCGATGCCGCCGATGTGGAAGGTCCGCATCGTCAGCTGCGTGCCGGGTTCGCCGATCGACTGCGCGGCGATGATGCCGACAGCCTCGCCGATATTGACCAGCGTGCCACGGGCCAGATCGCGGCCATAGCACAGCGCACAGACGCCATCCTCGGATTCGCAGGTCAGGGCCGAGCGGATGCGCACGGTCTGAACGCCCGCCGCCTCGATCTCGTCGGCCTTGCGCTCGTCGATCAGCTCGTTTTTGCGGACGATCACCACATCCTCGCCCGGAACCAGCACGTCCTCGGCCGCGGTCCGGCCCAGCACACGCTCGGACAGCGGGCTGACCACCTCGCCGTCATTGACGGCGGCCGAGGCGGTGATGGCGTTGTCGGTGCCGCAGTCATGCTCACGGATGATGCAATCCTGCGCCACGTCCACCAGACGGCGGGTCAGGTAACCCGAGTTCGCGGTCTTCAACGCGGTATCCGACAGACCCTTACGGGCGCCGTGGGTCGAGTTGAAGTATTCAAGAACGGTCAGACCTTCCTTGAAGTTCGAGATGATCGGCGTCTCGATGATCTCGCCGTTCGGCTTGGCCATCAGGCCACGCATGCCGCCCAGCTGTTTCATCTGGCTGACCGAACCCCGTGCGCCCGAATGCGCCATCATATAGACCGAGTTCGGTTCCAGTTCGGCGCCATTGGCGTCCTTCTTGGTGGCCGAGATGGTCTTCATCATGGCATCGGTGACGCGGTCGTTACATTTCGACCAGGCATCGACGACCTTGTTGTATTTTTCGCCCTGGGTGATCAGACCGTCCAGATATTGCTGTTCGAACTGTTTCACCTGGTCCTGGGTTTCCTCGACCAGATCCCATTTCGTGGGCGGCACGACCATGTCGTCCTTGCCGAACGAGATCCCGGCGCGGAACGCCTCGCGGAAGCCAAGGCCCATGATCTTGTCCGAGAAGATCACCGCCTCTTTCTGGCCGCAATAGCGATAGACCGTGTCGATGACGTTCTGGATGTCCTTTTTGCGCAGCAGGCGGTTGACCAGCTCGAAGGGCGCTTTCGCGTTCTTCGGCAAAAGGGCGCCCAGACGGATCCGGCCCGGGGTGGTCTCATAACGCTTGATCACCTCGTTGCCGTTCTCGTCGATCTGGGGCAGGCGCGCGGTGATCTTGGCATGCAGATGCACCTCGCCCGAGGCAAGTGCGTGCTCGATCTCTTCGAGATTGGCAAAGGCCATGCCCTCGCCCTTCATACCTTCGCGTTCCATGGTCGTGTAATACAGACCCAGAACCATATCCTGCGACGGCACGATGATCGGTGCGCCGTTGGCGGGCGACAGCACGTTGTTCGTCGACATCATCAGCACGCGCGCTTCCAGCTGGGCCTCAAGGCTCAGCGGGACGTGAACGGCCATCTGGTCGCCGTCGAAGTCGGCGTTGAAGGCCGAACAGACCAGCGGATGCAGCTGGATCGCCTTGCCCTCGATCAGGATCGGCTCAAACGCCTGAATGCCCAGACGGTGCAGCGTCGGCGCCCGGTTCAACAGAACCGGATGCTCGCGGATCACCTCGTCCAGGATATCCCAGACCTCGGGACGCTCTTTCTCGACCAGCTTTTTCGCCTGCTTGACGGTCGAGGAAAGCCCCTTCGCCTCAAGCCGCGAATAGATGAAGGGCTTGAACAGCTCCAGGGCCATCTTCTTGGGCAGACCGCATTGATGCAGTTTCAGCTCGGGGCCGGTCACGATGACCGAACGGCCCGAGAAGTCGACGCGTTTGCCCAGAAGGTTCTGGCGGAAACGGCCCTGCTTGCCTTTCAGCATGTCCGACAGCGATTTCAGCGGGCGCTTGTTGTTGCCCGTGATCACGCGACCGCGACGGCCGTTGTCGAACAGCGCGTCGACCGATTCCTGCAACATCCGCTTTTCGTTGCGCACGATGATGTCGGGCGCGCGCAGCTCGATCAGCCGCTTGAGACGGTTGTTGCGGTTGATAACCCGGCGATAGAGATCGTTCAGGTCCGAGGTCGCGAAGCGGCCGCCATCCAGCGGAACCAGCGGACGCAGTTCCGGCGGGATGACCGGGATCACGGTCAGCACCATCCATTCGGGACGGTTGCCCGATTCCAGGAAGCTTTCGACGATTTTCAGCCGCTTGATGATCTTTTTCGGCTTCAGCTCACCGGTCGCCTCTTTCAGCTCTTCGCGCAGCTGTTCGGCGGTGGCGGCCAGGTCGATATTGGCCAGCATTTCGCGGATCGCCTCGGCGCCGATATTGGCGCTGAAAGCGTCGGCGCCATACTGGTCCTGCGCGTCCATGAACTCTTCTTCGGTCAGAAGCTGGCCATAGGTCAGGTCGGTCAGACCCGGCTCGATGACCACATAGTTTTCAAAGTAGAGGATGCGTTCCAGATCGCGCAGCGTCATGTCCAGCATCAGACCGATGCGCGAGGGCAGCGACTTCAGAAACCAGATATGGGCGACGGGCGCCGCCAGCTCGATATGGCCCATGCGCTCGCGGCGGACCTTTTGCAGGGTCACTTCCACGCCGCATTTCTCGCAGACGAGGCCGCGATATTTCATGCGCTTGTATTTGCCGCACAGGCATTCGTAATCCTTGATCGGGCCAAAGATACGCGCGCAGAACAGACCGTCACGCTCGGGCTTGAACGTGCGGTAGTTGATGGTTTCGGGCTTCTTCACCTCGCCATAGGACCAGGCCAGAATTTCTTCGGGCGAGGCCAGCGAGATCTTGATTTCGTCGAACTGCCGCGGCTGGGCCAGCGGGTTCAGCGGATTGGTGGCAAGTTCCTGGTTCATTTTCAATTCCTAATGAAGGGCACGGGATGGATGGGGGGTGAGAGCTTGCGCCCTCACTCCTCGTCCTCCGCATCCAGGAGTTCCATGTTGAGGCCCAGACCCCGGACCTCCTTGACCAGCACGTTGAACGATTCCGGGACACCGGCTTCGAAATTGTCCTCGCCCTTGACGATGGACTCGTAGACCTTGGTCCGGCCGGCCACGTCGTCCGACTTGACCGTCAGCATCTCTTGCAGGGTATAGGCGGCGCCGTAGGCTTCCAGAGCCCAGACCTCCATCTCACCCAGACGCTGACCACCGAACTGCGCCTTACCACCCAGCGGCTGCTGGGTCACAAGCGAATACGGACCGGTCGAACGGGCATGCATCTTGTCGTCAACAAGGTGGTGCAGCTTCAGATAGTATTTCACCCCAACGGTGACCGGGCGGGCGAAAGGCTCGCCGGTGCGGCCGTCAAAGACGATGGACTGACCCGAAGTGTCGAAGCCCGCGCGTTTCAGCGCGTCATCGACATCGCCTTCCTTGGCGCCGTCAAAGACCGGGGTTGCAATCGGAACGCCCGCGCGCACGGCGCCGGCATGTTCCAGCAACTGCTCGTCCGCCATGCCTTCGAAGGTTTCGGCATACATCTCGTCGCCGTAACCGTTCTTCATCGCATCGCGCACGCCGGCCATGTCGCCCGAACCGTTGCGGAACGCCTCCAGCGCCTCGTCGATCTTGATCCCCAGACCGCGCGCGGCCCAGCCCATATGGGTTTCAAGGATCTGACCGACGTTCATGCGCGACGGCACGCCCAGCGGGTTCAGCACGATATCGACCGCGGTCCCATCGGCAAGGAAGGGCATGTCCTCGATCGGCACGACCTTGGACACGACACCCTTGTTGCCGTGACGACCGGCCATCTTGTCGCCGGCCTGAAGCTTGCGCTTCACCGCCACGAACACCTTGACCATCTTCATCACGCCCGGGGGCAGATCGTCGCCCTGACGGACCTTTTCGACCTTGTCGTCGAAACGGTTGTCCAGCGCGCGTTTCTGCGCGTCGAATTGCTGGTTCAGCGCCTCGACTTCCTTGGCGGTGTCCTCGTCGGCGACGGCAAGCTGCCACCACTGACCGCGCGACAGCTGGCCCAGCAGATCGTCATCGACATGGGCGCCGGCACGGATGCCTTTCGGCCCCTTGACGACTTCCTTGCCCATGATCAGCGTTTTCAGACGCGCATAGATGTTGCGCTCAAGGATCGCCAGCTCGTCGTCCCGGTCGCGGGCCAGACGCTCGACTTCCTCGCGCTCGATCTGCAACGCACGCTCGTCCTTGTCGACGCCGTGACGGTTGAAGACGCGAACCTCGACGATGGTGCCGTAAGCCCCCGGCGGCAGACGCAGCGAGGTGTCGCGCACGTCGCTGGCCTTTTCGCCGAAGATGGCGCGCAGAAGCTTTTCTTCCGGCGTCATCGGGCTTTCGCCCTTGGGGGTGATCTTGCCGACCAGAATGTCGCCCGGTCCGACCTCGGCGCCGATATAGACGATGCCAGCCTCGTCGAGGTTGCGCAGCGCCTCTTCACCGACGTTCGGGATGTCGCGGGTGATTTCCTCGGGGCCCAGCTTGGTGTCGCGGGCCGCGACCTCGTATTCGTCGATATGGATCGAGGTATAGACGTCGTCGCGGTGGATCCGCTCGGAAATCAGGATCGAGTCCTCATAGTTGTAGCCGTTCCAGGGCATGAAGGCCACGACCACGTTGCGGCCGATCGCCAACTCGCCCTGATCGGTCGAGGGACCGTCGGCGACGACCTGACCCTTGACCACGCGCTCGCCCACCTTGACCAGCGGACGCTGGTTGATGGTCGAGGACTGGTTCGAACGCTTGAACTTGCGCAGACGATAGATGTCCACGCCGGCGTCGCCCGCGCCCAGATCCTCGGTCGCGCGGATAACGATCCGCTGCGCGTCGACCTGGTCGATGATGCCGCCCCGGCGCGCCATGATGGCGGCCCCGGAATCGCGGGCCACGGTCGCCTCCATGCCGGTGCCGACAAACGGCGCCTCGGCGCGCAAAAGCGGAACCGCCTGACGCTGCATGTTGGCGCCCATCAGGGCGCGGTTGGCGTCGTCGTTTTCAAGGAAGGGGATCAGCGCGGCGGCGACCGAAACCAGCTGTTTCGGCGACACGTCGATCAGGTCCACCGCCTCGACCGGGTTCAGCATGAAGTCGCCCGCCTGACGGGTCGAAATCAGCTCGTCCACGAACTTGCCACCCTCGTCGAGGGTCGCGTTCGCCTGGGCGATGGTGTGGCGCATTTCCTCGGTCGCGGACATATAGACCACGTCATCGGTCACCTTGCCCTCGATCACCTTGCGATAGGGGGTTTCGATGAAGCCGTATTTGTTGACGCGGGCAAAGGTCGCGAGGCTGTTGATCAGACCGATGTTCTGACCTTCCGGGGTCTCGATCGGGCACATCCGGCCGTAATGGGTCGGGTGAACGTCGCGAACCTCGAAGCCCGCGCGCTCGCGCGTCAGACCGCCCGGCCCAAGCGCCGAAAGACGGCGCTTGTGGGTCACTTCGGACAGCGGGTTGGTCTGGTCCATGAACTGCGACAGCTGCGACGAGCCGAAGAATTCGCGCACCGCGGCCGCCGCCGGCTTGGCGTTGATCAGATCCTGCGGCATGACGGTGTCGATCTCGACGCCCGACATGCGTTCGCGGATCGCGCGTTCCATCCGCAGCAGACCGACGCGGTACTGGTTTTCCATCAGTTCGCCGACCGAACGCACCCGGCGGTTGCCGAGGTGGTCGATATCGTCGATCTCGCCCTTGCCGTCGCGCAGTTCCACCAGACCGCGGATACAGGCCACGATATCCTCGTGGCGCAGCGTGCGCTGGGTGTCGGGCGCGTCCAGATCAAGACGCATGTTCATCTTGACCCGACCCACGGCGGACAGGTCGTAACGCTCGGCATCAAAGAAAAGGCTGTTGAACAGCGTGCTGGCGGCCTCGACCGTCGGCGGCTCGCCCGGGCGCATGACCCGGTAGATATCCATCAAGGCCTGCTCGCGGTTCATGTTCTTGTCGGCCGCCATGGTATTGCGGATATAGGGACCGACGTTCACATGGTCGATGTCCAGCACCGGAATGTCGGTGATGTCATTGTCCAACAGAACCTTAAGCAGACCGCCCGACAGTTCGCCATCCTTGTCGTATTCGGCGGTGATCTCGTCCCCGGCCTCGGCATAGATGAAGCCGGTGGCGCCGTTGACGATATCTTTCGCGACGAAACGGCCGATGATCTTGTCGAAGGGCATCAACAGGTTGATATCGCCCTGTTCGGTCAGTTGCTTGACCAGACGCGGGGTGACCTTGTCGCCGGCCTTGGTGATGACCTCGCCGGTGGCGGCGTTCACCAGATCATAGCTCGGGCGGGTGCCGCGCACGCGCTCGGGGAAGAAACGGGTGACCCAGCCGGCATCCTTGCCCTTGCCGGCCCGCTGCAACTTGTAATCCACGGTGTCATAGAAAGCATCCATGATGCCTTCCTGATCCATGCCCAGCGAATAAAGCAGCGTCGTTACCGGCAGCTTGCGGCGACGGTCGATGCGCGCGAACACCAGATCCTTGGCGTCGAATTCAAAGTCCAGCCACGAGCCGCGATAGGGAATGATGCGGCAGGCGAACAGCAGCTTGCCCGAGGAATGGGTCTTGCCGCGGTCGTGGTCGAAGAACACGCCGGGGCTGCGGTGCATCTGGCTGACGACGACGCGCTCGGTGCCGTTCACGATGAACGTCCCGTTCTGCGTCATCAGGGGCATGTCGCCCATATAGACATCCTGTTCCTTGATGTCCTTGACCGACTTGGCGCCGGTGTTCTCATCGACATCGAACACGATCAGACGCAGCGTCACCTTCAGCGGCGCGGCATAGGTCATGTCGCGCTGCTGGCATTCCTCGACGTCGTATTTCGGCTTTTCCAGCTCGTATTTCACGAATTCCAGCGTGGCGGTTTCGTTGAAATCCCGGATCGGGAACACGGATTGAAAGACACCCTGAATGCCTTCACCATCCTGATGCGCCGCAGCGTCGCCCGACCGCAGGAACAGGTCATAGGACGACTTCTGAACCTCGATGAGGTTCGGCATTTCCAGAACTTCACGGATATTGCCATAATAACGCCGGATGCGTTTCTGGCCGACATAAGCTTGCGCCATAGAGGGTCTTACCTTTCGTCTTTCGCTTGCATCGGTCGTCGGGGCCCGACCGGCGCAAGGCGGCGAATGAGGGGCGGGGTCCAATTCGTGCCGCGCGTCCCACCGCGTGGCTCCCGAACCCCGAACATGCCCTGAAGGAAGGTCTGCGGATCCGGGGCCCTTATCGGAGCAAAACCGGGAAACCGTCCTTCAAGACAGGTTCGGCAGGGACCGGGAATATCCCGGACCCTGCCTAATTCTTGCAGTCAATCGACAAGCACCATCTGGTGCGCGGCCGATTACTTCAGCTCGACCTTGGCGCCAGCCGCTTCGAGCTTTTTCTTCATGTCTTCGGCTTCGGCTTTCGACACGCCTTCTTTGACTTTGCCGCCGGCTTCGACCAGGTCCTTGGCTTCTTTCAGGCCCAGACCGGTGATGCCGCGAACTTCTTTGATCACGTTGATCTTGTTCGCGCCAGCATCGGTCAGAACGACGTCGAATTCGGTCTTTTCTTCGGCAGCTTCAGCCGCGCCAGCGGCCGGGCCAGCAACCATGACGGCGCCACCGGCGGCCGGCTCGATGCCGTATTCGTCTTTCAGGATGGATTTCAGTTCCTGGGCTTCCAGCAGGGTCAGGCCCACGATTTCTTCGGCGAGTTTTTTCAGATCAGCCATTTTTCCGTTCTTTCATTAAGGTGTTCCAACGTCGGGTTTCAAGCCCACGAAGGGATAGGGATTGCCTCAGGCAGCCTCGCGCTCTTCCAGAGTCGTAAGGATGCCCGCGATGTTCGAAGCAGGTGCGCCGATCGCGCCGGCGATGTTCGAGGCGGGGGCGCCAATGCTGGCCACGATCGAAGCGATAAGCTCTTCACGCGACGGCAGGGCGGCCACGGCTTTCACACCGGCCGGGTCAAGCGCCGTGTCACCCATCGCACCGCCCAGGATCACGAACTTGTCGTTCCCCTTGGCGTACTTATCCGCGACCTTGGCAGCAGCCACAGGATCCTCGGAATAGGCGAGCACGGTCATACCCGTCAGATAGTTGGCGATGCTTGCGCAAGGCTTCCCATCCAGGGCGATCTTGGCGAGCCTGTTCTTGGCAACGCGTACGGACCCGCCAGCTTCGCGCATCTGCGCGCGCAGGTCCTGCATCTGGGCAACCGTCATTCCTTCGTAGTGGGCAACCACCACGACGCCAGAGGCATCAAAGATCTGGCCGAGTTCTTCGACCACCTGTTCTTTTTGCGCTCTATCCACGGTTTCACTCCAAGTATGGGGGTTTCCCCCCGGCTCTCATAATCCTGTCGCCGCAAATGCAGCGGCAGGGCGGGTCCGTGACGGTCCCAAGATCACCCGGACGAAGGGCCCGGAAAATGGTCTTGATCCCATCTCAGGAAGGAACATTAAGCGGACCGTTTCCGTTGGATCGGGTCCGCACCCTCCGTCTCGGACAGGACGGGGCATCTCTGCCCCGCCATCCGCCGGGAAAACCCGGCGAAATTCATGCGCTTATTGCGCGGTGGCGGTCGACGCCAGGTCAAGCGACACGCCCGGACCCATGGTCGAGCTGATCGAGACCTTTTTCACATAGGTGCCCTTGGCGCCGGTCGGCTTGGCGCGGTTCACCGCCTCGACAAAGGCGCGGATGTTCTCGGCCAGCTTGGCTTCGTCGAACGAGGCCTTGCCGATACCGGCATGAACCACACCGGCTTTTTCGGCCTTGAACTGAACTTCACCGCCCTTGGCGGCCTCGACGGCGGCCTTGACGTCCATGGTCACCGTGCCGACCTTGGGGTTCGGCATCAGGTTGCGCGGGCCCAGGATCTTGCCCAGACGACCGACCAGCGGCATCATGTCCGGGGTGGCGATGCAGCGATCGAATTCGATCTTGCCCGACTGGATGGTTTCCAGCAGGTCCTCGGCACCGACGATTTCCGCACCGGCGGCCTTGGCTTCGTCAGCCTTGGGACCACGGGCGAAAACGGCGACGCGCACATGCTTGCCGGTGCCGTTGGGCAGGGTCACCACGCCGCGGACCATCTGGTCGGCATGACGCGGGTCGACACCCAGGTTCATCGCGATTTCGACGGTCTCGTCGAACTTCGCCTTGACGTTGGCCTTGACCAGCTTGACGGCCTCTTCGACCGACAGGTTGGACTTGCCGTCAAAGGCGGCGCGGGCGGCGGCTTTGTTCTTGGAAATCTTTGCCATGAGCTTAGCCTTTCACCTCGATGCCGATCGAACGGGCCGAGCCGAGGATGATCTGCATCGCGGCTTCGACGTCGTTCGCGGACAGGTCCTTCATCTTGATCTCGGCGATCTCGCGGACCTGCTTGGCGGTCACGGAGCCGGCGGTCGAACGACCGGGCTTTTCCGAACCACGGGCGCGGTTGCGCTTGCCGACCGGCTTCAGGCCAGCGGCCTTTTTCAGCAGGAAGGACGCCGGGGGCGTCTTGGTTTCAAAGGTGAACGACTTGTCGGCGTAATAGGTGATCACGACCGGAACGGGCGAACCCTGTTCCATTTCCTGCGTCTTGGCGTTGAACGCCTTGCAGAATTCCATGATGTTGATGCCGCGCTGACCCAGGGCCGGGCCGACGGGCGGGGACGGGTTCGCCTGACCCGCCTTGATTTGCAGCTTGAGGCTGCCGACAACTTTCTTGGCCATCTGGCCCTCTCCTTATCATCACGCCCCTGCCCGTGATTGGGCGGCGGGGCCGACTTAGCGGTGCGGCGCGCGCCCTTGGGCCCGCGCCTCCCGCGACAGATCACGCGGTCTTGGCGACCTGCGTGAATTCCAGCTCGACCGGCGTCGGCCGGCCAAAGATCGAGACGGTGACCTTGATGCGGCTCGCCGCCTCGTCCACTTCCTCGACCATGCCCGAAAAGCCCTCGAACGGGCCGTCGGTCACGTTCACTTTCTCACCCACGTCAAAGCGGATCAGGTTGCGCGGCGCCACTTCGACCCCGCCCTCGCCGCTGCGATGCAGGATCGCGTTCACTTCGTCGTCGCGCATCGGCATCGGCTTGCCCTGCGCGCCCAGAAACCCGGTGACCCGGTTGATCGAGTTCACCAGATGATAGGTCTTGTCCGACAGCTCCATGCGCACCAGCACATAGCCGGGCATGAAGCGCCGCTCCGAGGTCACCTTCTTGCCGCGGCGGATCTCGATCACTTCCTCGGTCGGGACCAGCACTTCTTCGATCTCGTCCTCAAGGGCCTTTTCGGCCACGGCCTGACGAATCGCCTCGGCGACCTTTTTTTCAAAGTTCGACAGGACGCTGACCGAATACCAACGCTTTGCCATGTCTCGATCGACCCCTGTTTTCCTTATGGGCCGGCAGCGCCAACCCCTTGAATTCCCTTACCGCCCGACCGGCGCGATGCAAATTCACCGCAGCACCCGGCCAAATTGAAATCGGCGCGCACGACCGAATCGATGCACGCCGCTTTACGGGCAGGTCGGGCGGACATACCGCCCCCCGACACCTATTGCAACCCTTTAGCCGCCGACAAAGCCCAACAGCCGCGCGAGTCCGGTCTTGATGCCCAGATCGACAAGGAAGAAGAACACCGAGGCCAGCGAGGCCATGACCAGCACCATGATCGTGGTGGTGATCACTTCGCGCCGGGTGGGCCAGGCGATCTTGCCGACTTCGGCGCGAACCTGACTGATGAACTTGGCGGGGCTTTCCATGGGCGTTCCTCTGGTCTTGCAGCGGGTCAGATAGCCTGCCCCGCCCCGGTTTTCAAGCTGCGATCTGCGCGCGCGGCGATCAGGGGGTCAGAAATTCGACCCCCGGCAGATCGCCCATAAGCGCCATCTGGTCATCATACTTGCGCGCCGAGCGCGCATAGGTGGCCGCGTCCAGCGGGCGCATCGGGCCATGGCCTTCGGCGCGGGGAAAGCGGTTGCGGGCACGCCGAACCAGAAGCCGCAGGTCGATATCGCTGTCGTTCAGCGCGCGGCGAACGAACCATTCATAGCCGGCCTGCGTCACGCTTTCATTGGCGGGCGGCGGATCGGGGATCCCGGCCGCCAGCGCCGGCGGCAAGAGCCGCGCCAAAAGCCGCGGGCGCAGCGCGGCATAATCTTCATAGCGCCAGACGACGACCCGGGCGACGCCGGGAATGCCGCTCAGCCGCCGGACCAGACCGGTCCAGCCGATCTGGGCCGGATCGCGATCGGCCAGATAGGCGCCGAATTCGACCTCGGCGCCATGGTTCATCTGCAATGCAAAGGCCGAGACATAGAAATGCGCCGGATCGCGCACCGACAGAAACAGCGTCACCGGCCCGCCCCCGGCCAGCTCGATCGTGCGCCGCACCCGGGCCACCGCCGTGGGATAGACAAAGCCGTTGCGCCCGCAGATCCGGCTGCTTCGCGTGCCGCCAAGGATGTTTTCCTCGGACAGCACCACCTCGGGATAAAGCGCGCGCGCATGGGCCAGACGCTTGGCGACGGGGTCCAGATATTCGCGGCGGCCGGTGGCCAGCGCATCGGTCAGCGGCAGGCCCGGATGACGCAGCTGCGCCGGATCGGCATAGAAAACCCCGCCCCGCATCAGCGCGGGCTGCGCAAGACGCAGCGAATATTGCAGATGGGTCGAGGCGGTCTTATGCGCGCCCAGATGAATGGTCAGCGCCATGACGGAAACGTTTGAAAAGGGGAAATCGTTCGGATGATGCGCCGGGACCGGCATTGAAGGCGACTGGCAGGGGTTGGGGGACTCGAACCCACGACCCTCGGTTTTGGAGACCGATGCTCTACCAACTGAGCTAAACCCCTAAGCCGCGCGCCTGATTACGGCAGGACCGCGCCCGGTTCAAGAGGGAAGTCGCATCTCCGCGTCATTCCGCCTCAAGAAAACCGCCGGACTGGCGCGCCCACAGGCCGGCATAAATCCCGCCCTGCGCCAAAAGCGCATCATGCGTGCCCTGTTCGACGATGCGGCCCTGTTCCATCACCACCAGCCGGTCCATGCGGGCGATGGTGGACAGCCGGTGCGCGATGGCGATCACGGTCTTGCCCCGCATCAGCATGTCGAGCTGGCTCTGGATCGCGGCCTCGACCTCGCTGTCGAGCGCGCTTGTCGCCTCGTCCAGGACCAGGATCGGGGCGTCTTTCAACAGCACCCGCGCAATGGCGATGCGCTGGCGCTGACCGCCCGAAAGCTTGACGCCACGTTCGCCGACATGGGCATCCAGCCCGCGCCGGCCCTGCGAATCGGTGAGGCCACGAATGAAATCCGCAGCCTCGGCCAGTTCGGCGGCGCGCATGATCTCGGCCTCGGTCGCATCGGGGCGGCCATAGGCGATATTGTCGCGGATCGAGCGATGCAAAAGCGATGTGTCCTGCGTCACCACGCCAATGGCCGCGCGCAGGCTTTCCTGCGTCACGCCCGACACGTCCTGCCCGTCGATCAGGATGCGCCCGGTTTCCAGATCGTGAAAGCGCAGCATCAGATTGACCAGCGTCGATTTGCCCGCGCCCGACCGTCCGACCAGACCGATCCGCTCGCCCGGCGCGATGGACAGCGTCAGATCGTCCAGCACCGCGCCCAGCCCGGGCCGCGCCACATCGCCATAGCGAAAGGTGACGTGATCGAAATCGACACCGCCCCGCCGGGTGATCAGCGGCCGGGCATCGCCCGCATCGGTCACCATGCGCGGCAGCGCAAGCGAACCGATACCGTCGCGCACGGTGCCGATATCCTCGAAGAGACCGGCGAATTCCCACATGATCCAATGCGACATGTTGCCCAGCCGCAGCGCCAGCGGGATCGCCACCGCGACCGCGCCGACCTCGATCCCGCCCGTGCTCCACAGCCACAGCCCCAGCGCCGTGACCGAAAATGTCAGCACCGAGTTCAGCGTCGACAACAGGATGTTCTGGATCGAGGCCAGACGCATCTGCTGATGCACCGTGACCAGAAACCCATCCATGCTTTCGCGAACATAGGCCTCTTCGCGGGAACTGTGCGAGAACAGCTTGACCGTCGAGATATTGGTATAGCTGTCGACGACGCGGCCGGTCATCACCGCGCGGGCGTCGGCCTGGGCCTGACTGACCCGGCCGATGCGCGGGATCAGCCACCACAGCAGCACGCCATAGGCCGCCCCCCAGCCCAGAAACGGCAGCGCCAAAAGCCCGTCCGTCGAGGCCGCAAGGATCAGCGCGCCGATGAAATAGACGCCGACATAGGTCAGAACGTCCATGAATTTCATCGCCACCTCGCGCACCGCCAATGCGGTCTGCATCAGCTTGGTGGCGATCCGGCCGGCGAACTCGTCCTGAAAATAGCTCATCGACTGGCGCAGCAGATAGCGATGCGCCTGCCAGCGGATGCGCTGGGGGAAATTGCCCATCAGCGTCTGATGCATCAACAGCGAAAACAGCACCTGCAACAGCGGCAACCCGATGACCAGAATCGCCGCCATCACCAGAAGCCGCCCCCCCTCATCGGCCCAGAAACTGGTCCGGTCGGCCGAGGAAAGCCGGTTCACCAGTGTGCCCAGATAGCCAAACAGCACCACCTCGGCCACGGCGATCAGCGCGGCACAAGCGGCCATGACCAGCATATAGCCCTTGGCGCCCCGCGAAAAATGCAGAATGAACCGCAACAGGCCCTGCGGCGGCATGGCGGGCGGATCGGCGGGATAAGGGTCAAGCCGTTGCTCGAACCAGCGAAACATCGGACACCTCGGGATAAGGAGGTCGGGAACGCGCAAGGGCGCGCGACCGCCGAAACTGGCCGCGCGCACCGGATATGTCAAGACTGGCCCGACCGCTCAGAGATGGCGCGTTTCGGGCGCGGGGTTCCACCAGTCGTCCTGTGCGCCATTGGCAAAGCTGACCGGCGCCGCGACCAGATCCGCCTCGGGGATATCGTCCAGCGCGTTGACACAGACCATGACGAAACGGCCGCCCAGTTCGGGGATGTTCCCCTCGGTCCACAGCCTCGTGCCGCAGCGGACGCAAAAGCGGTGATGCATGTCCAGCCCGTCATCCTGACTGCGCGGGGTTTCGGCCAGCGCCTCGGCCCCGCGCAACAGGCGAAACCCGTCCGGGTCGGGCAGACGCATTTCCCAATAGCGCATCTTGCGGCAAAAGCCGCAATTGCAGCGGCCGGTGCCCTGGGCCAGGTCGCCCTCGGCCTCAAAGGCGACGGCGCCGCAGAAACAGGATCCGTGATAGGTGGTCATGCCGGGTCTCCGTGATGGACGGCCTCGATATTGTTGCCGTCATGGTCCAGCACAAAGGCACCGTAATAGCCGGCGTGATAATGCGGCCGCAGCCCCGGCGCGCCGTTGTCGCGCCCGCCAGCGGCCAGCGCCGCGGCGTGAAACGCATCGACCGTGGCCCGGTCCGGCGCCGCGAATGCCACATGACAGCCCCCGACCGCCGGCTTGCCGGTGCCGATCCAGAAAAACGGATTGCCATCCCGGCCAAGACCCAGATGCGCGCCATGGCCGCCGGTCATTTCTTCGGTCACCTCCATCAGAACCGAAATGCCCAGAGGCGCCAGCGCGCGCACATAGAATTGCCGCGCCTGTTCCAGATCCGCGACCGCAAATCCGATATGATCGATCATCGCATTCTCTCCGTACCCGTGATCTCCGTCGCGACGATCATGGCCGAAGCATGCTGACAATTCGCGTCAGCAGCGCCTAACGCAGCCGCTCGCCGAAAAAGGCCAGCGTGCGATCCCATGCCAGCGTGGCGGCCGCCTCGTCATAGCGGGGGGTGGTGTCGTTGTGGAAACCGTGATTGACGCCGGGATAGACGAATGCCCGGTAATCCTTGCCGCCATCCTTCAACGCCTGTTCATAGGCGGGCCACCCGGCATTGATGCGCTCATCCAGACCGGCGTAATGCAGCATCAGGGGCGCGCGGATCTGCGCCACATCCGCGACCGCCGGCTGGCGGCCATAGAACGGGACCGAGGCCGCCAGATCGGGAAACGCCACCGCCAGCGCATTGCACACGCCCCCGCCATAGCAGAAACCGACACAGCCCACCCTGCCCGTGCTGTCGCCGTGATCGCGCAGGAACTGATAGCCGGCAAAGAAATCCGCCATCAATCCGGCCGGATCCATGCCGGCCTGCATCTCGCGGCCCTGTTCGTCATTGCCGGGATAGCCGCCCAGCGGGCTGAGCCCGTCGGGCGCGAAGGCCAGATAGCCGGCCTTGCCCAGCCGGCGGGCGACATCGGCGATATAGGGGTTCAGCCCGCGATTTTCGTGGATGACCAGCACGGCAGGCAGCCTGCCGGTGGTATCCGCCGGACGCACCATCAGGCCGCGGATCTCGCCATGACCATCGGGGCTTTGATAGCTGACGGTGCGGGCCGCGATGGCGGGGTCGTCGGGCGCAACCTGCCGGGCCAGCGCGTAATCGGGCTGCAATGCCGCAAGGATCATCGCGCCGGTGACGCCGGCGGCCGCATATTGGCCGGCCTGACGCAGAAACGCGCGCTTGCCGATCCGGCCGTGAACATAGCCGTCATAGATTTCCAGAATGCGCGGGTCGAAATCCGAGGCCTTTTTGCGGGGCGCCCTGTCCATGCCGTTCTCCTGTCAAACCTGATTGCGGGATCGGGTCAGGATAGCATGAAAACGCCGCCCGGACCGGATCCGGGCGGCGCAAGGTCATCGATCGGGCGATCAATAGCCGGTTTCGGTCCCGGCCTCGTCGATCAGATCGGCGATCTCTTCGGGATGCGAGGCCAGCGAGGCATGGCTCGCCGCCAGCTGAATCACGCGTTTGGGGTTCATCCGCGCCGACATCATGTGCTGGTTTTCGGGATTGATCATCCGGTCATGGGTCGAAATCTGATACCAGCAGGGTTTCGCCTTCCAGGCGGGGGCGGTGACATTGTCGCCAAAGGTGCTGGCCAGCGGCGCCTTTTGCGTCACCGCCATCACCAGCGCGTCGGCATCCGACAGGTCCTGACAAAAGCTTTCGTGGAACTTGTCCTGCTTGATCCACAGATAGCCATCGCTGTCCGGGGCAAGGTTAGGGAAGGCCTCTGGCGGCTTGGCCTGGCTGATTCCACCCGGGCTTTCGCCGGCATCGGGCGCAAAGGCCGCGACATAGACCAGCCCCTTGACGTTGGGCAGATCGCCCATTTCGGTGATGACCGCGCCGCCATAGGAATGTCCGACCAGGATCACCGGACCCTTGATCTGCTTGACCATCTTGCGGGTGCGCTCGGCGTCATCGGCCAGCGAGGTGAGCGGGTTCTCGACCGCGTGCAGGTCGTGATAGCCGCGCTTGTGCAGTTCTTTGATCACGCCGGCCCAATGCGCGGCGCCCCCCCAGAAGCCATGAACAAGAACGATAGCGGGTCTTTGAGGCATGCGCGTCTCCATCATAAAAACAATCGGTCCGGGGACCGGCGGCACAGAGCCGCAAAGCCCAGCTTGATGCGAGCGCCGGGGAATTGTCCAGCCCCGGTCTACGCCGCGATACAGCACGGAATGTTTCGCCATTCCATTGATAAAAAAAAAAAATCATGGGCTGAATTGGACGCAGCGACGCCCGGAGACCAAGGCGCGCTGCGGCGCCGCAAATGCGCGTCCCGACGCCGCGACAAAGCCGCCCGCGTCCCCCCCCTTTTTCTGCGGAAAAAGGCCGCCCTTTTGGGGCGGCCTTTCCATCACGATATCGCTTGCGCGATCACTCGATGATTGTCTGCGGGTCATCCCCTTCGCGGGCATGACGCGAGGATCTTCGACAGGCCTCAGCAGGCGCGTCTTGCGATCATCCCGTCATCCCCGGTCGGGAATTACGCCAGGATCTTCGACACGACACCCGCGCCGACCGTGCGGCCGCCTTCGCGGATCGCGAAGCGCAGCTTTTCTTCCATCGCGATCGGCGCGATCAGCTCGACCTCGAACTTCAGGTTGTCGCCCGGCATCACCATCTCGGTCCCGGCAGGAAGGTTCACCGTCCCGGTCACGTCCGTCGTGCGGAAATAGAACTGCGGACGATAGTTCGCGAAGAACGGCGTGTGACGGCCGCCTTCTTCCTTGGTCAGGATATAGGCCTCGGCTTCGAACTTCGTGTGCGGCTTCACCGAACCCGGCTTGCACAGAACCTGACCGCGCTCGACGCCGTCACGATCCACACCGCGCAGCAGCGCGCCGATATTGTCGCCAGCCTCACCGCGATCCAGCAGCTTGCGGAACATTTCCACGCCCGTGCAGGTCGTTTTCTTGGTGTCGCGGATGCCCACGATTTCCAGTTCGTCGCCGACGTTCACCGCGCCACGCTCGACACGGCCGGTCACAACCGTACCACGACCCGAGATCGAGAACACGTCTTCGATCGGCATCAGGAAGGGCTGGTCGATCGCACGCTCGGGCGTCGGGATGTATTCGTCGACCGCCGCGATCAGCGCGCGGATCGAGTTCTCGCCGATCTCGGGGTCACGCCCTTCCATCGCCGCCAGAGCCGAGCCCTTGATGATCGGAATATCGTCGCCCGGATAGTCGTAGCTGGACAGCAGCTCGCGGACTTCCATCTCGACCAGTTCCAGCAGCTCTTCGTCGTCAACCTGGTCGACCTTGTTCAGGTAAACGACCATATAGGGGATCCCCACCTGACGGCCCAGAAGAATGTGCTCGCGCGTCTGCGGCATCGGGCCGTCAGCCGCGTTCACCACCAGGATCGCGCCGTCCATCTGCGCAGCACCCGTGATCATGTTCTTCACATAGTCCGCGTGCCCGGGGCAGTCCACATGCGCATAGTGACGCGCATCCGATTCGTATTCCACATGCGCGGTCGAAATCGTGATCCCGCGAGCCTTTTCCTCCGGCGCGCCGTCAATCTGGTCATACGCACGGAATTCGCCGAAATACTTCGTGATCGCAGCCGTCAGCGTCGTCTTGCCGTGGTCAACGTGACCAATCGTACCAATGTTGACGTGCGGTTTCGTACGTTCAAACTTTGCCTTTGCCATCATGGCCTCCTATCGGGGGGGCCACCCGCGCGACAGCCCCCGTGTAACATCCGCCGCGACTTATAATCCCGGCAGGGAAAAATCAAGGGCGCGCGGGTCGTTTGCGCCCAGTCCTGCAAGGCGGGAACCGAACTCGCAGAGAGGCGTTTCAATTCCGTCACAAGGCTGCACGGAAGGCAGCCGAGAAATGCCTGTGGAGGAACGTGATGAGTCTGATGAAATCCCTTGCCCGCGTCGCGGCCGGCGTGATGCTGGCCAAAGGCATCGGCGCGATGATGAAGAATGCGCAGAGCCGCCCGGGCCAGGGTGGCCAGACCGGCCAGCGCCAGTCCTCGGGCGGGCTTCTGGACGATCTTCTGGGCAGCAATACCGGCGGCGGCGGCAATCGCGGCACCGGCTCGGGCGGGCTTGGCGACATGCTGGGTCAGGTTCTGGGCGGGCGCACGGGCGGTTCGGGCGCGGGTTCGGCCTATGGCGGCCCCAATTCGCCGCGCCGCGGTCAGGCGCAGGGCGGTCTGGGCGGCATCCTTGACCAGCTGTCCACGGGTGCGGCGGCGGGCGGTCTGGGCGGCCTTCTGGGCGGCATCCTTGGCGGAGGCGGCCAGCAATCGGGTCAGCCGCAGGGCCAGCTTGCGCAAAAGGGCTCGCAGCCGGCGAATGACGCAAGTTTTGGCGAGTTGTTCAACGACGCCATCGCCAAGGGCGATGAGCCCGAGGTGGCCCCCACCCCGGAACAGAACGCGCTGGCCGGGCTGATGCTGAGGGCGATGATCCAGGCGGCCAAGGCCGATGGTGAGATCGACGACAAGGAAAAGTCCAAGCTGATGTCGGAATTCGGCGATCTGGACGATGACGAACGCGCCTTTATCCGCGACCAGATGGCCGCCCCCGTCGATGCCGCCGCGCTGGCGCGCGAGGTGCCCGAAGGTTACGGGCCGCAGATCTATCTGATGTCCTTGATGGCGATCGAATTCGACAACCGCAAAGAGGCCGAATACCTGCATGAACTGGCCCAGAATCTGGGCCTCGACAAGGCGACGGTGAACGGCATCCATGACAAGGTCGGCGTGATCAACCTTTACGCCTGATCGGGGCGGAACAGACCGAAAGGCCGGCGCCCGCGCCGGCCTTTTCACATGCGCGGGGCTTTGCAGCGCGGCGGATATGGGATAAGTTCCATATTTGTTCCCGCACGCCCGCGCGGGGTGGCAGTCAGGAGGCGCGTCCCGGATGGACCGGCATGAGGATCAGGACGCGATGGCGCGCAAGATCATCCATGTCGACATGGACGCCTATTACGCCTCGGTCGAACAGCGCGACAATCCCGATCTGCGCGGCAAGCCGGTGGCGGTCGGCGGCCCCGGCCCGCGCGGCGTCGTCGCCGCCGCCAGCTATGAGGCGCGCGTCTTTGGCGTGCGCTCGGCCATGCCGTCCACGACGGCGCGGCGGCGCTGTCCGGAACTGATCTTCATCCGCCCACGCTTTGACGTCTATCGCGCCGTCTCGGCCCAGATCCGCGAGATTTTCGCCGAATATACCGACCTGATCGAGCCCCTGTCGCTGGACGAGGCCTATCTGGACGTGACCGAGAACAAGCAGGCGATCCCGCTTGCGACCGAGATCGCCCGCCTGATCCGCGCCCGCATCAAGGAGGTGACAGGCCTGAACGCCTCGGCCGGGATTTCCTACAACAAGTTTCTGGCCAAGATGGCCAGCGACCTGAACAAGCCCAACGGTCAGGCGGTGATCCCGCCCGCGCGCGGGGCGGATTTCGTGGCGGCGCTGCCCGTGGGCAAATTCCACGGCGTCGGCCCGGCGACGGCGGCAAAGATGGGGCGGCTGGGCATCCTGACCGGCGCCGATCTGCGCGCGCAGACGCCCGAATTCCTGACCCGGCATTTCGGCAAGTCGGGGGCGTGGTATCACCGCATCGCGCGCGGCATCGACCTGCGCCCGGTTCAGCCGCATCGCGAACGCAAATCCGTGGGGACCGAGGACACCTTTCTGACCGATATCCTTGAACCCACGCAGGCCCGGGACGAGGTGACGACGCTGGCGGTCAAGGTCTGGCACCATTGCGCGGACAAGCGCATCACCGGCCGCACCGTCACGCTAAAGGTGAAATACGGCGATTTTCAACAGATCACCCGATCCCGCACCATGCCCGTGCCGCTGGCCAGCGCCGACGAACTGGTCACCGTCGCGCTGAACCTGCTGGTGCCGCTGATGCCGCCGCCCAAGGGCATCCGGCTTTTGGGGGTCACGCTGTCCTCGCTTGAGGATGCCGACGGGGACACGACCGGGGTGCAGCTGAACCTGTTGTAACCGCCTCAGGCGGAAACGATTTTCGGGTCGCTGACGCCGCTATAGCGGCCGCGCGCATCGATGATCAGCGCCGCATGTTCGCGCAGCATGTCGTAATCGACATCGCTGTGATCCGTCAGCACCAGCACCGCGTCATATTCCGCCAGCGTCTCGGGCGTCAGCGGCACCGAGGCAAGGTCAAAGCTGTGCTCGCGCATCACCGGAAAGACCGGCACATTGCTGTCGGAATAGTCGATCCGCGCGCCCCATTTGCGCAGGCTTTCCATCAGATGCACCGAGGGGCTTTCGCGCACATCGTCCACGTCGCGCTTATAGGCGATGCCAAGCACCAGCAGGCGCGCATTCGACATGGCGATGCCGCGCGCGCTCAGCGCCTGAATGGTCTTTTGCAGGACGTAATCGGGCATGGCGGCATTCACCTCGCCCGCGAGTTCGATGAAACGGGTATGGATGCCGTATTCCCGCGCCTTCCAGGTCAGATAGAAGGGATCGATCGGGATGCAATGGCCACCGATCCCCGGCCCGGGGTAAAAGGCCTTGAAGCCAAAGGGCTTTGTGGCGGCGGCGTTGATCACCTCGAAAATGTCGAGCCCCATGCCCTGCGCCACGATCTTGAGTTCGTTGACCAGCCCGATATTCACCGCGCGATAGATGTTTTCCAAAAGCTTGACCATCTCGGCCGCGCGGGTCGAGCTGACCGGCACCACGGTGTCGATGAATGCCGAATAAAGCGCCACCCCCGCCGCCTGCGAGGTCGGATCGTCGCCGCCCACCACCTTGGGGATGCGGCTGGTGTCGAAATCCGGGTTGCCGGGATCCTCGCGCTCGGGCGAATAGACCAGAAAGGCGGTCTCGCCGGGGATCAGGCCCGCGCGGGTGAAATAGGGGGCCAGCACCTCGGCGGTGGTGCCGGGCCAGGTCGTGCTTTCCAGCGACAAAAGCTGCCCCGCGCGCAGATGCGGCGCCAGCGAATCCATGGTCGCGGTGACGAAATGCAGATCCGGCTCGCGGTGCTTGTCGAGCGGCGTCGGCACACAGATCAGCAGCGCGTCGCATTCGGCGGCACGGCTGTAATCCGCGGTCGCCCGAAAGCCCCGGTCGCGCATGGCGGCGATGGCCGCGTCGGGGATGTGGCGGATCGGGCTGATGCCTTCGTCCATCTGGCGGATGCGTTCGGGCAGGATGTCGAAGCCAAGCACCGGCAAGCCCATTTCCGAGATGCGCATGGCCAGCGGGATCCCGACATAGCCAAGCCCCACGACCCCCACCTTGGCGGTGCGATCCTCGATCTTTTGCAGCAAATCGTTCAGCATGTCCTGTCCCTTTCCGGCGGGGCGGCAAGCGCTAGCATGCGGGCACCCTGCCCGCCATGGCCCGCCGAACATTTCAACGTGATGGCGCCTCAAGATAGCGGGCGGCGTCTTCGTCCTGCAAAGGATAGACCAGCAATTCGGTCGCGCGCCCGCGCACCGTCACGCTTATCGCGGCAAGATCGTCGGCGGAAAGTTCCTGCCGCGACATGATCTCATGCGAGGCGACGATGGGCGCGCCGATATCCTTTGAGACGCCCTCAAGACGGCTGGCGACGTTCACGGTGTCGCCGATGGCGGTTTGTGTCATATGTCCGGCAAAGCCCATCTGGCCGATGATGGCGCTGCCGGCATGGATGCCGATGCCGACATCGATGGTCAGCCCCATGTCGCGGCGCAGTTCCTCATTCATCAGGCCGATATTGTGGCGGATCATCGCCGCACAGCGCAGCGCCGCCCGGCAGGCCTCGGTCAGGTCGCTTTCAAGGCCAAAGACGGCCATCGCGCCATCGCCGATGAACTTGTCGACCACGCCGCCGCTGGCCGCGACCGCATTGCCCACGATGTCGAAATAACGGTTCAACAGGAACACCACATCATAGGGCAGCTGGCGTTCGGACAGCGCGGTAAAGCTGCGCAGATCGCAAAACAGCACCGCGATGTCGCGTTCGCTGGGCGGGGTGTCGGCGAATTGCGTCATCCGCGCCTCGGGCGGTTCCAGAAGGCGGGCGATGGTCAGCGCGCCTTCCGGGCGCAACTGACAGGCAAGCCGCACATCCTGGCCCACATTGATGCGCGCAAGCGTCGCCTGCTCGACCGTGTTCGGCGGCGGCAGCACCGCGTCCGAGGCCAGCACCCGCACCCGACAGGTCGAACAGCGCCCGTTGCCGCCACAGACCGAATAATGCGCGATGCCGTTCATGCGGCTGGCCTCAAGCACCGAGGTGCCGGGCCCCACACGCACCATCGCGCCGCCCAGATAGGAAATCTCGATCTCGCCACCGCGCGACATCCACGCCCGGATCTGTCGCAGCACCAGCACCAGCGCGATCAGCAGCACCCAGCCGATGCGCAGCGCGGTGGTGATCATGTCGATCCGGGTGGCGCCGGCGCGGTCGCCGACGGGACCTGCGGGCATGGGCGGATGCTGCGACATCTCGGCCTGATGCAGGTCGTGGGCCATTTCGCGCCCGGCATCGGCATAGCCGATCAACGCCAGCACCGGCAACAGCACCGCCGCCGCGATCAGCATGGTGCGCAGGTTGCGAAACCGCGCGCTCGCCGACAGCGCACGCCCCAGCCCAAGACAGGCATGCAGCCAGACGATGATCAGCGCGACCGATTGCTGCAAGGCGCGGACGGGGTTGTCGAACCACTGCGCCTTGAGCACCATCTGATAGCTTGGCTCGACCCCGCGCAGCGGCCCGGTCAGCCGCATCGCGGTGGCATGTTCGATCAAGAGATCCGGGATCAGCAACCCCATGACCAGAACCAGAAACTCGGCCAAAGGCATTTGCAGCGTGCGCCGCGCATAAAGCGTCCACAGCGCCAGCCCGGCATGGACCAGAAGCGCGCCGTAAAGCAGGATCGTGCCCGGCAGCGTCCGCCATGGCAGCGCCAGCCAGCGCCGCGCCTGATCGGCAAAGGGCACCGACCCGATCAGCAGCGCATGATTGACAAGATGCATGACGACAAAGCACAGCACCACCCCGCCCGCCAGCTGGCGGGCCAGCACAAGACGGCCACGGTCGGCAAATCCGCTGCCGTCCCGGAAACTGGTGATCTGACTATAGGCCATCGTCGCCGCGGCCCATGGCCTGGGGCCATGGGCCGCGTTCCGTCATCAAAGACCGCCGCTCCGCCCGTCGCACCGCGCGGGCGCAAGCCCGTTCGGGTAATGCACCACGTCATTGCTGAGTTCGGCGCGCGCCGCGATCAGGTCGGCGGTGGTGTCGGCCAGCCGCGCGGCCAGAACGCGCATGATATTGGCGCAGGCGGTGCTGTCCTCGGACAGCATATGCATGAAGCATTTGCTGTCGATGGCCAGGACATCCATGGAATCCAGCGCCTGCACCGTGGCGCGCCGGCTGCCGCCGCAGAGCAGGGCGATCTCGCCGACGATATTGCCGGCGGGGATCTCGGCGATGCGGGTCGGGCCATTGGCGCCGTCGGTCATCACCGAGGCATTGCCGCTGATGATGATATAGGCGTGGTCGGCATCGTCGCCCTGATGGAACAGTTCCTCGCCAGCCTCGAAATGCTGGCGATGCGATGAGAAGGCCAGCTTTTTCAGCCGGCATGGGTCAATGCTGGAAAACAGCGGCACTTGGCGCAGGATGTTCACTTCGTCGTTCAGCATCATCATGGCGAGCCTCAGGTGAAGACAAGCGAGCTTTCGGCACTCTGCTCACTTTTCAGATCGGAAAGGCTGCCGTCAAATTCAACGGTGCCGCGGTCAAAAAGCACGACCCGCTCGAAATGCCCCGCCATCCGGGTGTTGGACAGAACCCAGATCACCGCCGGTTTGTCCTGATGGCGCTGCAAGGCGCGCATGGTCGCATCCACGATAGCCTCATGCTGGCGCGGGTCAACCACCGACAGCGTCTTGTTGAAGACGTAATATTCGGAATCGCGCATCAGCGCACGGGCCAGCGACAGTTTCTGACGTTGCGCCTGATTGAGGCGGCGGCCGCCGATGCCGATATCCTCGGCAAGACCCAGTTGCAGGATGTCGCGCTCGATCCCGTATTCGGCGAGATAGGCGCTGATCGTCTCGGTCTGGCGGCGGGTGATGTCGGGATTGGTGCGGCCAAGCTTGCCAAACAGGATATTGTCGATCACCCGCGCCGCGTCGTTATAGGTCGCGGCATCGTAAAGCGTGATCAGCGGCCTGAGCTCGGCGGGCATCTTTGCCGCCAGCTGGCCGCGCGCCTCGACGATCTGCGCCATCAGCTCGGGCGTCAGCCGGCCGATACGCATCACCGGCTCGCTGTAATACATGCTCAGCCGCAGCAGGACCAGCTGATCCTCGAGCGTGGCATCGTTGACGCCGCCCATATGGGTGCGCGGCACCACCTCGCGCAGCACCGGAATATCCTCGGCCCGCAGGAACGGCAGGCGGCCGAACAGCGTGTCATCGGCCTCGTGCCCTTCGCCCAGAAACTCAAGAATGGTCGATGCCATCTCATAGCCAAGATCGAAGAACTGCGTCCGCAGCCCCATTCCGTCCAGAATGGCGGTCGCGTAATCGCTGCGCAGGATCTGCCCGCCCGCCTGGTCCGAAGGCAGTTCCCCGAACAACAGGTTTTCCCAGATGCTGGCCTGGGGATTATAGCGGTTGATGTCGAAATACTCGATCGGCAGCTTGACCTTGCCCGCGGCCAGATCGCGTTGCAGGCGGTGGCGGATTTCGACGATGGCGCTCTTGAGCGCCTGATGGTCGGTGCCGGGGATGCGGGCGCGCACGCCCATCGCCATCACATCGGCGCGCAGCCCCGACGCGGTCAATGCCTCGCCCACCGCATCCTCGACCGAGCGTTCGCCATTCCCGCCCTCGGGGATGAGGTCGCGGTTCAGCCAGCTTGCCTTGCGCGAAAAAGGCGCGTTGCCCGAAGCCCGCGCCTCGGCCAGTTCCCATTTGGCCTGACGCTCGGCTTCGGCATCGGTATGGACGGGTTTGCCATAGGGGGCGTGCTGCAACCCGTAAAGCAGGTTGTCGCCAAGGCTGCCATGGAACAGGTAATCGTCGGACGAGATATAGGTGATCCGCCGTCCGACCAGCCCCTCCGTTATCTCGTTCAATGCCCGCCCGCCGACCGTGACGCGGCCGCTGCTGGGCCAGACGGCGCGGCCAAAGACGGCCGCCAGCGTTTCCGCGCCGCTGCCCGAATCGTCGATCAAGGCGACGCTTTCGCCCTGCGCGATGGACAGCGATACCCGGTCCAGCTTCTTGTCGCCGTCGTCCTGAACCACCAGCGTCGAAACCGCCAGCGGCGATCCGATCTGCCCGGTTTCAAGACAGACGTCATGCAGCGCCGGATCGATCAGGTCGGGGGTGCGGAACTGTTCGGCCACCTGTTCATATTTCACCTGCACGTCCTGACGCGCCTGATCCCAGTCGATCAGCTCTTTCAGCGGCCCGGGCAGATCCTTGTAGGCATTGATCACCGCGACCAGCTGACCCACGTCCAGACTGCCCTTGATGGTCAGGTAACCCCCGAAGGAATAAAAGACAAACGGGGTCAGCTGGGCCAGAAAGTTGTTCAGGAATTTCACCATGAACTTCCACTGGTAAAGGTCATAGCGGATCTTGAAGATCTGCCCCAGACGCGTGCTCATGTCGGCGCGTTCATAGTTCGAGGTGTCGAGCGCATGAATGGTCGAGATGCCGTCCATCAGCTCGCCCACCCGGCCCGAGAGCTGGCGCGCGGTCAACTGGCGCTGGCGGCCCAGCTCGATCAGGCGGCGGCGCATGCGGGGGATGATCACGACCTGAATGCCGGCGATGGTGCCGGCCACCGCGCCCAGCCAGATATTCTGTACGCAGATAAAGATCATCGCCATCAGCGCCTGACCGCCCAGCATCACCGGCTGGACAAAGGCATCGCCCGTAAAGCCGCCCATCGGCTCGATCTCGTCCTTGACCATGCTGGCGGCCTCGGCGGGCTTGATGCGCCGGAACTGCTGGGGCGGGAAGCGCAGGATGCGGTCGATCAGCTGAAAGCGGACGCGGCGCAACAGGCGCTCGCCCATGCGGCCCTTATAGGTGTTGATGTAATATTTGAAGAAACCGTTGATGACGACCAGCCCCAGAAACGCAAGGCTCAGCGCCATCAGCGCCGGCAGCCGCTCAAGCGGGATACCGGGGAAAAGCACGACATTGCCCCATCCCGGCACGTCGACGCTCATGTGAAACAGGATCTGGGTGGCACCGGCGGCCTCATAGCCCTGTCCCTGAATGGGACCGTTGACGATCTGCTTGGGCAGATCGAAGGCCATGTAATAGGGGATCATCGACACCAGAACGACCAGCAGGATCCAAGTCTGTTCGCGCCGGGTATGGTCCCAGATGAAACGGCTTAGGCTTTGTTCCATGGCTCAGTCCGAAATCAGGTTAAAGGACCCGTGGCGCGGAAATGGACCAGGGCCGGCATTCATCGTTTGCGGTAACGTCTGCGGATTGCAAGTCCCCTGCTGGCGCGCGCTTTACAAGCACGGCCCGGCGCGTCAAATATGCCGCCCTCGCCACGGAAACAAGGATGCGATGCGCATTGCATTTTACGCACCGATGAAACCACCCGGCCATCCGGTGCCCTCGGGCGACCGGGCGATGGCGCGGATGCTGATCCGGGCGCTTGAGATGGCCGGGCACGACGTCACGCTGGTTTCCGAGTTGCGGGTTTTCCTGCGCGCGGCGGATGCGGGCCTGCTGGCCCCGTTCGAGGCGCAGGCCGCGGCCGAAAGGCTGCGGATCGCCACCCGCTGGCATGACGGGGGCACCCCCGATCTGTGGCTTTGCTATCATCCCTATTACAAGTCCCCCGATCTGATCGGGCCGCCGCTGGCGCGGGAATTCGGCATTCCCTATCTGACGGTCGAAAGCTCGTGGTCGCGGCGGCGCAATCTTGGCGACTGGGCGCGAGCGCAGGATCTGGTCCTTGCCGGGCTGGAACAGGCGGCACTGAACATCTCGGTCACCGCCCGCGACGCGCAGGGTCTGGCCGAGGGCTGTCCAGAGGCCCGGATCGCCCGCCTGCCGCCATTCATCGACGCAGACCCCTTTGCCGCGCCCCCCGCCCCGCAGCCCGGCCATTTCGTCACCGCCGCGATGATGCGGCCGGGGGACAAGCTGTCCAGCTATCTGGCGCTGGCCAAGGCGCTGGCGCTGGTGCCGGGGGACTGGCGGCTATCCATCGCGGGCGACGGCCCCGCCCGCCCAGAGGTCGAGGCGGCCTTCGCCCCCCTCGCCGGCCGCGTCAGCTTTCTGGGCCAGCTGGACCGGCCCGGGCTGGCGGCGCTGTTTGCGCAAGGCTGGCTTTATCTCTGGCCGGGCCATGCCGAGGCCTACGGCCTTGCCGCGCTTGAGGCGCAGGCCGCCGGCCTGCCCGTGATCAGCGAGGAAACCGCCGGCACGCCCGAGGTGGTGGAAAACGGCAGGACCGGCCTTTTGACACCCGCCCGCGATACCGGGGCCTTCGCCCGTGCCATCGCCACGCTGGCCTTTGATGCGCCGCGCCGGGCGGATATGGCCGCCGCAGCCCGGCGCTTTGCTCGCGGGGATCGGGGTCTGGATACCGCCAGCCGCCGGCTCGATACCCTTTTGCAAAAGGCGCTTCGCCCATGAATTCGCCCCTGAATTCGTCCCTGAATTCGCCCCTGAGCTCACCGATGAAACAGGCTTTCCGCGCGGCGCTGGATCATGCCCATGATCGCGGCGAGCGCCTGCGCTTCTGGTTGCGCGACGACGATGCCACGGAACCCTCGGCACCGCTGGAACGGCTGCTGGATCTTTGCGCGGGCCATGGCGTGCCGCCGGTTCTGGCGGTCATCCCGGCCCGCGCCCGCGCCGATCTGGCCCCCGCCCTGCCGGCATGGGTGCGGGTGGCCCAGCACGGCTGGGCGCATCAAAACCACGCCGGCCCCGGCGAAAAGATGCAAGAACTGGGCCCCCAGCGCCCGGCGCCGCAGGTGCTGTCGGAACTGGCGCAGGGGCTGGACCGTCTGCGCGGGCTTTTCCCCGATCACCTGATCGAGCTGCTGGTGCCGCCATGGAACCGCATCGCGCCCGAGGTCATGGACGGCCTGCCCGGCATCGGTATCCGGGCGCTGTCGGCCTATGGCAAGGTCACCACCACCGCCCTGCCGCTGCTGAACCCCCAGATCGACCCGATCGACTGGCACGGATCGCGCAGCCTGCATGACGCGGACCGCCTTTGGCACAAGCTGGCGCTGGCCGCCGCGCAGGGCGAGGAACGCCCCATCGGCATCCTGACCCATCACCTTGACCACGACGCCGCGATCTGGGCCTTTCTCGAAGAGGTGATGACGCTGACCGATCACCCGGCCTGTCGCTGGGTCGCGCCCGACGACATCATCCCCGGCCTGATCACCGGATCCCCAGACTGATCACTGGCCCAATCACCGGCCCGCGCCGAGACCTACCAGCTTTTCCAGTCGATCAGCAGGCCGGAACTGTCCCGGAACTGTCCCAGCGCCTCGGCGGGCGCGCGGCGCGGCAGGCGGCCCGCGATGATGTCATGCGCCGCCACCCCCAACGGACAAAGCCGCGCCAGCAGCGTAAAGACCAGCGGCCCGGTCACCCACCATGCCGGCGCGCGGGGCAGCTGGCGGACGGCCTCGGGCATGATGCGCAAAAGCGCCGCCATCACCGGATGCCCGGCCGGGGTCGAAATCAGCGCATTGGTCATGAGGACCGGCCCGCGCCCGGTCACGCGCGGCACATCCTCGGCCAGCGCCGAAAGCCCATGCGCGGGCAGGTAGTCGTCGAAATCGCCGCCGCCCGGATTGGGGTGAAAATCGGCATCCAGATAGATCCCGCCCTGTGCTTGCAGGACCAGATAGCGGGCGACATCGACCGCGCCGGGAAAATCCCCCGCCGCCAGCATGGCGCGATAGGCGGGATGATCGGGCGCGCCGATCCGGGCCAGCGCGGCCTCGTCCCAAAGAAGGTAATCGCGGCCGTGGCCGGCGCACCAGTCGCGCCACGCCGCAAGCGCGGGCGGGGGCGGCAGCTCGCCGATCCAGATCTGATGCAAGAGACGCGGCACCGGCGCGCGGCCAAGGCGCCCCGCCTCGGCCCGTTCATCCGCCGTGAACCGCGCCAGCGGCAAAAGCGTCTCTGGCCCCGGCCCCTGCGTCGCCTGCCAGCCCAGCTTGGCCACCATGTCCCCCTCGGCCCGCGCCAACCGCAGCCGCGCGGCATGCAGGCGCCGCGGCAGCCCGGCCAGCGTCGGCGGACCCAGCGGCTGGGCCGGATCGCCCGCGGCCCCGGCCGCAAGCGCGGCCACCAGCGCCAGCGCCTCGTCCGCCCGATCCGCGCGGATCAGCGCGTCGAGCCGGTCCAGTTCCGCGTCATACCACGCCTTGTCCCTGTGCTTTGCCATTCTGCCACCATCAAGATCAACGGCTTACGCCGGGCGGCCAATCCGCACCCGCGCGCCCGAAACGCAAGGAAAGGCATGGACAGGCCCAATATGCTTGACTAGCATTCCGCCAGACCGAATGGCCAGCCGGGGGTGCCCCGCCAGAATGACCGCATCCCGCGACCTTTTGCGCATCGAAAATCTCAGCGTCGGGTTCCCGCTTTACGGCGGGCATATTCAGGCGGTGCAGGACGTATCCCTGCGCATCCTGCCCGGCCGCGTCACCAGTCTTGTGGGACAGTCGGGATCGGGAAAATCGGTGATCGGGCGCACCGTCATGGGGCTGCAAAGCCGCACCGCCGATGTCTGTGGCGCGATCCTGTTCGACGATCCGCAGGCGCCGCCGGGCGCGCCGGTCGATCTGGCCACCCTGCCCGTCGATGGCCGCCGGATCCGCGCCATCCGGGGCAATCGCATCGGCATGATCTTTCAGGAACCGATGAGCTCGTTCTCGCCGGTTCACACCATCGGCAACCAGATCGACGAGGCGCTGCGCATCCATTCGGTCCTGACGCCGCGCGAACGCGCCGAGCGGGTCGAACAGATGCTGTCGGATGTGGGCTTTCGCAACCCCGCCGGGGTGATGCGCATGTATCCGTTCGAGCTGTCGGGCGGCATGCGCCAGCGTGCGATGGTGGCGATGGCGCTGATCTGCGATCCGGCGCTGTTGATCGCGGACGAGCCGACGACCGCGCTCGATGTGACCATTCAGGGCAAGCTGCTGAAGCTTTTGCGGCATTTGCAGGAACGGCGCGGCATGGCGATCCTGCTGATCACACATGACCTTGGGGTGGTCGCCAATCTCGCCGATGAGGTGGTGGTGATGTATCGCGGACAGGTGGTGGAATCGGGGCCGGTCGCGCCGATCTTTCGCAGCCCCGGCCACCCCTATCTTCAGGCGCTGATGCAGGCGGTGCCGCATTTCGACATGCCACAGAACGAACGCCTGCGCCCGCTTGTGCCGGTCAAGGTCGACAGCTCGCGCCTTGGGGCGCCGGCGGCGGCGCGCCATGACGGCCCGCTGTTGCAGGTCGAGGGGCTGACGAAATCCTTTACCCCGCGCGAGGGCGGCGGCTTTCTCACGGCCGCCAAGCCCGTCCGCGTGGTCGAGGATGTCGGCTTTTCGATCCCGCGCGGCCAGACGCTGGGCCTTGTGGGCGAATCCGGTTCGGGCAAGACCACCGTCGGCAAGATGATCGTGCGCGCCATCACCCCCGACAGCGGCCGCATCCTTCTGGACGGCGAGGACGTTCTGGCCGCGACCGGCGCAAAACGGATGGAGATGCAGCGCCGGGTCCAGATGGTGTTTCAGGACCCGGTCTCGTCCCTGTCGCCGCATATGACCGTGGGCAGCATCCTGACCGAACCGCTCGAGGTGCATGAGGTCGGCGACCGCGCCAGCCGCAAACAGGTGGCGCGCGACCTGATGCGGGCCGTGGGCCTGCCCGAACGCGACCTCGCCCGCTATCCGCACAGCTTTTCCGGCGGCCAGCGCCAGCGCATCGGCATCGCCCGCGCGCTGGCCCTTGGGCCGGAACTGATCGTCTGCGACGAGGCGACCTCGGCGCTGGATGTCTCGGTTCAGGCGCAGGTTCTGAACCTGCTCAAGGATCTGCAACGGGATCTTGGCCTGACCTATCTGTTCATTTCCCACAATCTTGCGGTGGTGAATTACATGTCCGATCAGGTCGCGGTCATGCAACAGGGCCGGATCGTCGAAATCGGCCCGCGCGATATCGTCATGCAGGGGCCTGTCCATCCCTATACGCGCGCGCTTCTGGCGGCCGTGCCCTATCCCGATCTTGACCGGCCGCTGGATTTCGCGACGCTGGCGCGCGGCTCGCGCCCACAGGACTGGGCCCCGGCCTTTCAGGGCGAGGGGCTGGTGGCGCTGGATCTGGGCGCCGGCCATCGGGTGCTGGTGCAGCCCGGTGCCGATCGGGCGGAGCTCAGGGCATGATCGGCGATCCGATCAGCCGCCGTCAGGCGCTGGCCCTTCTGGGCGCGGGGGCGGGGGTCGCGCTTTCGGGCCGGGCGCTGGCCGAGGCGGGCTTTTATCACGATGCGCCGATGCTGAAAGCGGCGGTCGCGGCCGGCAAGATGCCGCCCGTGGGCCACCGTCTGCCCCTGATCCCGCGTGTCGTCCCGCTGACCGGACCCGATCAGTCTCCGGGCCATTACGGCGGGCGGCTGCGCATTCTGATCGGGGGCGCCCGCGATGTGCGCTATGTCCCGATCATCAGCTATTCGCGGCTGGTCGGCCGCGACCGCGATTTCATCATCCGGCCCGACATTCTGGAACGCTTTCACGTCGCCAATGAGCGCATCTTCACCTTTCGGCTGCGGCGCGGGCATCGCTGGTCGGACGGCACGCCCGTCACCGCCGAGGATTTCCGCTTTGCCTGGGAGGACGTCGCCCTTCATCCCGAAATCTCGCGCGGGGGGGTGCCGGCGGAATTGCGGGTGATGGGCAGGCCGCCCCGGTTCGAGATCGTCGACGAACTGACCGTGCGCTATTCCTGGGACGACCCGAACCCGGGCTTTCTGTCACAGCTCGCCTCGGCCGCGCCGCCAAGGCTGTTGCTGCCCTCGGCCTATCTGCGCGGGTTCCACGCGGACTATCAGACGGCCGAGGCGCTGGCCCCGATGATCAAGGAACAGCGTGTCGACGACTGGGTCGCGCTGATCCAGAAGATGGGGCGCCAGAACCGGCCCGAAAACCCCGACCTGCCCACGCTTGAGGCATGGGTGCCCTGCACCGCGCCCCCGGCCGAACAGTTCATCTTTGAACGCAATCCCTATTTCCACCGCATCGACCATCTGGGCCAGCAACTGCCCTATATCGACCGGCTGGAACTGAATGTGAGTTCCGCCGACCTGATCCCGGCCAAGACCGGCGCGGGCGATTCCGACCTGCAATTCACCGGGTTGGATTTCGCGGATTACACCTATCTGAAACAGGCCGAAAAGCGGTTTCCGATCCATCTCGACCTGTGGAAGCGGATCCAGGGCTCGCGCATGGCGTTGATCCCGAACCTGAACTGCGCCGATCCGGGCTGGCGCGCGGCGATGCGGGACCTGCGCCTGCGCCGGGCGCTGTCTCTGGGCGTGGACCGCAATGAAATCAACATGGTGGTGTTCTTTGGCCTTGCCACCGAGGGCGCGAATACCGTCCTGCCGGAAAGTCCGCTTTACCGCCCCGAGCTGGCCGGGCTGTGGGCCAGCCACGATCCCGATCAGGCCAATGCCCTGCTCGATGAGGCGGGCTATGCGCGCAAGGGGCGCGGGTTGCGCCAATTGCCCGATGGCCGCCCGATGCAGATCATCGTCGAGACGACCGGCGAAAGCATGCTGCAAACCGACATGCTGGAACTGATCGACGGGCATTGGCGCAAGATCGGCATCCAGCTTATCCCGCGCGTCAGCCAGCGCGACCTGTTCCGCAGCCGGATCATGGCCGGACAGGTGATCATGTCGGCATGGGAGGGGCTGGATAACGGCGTGCCGAACGCCGACACGCCCCCCGACGCGCTGGCCCCCGTCACCGACGATCAGCTGCAATGGCCGCTCTGGAGCGCGCATTTCGTATCCGGCGGCACCGCGGGCGAGGCCCCGGACATCCCCGAGGCCCAGGAATTGCTGGCGCTTTACCGGAAATGGCAAAGCAGCGCCCGCGCCTTTGACCGGGCCGAGGTCTGGCACCAGATGCTGAGCCTTTGGGGAGAACAGGTCTTTACCATCGGCACCGTGAACCAGACCCTGCAACCGCTGGTCACGCGCGCCGACATGCGCAACAACCCGGCCAAGGCGCTTTATGGTTTTGACCCGACCGCCTATCTGGGCGTCTATATGCCCGATACCTTCTGGCTGGCCAATGAGGCCGCCGATGGCGGCGCGCCCCCCCAGCACACCGAGGACGCGCCATGATCCGCTATCTGCTCTGGCGCGTCGCGGTGATGATCCCGACGCTGATCCTGATCTCGATGCTGGTCTTTGCCATTATCGAGCTGCCGCCGGGCGACTATTTCGAAAGCTATGTGCAGGAACTGCGCGCCATGGGCGAGACCGCAGACCTGCAGGAAATCGAGGAACTCAAGGCCCGCTACGGCTTTGACCAGCCGATGCCGATCCGCTATCTGCATTGGGTCGGCGGCATGCTGCATGGCGATTTCGGCTATTCCTTCGAATACCGGATGCCGGTCAGCGAGGTGGTGGCGTCGCGCATGTGGCTGACGGTGCTGGTCTCGATGGTGACGATCATCGTGACATGGGTCATCGCCTTTCCCATCGGCATCTATTCGGCCACGCATCAATACAGCTGGGGCGATTACGGGCTGACCTTTCTGGGCCTGTTGGGGATCGCGGTCCCGAATTTCATGCTGGCGCTGATCCTGATGTATTTCGCCAATGTCTGGTTCGGGGTGTCCATCGGCCATCTGATGGACCGCGAATTTCTGGGCCAGCCGATGAGCTGGGACAAGGCGCGCTCGATCCTGTCGCATCTGTGGATCCCGGTGCTGATCATCGGCACGGCGGGCACGGCGGCGATGGCGCGGCGGCTGCGCGCCAACCTTCTGGATGAGCTGGACAAGCAATATGTGCTGACCGCGCGCGCCAAGGGCCTGCATCCGTTCAAGGTGCTGACCAAATATCCGCTGCGGCTGGCGCTGAATTTCTTTGTCTCGGACATTGGCTCGCTTTTGCCGGCCATCGTCTCGGGGGCCGAGATCACGGCGATCGTGCTGTCGCTGGAAACCACCGGCCCCTTGCTGATCCGGGCGCTGCAATCGCAGGACATGTATCTGGCCGGGTCGTTTCTGATGTTTCTGGCGGTGCTGACGGTGATCGGCGTGCTGATTTCCGATATCGCGCTGGCGCTGCTGGATCCGCGGATCCGGCTGGCCGGAAAGGCCACGAAATGATCCGGTTGCCCCCGCCCGGCGCGCCTCTGCCGCACAGGATTTCCGACGCGCCCTTCGACCCCGTCGCCGATCAGGAGGGCGAAGGCGGCAAGCTTGCCAATGCCACGCAACTGCAAGTCATGTGGTGGAAATTCCGCCGCCACCGGCTTGCGGTCTGGTCGGCGGGCTTTCTGGTGTTCATCTATCTTGTCGCGGCATTTGCGGAATTCGTCGCGCCCTATGACCTGCACCGCCACGACACCGCCAATATCTATGCGCCGCCACAGGCGGTCCACTTGTTCGACGACGGCAAGTTCATCGGCCCCTTCGTCTATGCCCGCACCATGCAGCTGGACATGGAGAACCTGCGCCGCGTCTATACCGACGACCTGTCGCGGCCGCAAAAGCTGCGCTTCTTCTGCAAGGGCGACCCCTATATGTTCTGGGGCCTGATCCCGGCCGAGCGGCATCTGGTCTGTGCGCCCACGGATGGCAGCGCCTATTTCCTTGGCACCGACCGGCTGGGCCGGGATATCCTGTCGCGCATCATCCATGGCGCGCGCATTTCGTTGACCATCGGCATCCTTGGCGTCGCGATGAGCTTTGTCCTTGGCATCGTGATCGGCGGCATGGCGGGCTATTACGGGGGCTGGATCGACGCCGTGGTCCAGCGCGTCATCGAGGTCCTGCAATCCATCCCGTCGATCCCGCTCTGGATGGCGCTTGCGGCGATCATGCCGGTCACCTGGAGCCCGCTTCTGGTCTATGCCGGCATCACCGTCATCCTTGGCATGCTGGACTGGACCGGGCTTGCGCGCGCGGTCCGCTCCAAGCTTTTGGCCCTGCGCGAAGAGGATTACGTTCAGGCCGCCCAGATCCTTGGCGCCAGCCCCGGGCGCATCATCGGCCGTCACCTCGTGCCCGGCTTCATGTCGCATCTGGTGGCCTCGGCCACGCTGACCATTCCGGGGATGATCCTTGGCGAAACCGCGCTCAGCTTTCTGGGCCTCGGGCTTCGCCCGCCGGTGACAAGCTGGGGGATTCTCCTGACCGAGGCGCGCAGCGTCAACACGCTGGCCCTTTACCCGTGGCTTCTGTTTCCGGTAATACCTGTCGTCCTTGTGATCCTGGCTTTCAACTTTCTGGGGGATGGGCTGCGTGACGCCGCCGACCCGTTGCGATAAGTGAACCGCATGACAACTCGCCTCAGGGACGCGCGCGTCCTGTTATACAGCCACGACACATTCGGACTTGGCCATCTGCGCCGCTGTCGCGCCATCGCCCACGCGCTGGTCGAAGCCTATAGCGGCATGCAGGTGCTGATCATCTCGGGGGCGCCCATCGCCGGGGCCTTTGACTATCGCGCCCGCGTCGATTTCGTAAAGGTGCCCAGCGTCATCAAGCTGCGCAATGGCGAATATACCTCGCTGGCCGAGCATGTGGACCTATCGGACACGCTGAAGATGCGGCGCGCGATGATCCTTGAAACCGCGCGCAGCTTTGCGCCCGACGTCTTTATCGTCGACAAGGAACCCATGGGCCTGCAAGGCGAGATCGCGGACACGCTGGCCTATCTCAAGACGCAGGGCACGCGGCTTGTGCTTGGCCTGCGCGAGGTGATGGATTCCCCCGCGCTGCTTGCGGCGGAATGGGACCGCAAGAACATGATCCCCCGCATCCGCGAACATTTCGACGATGTCTGGGTCTATGGCCCGCGCGGTTTTTACGACCCGCTCGAGGGGATCGCGGTGCCCGACGACCTGCGCGAGCGCATGACCTATGTGGGCTTTCTGAAACGCAACGCCTATGGCCTTGCGCCGCGTCCGGTCAAGGAACCCTATATCCTTGTCACCCCCGGCGGCGGCGGCGACGGCGCCGAGATGATCCGTTCCGTGATCGAGGCCTATTGCCACCATCCCGACCTGCCTTCGCGCGCGGTGATCGTGACCGGCCCCTATATGCCCAGCGAACAGCGCCACGAATTGCAGGAACGCGCCCGCCAGAACCCCAAGCTCGAGATGATGGATTTCTCGCCGCGGATGGAGGATCTGATGGCCGATGCCAAGGCCGTCATCTGCATGAGCGGCTATAACACCTGGTGCGAGGTGCTGTCCTTTGACAAGCCGACGCTTCTGGTGCCGCGCACCGAACCGCGCGAGGAACAGCTGATCCGGGCGCGACGCGCGACCGAACTCAATGCCGCGACCATGCTGATGCCCGACGAGGCTCGCGATCCCGATCTGGTGGCGCAAAAGATCCGGGCGCTGGAAACCCAGCTGCCGCCCTCGGTCGGCTATCCGCATCCCGATCTGGACGGGCTGGACAACATCATCCGCATCGTCGGCGACTGGCTCGACCCGAAGCGCGTGACCGAGGCCGTGGCCGTCTGATGCAGGACCGCCATATTGCCGTCCTGCTAAAGGGCTATCCGCGCCTTTCGGAAACCTTCATCGCGCAGGAACTTCGCGGGCTGGAAAAGGTCGGGCTGAAGCTGCATCTGATTTCGATGCGGCATCCGACCGATACCCGCCGCCATCCCGTCCATGACGAGATCGAAGGCTCCGTCACCTATCTGCCGGAATATCTGCATGACGAACCCCGGCGCGTGCTGCGCGGGCTGATCCGCGTGGCGGGGCGGCGCGGGTTCTGGCGCGCGGCGCGGGCGTTCTGGCGCGATCTTCTGCGCGATCCCAGCCGCAACCGCATCCGCCGTTTCGGACAGGCGGCGGTGCTGGCGGCGGAATGGCCCGCCGATGCCGGCTGGCTGCATGCGCATTTCCTGCACACCCCCGCCTCGGTCGCCGGTTACACCAGCCGGATGACCGGCATCGGCTGGACCGTTTCGGCCCATGCCAAGGATATCTGGACCTCGCCCGACTGGGACCTCGTGCAAAAGCTGGGGGATGCGGCGTGGTGCGTGACCTGCACGCGCTCGGGCTGGGAACATCTGCGCGGCCTCGCGCCCGATCCGGCGCGGGTGCATCTCAGCTATCACGGGCTGGACCTGACGCGGTTCGGCCCGACCGACCGCGCCCATTCCATGCGCGATGGCAGCGATGCGGCCGATCCGCTGCGGCTGGTCAGTGTCGGCCGGCTGGTCCCCAAGAAAGGCTATGACGTGCTGTTGCGGGCGCTCGCGCTGTTGCCGGGCGATATCGCCTGGCGGTTCGAGCATATCGGCGGCGGCCCGGAACTGGACCAGCTGCAAGCGCTTGCGCGGGAACTGGGGCTGAGCGACCGCATCGACTGGCGCGGCGCCCTGCCCCAGCTGGACGTGCTGGGGCTTTACCGCGACAGCGATCTGTTCGTGCTGCCCAGCCGCATCACCCCGGATGGCGACCGTGACGGGCTGCCCAATGTCATGGTCGAGGCGGCAAGCCAGCGCCTGTGCTGCATTGGCAGCAATATCTCGGGCATCCCCGAGCTCTTCCGGGACGGTGAAAACGGCCTGCTGGTCCCGCCCGAGGACGCGCAGGCGCTGGCCCGGGCCATGGAACGCGCCCTGCGCGACCCCGCGCTGCGGCGGCGGCTGGGCGACGCCGCCGAGGCCCGCGTCCGCGCCGATTTCGACGCCGATGCCAGCGTGCGGCAATTGCTGGCGCTGTTTCGCGCGGCCTGGAGGGATGACGCATGAAAGTGATGTTCTATGTCCAGCATCTTTTGGGCATCGGCCATCTTGCCCGCGCCAGCCGCATCGCCGAGGCGATGGCCGCGCAGGGCATGTCCGTCACCATGGTCACCGGCGGCCTGCCGGTGCCGGGCTTTCCGGCGCCCGGCATCGCCAACCTGACCCTGCCGCCGATCGTCGCCGCCGAGGGATTTTCCGGCCTTGTCGATCGGGACGGCCAGCCCATCGACGACGCCTTTCGCACCCGCCGCCGCGACGCGCTGTTATCGGCCTTTGACCAGCTTGCCCCCGACGCCCTGCTGATCGAGGCCTTTCCCTTTGGCCGCCGGCAGGTGCGCTTTGAACTGCTGCCCTTGCTGGATGCCGCCCATGCCCGCCCGAACCGGCCGCTGATCCTCAGCTCGGTCCGCGACATATTGCAGGCCAACCGCAAACCCGGCCGGGACGAGGAAACGGTGGAAACGCTGAACCGTTTCGATGCGGTGCTGGTCCATGGCGACCCCGCCTTTGCGCGGATCGAGGAAAGCTTTCCGCTGGCCGCGCGGATCGCCGGCAAGGTCCGCTATACCGGCCTTGTCGCGCCGCCCGCGCCCATCCCCGCGCCCGACCGCCACGACATCACCGTTTCGGCCGGCGGCGGCGCGGTCGGGGCCGAACTCATCCGCTGCGCCATCGCGGCACGGGATATGCTGCCCTCCGATCTGGACTGGTGCGTGCTGACGGGTCCGAACCTGCCGCAGCCGGAATATGACGCCATTGCCGCCATGGCCGGGCCGCGCCTGACGGTCGAGCGTTTTCGCAAGGATCTTGCCGGGCTGATGGTCTCGGCCCGGGTTTCCGTCTCGCAGGCGGGCTATAACACGGTCTGCGACATGCTGGTGGCGGGCTGTCAGTCGGTGCTGGTCCCCTATGCCTCGGGCGGCGAAACCGAACAGAGCCTGCGCGCCGACAAGCTGGCGGCGCTGGGGCTGGCGTCCAGCCTGCCCGAGGACGGGTTGACGCCCACGGCCATGGCCGCCGCCATCCGCGCGGCACTGGCGCGCAGCGGCCAGCCGCGCCTTGCCCTGCGGCTGGACGGGGCGGCGGAAACCGCGCGGATGCTGAGCCGGATGGCGGCGGCGCGCTAATCGCGCAGGATCAGCGCGCGCAGCCTTGCGCCCGGATCGGCGCAATGCACGGGCAGCCCCAACGCGACATTCCGGCAAGCCACGCCCGCGATTTCAAGGCTTTGCGCGGCATGGGCGTGACCAAAGAGCCAGGCCTGCGGAGGGTGCGCGCGCATCACCCCCGCAAGATCGGATGCAAATGCCCCCGGCTCTGCCGTGGCCTTTGCCAGCAGCGCCGGATGCGGGACGTGATGGGTCACGACCGTGGCCCGCCCCCCGCAAGCCGCCAGCCGCGCGGCCAGCCAGTCGCGCTGATGCCGATGCAGGGCGGCGATATCGGCGGGCCGCAGCACAGCGCCCCCCGGCCCGGCAATGCGGGTGAAATCGGTCAGCCGCGCGGGATCGGCGGGCAGGGAAAAATCGCTCCACAGGGTCGCGCACAGAAAGCGGCGGCCACGGATTTCGACCTCGGCCTCTTGCGCAAGGTTGATGCCGTGATCGGCGCAAAGCCCGGCCAGCACGGCGTCGTCGCCCAAGGACAGCCCGTAATAGTCATGATTGCCGGGAATGACATGGATGCGGGCGGGATCCATGCGCGCGGCCAGCCGGCCCAGAAAGCGCGGCCATTTCCGCATGGCCGCGTTCGACAGATCGCCCGCGACGATCAACCCGTCCAGCGCCGCCCATTCCGCATCCGTCAATGCCGCAAGCGGATCGCGGCCCTGATGCTTCCACTGGTCAAGATGCAGGTCGGCGGCGACAAGGATCCCGGTCACGGAAGGATGCGCGCATCCCCCGCCGTCAGCCCCTCGACCATGCGGTCGAAACGCATATGGGCGATGGCCCGGCCACCGCTTTGGGTGTAGAGCACCCCCGCCTCGCGCCCGTCGGGCAAAAGGATCGCGGTGCCGACCGGGGCCGCGCCCTCGATGCCAAGGGTGACCAGACCCTTTTTCAGCTCGGTCTTGTGCTTCATGCGGGCGGTGACCTCCTGGCCGACATAACAGCCCTTGCGGAAATCGACGCCATGCAGCCGTTCAAACCCAGCCTCAAGGATGAAAGTCTCGTTCGGGATCAGCTCGATCAGGGTTTCGGGAATGGTGTGGGCGACGCGGATCGCGTCCCAATCGCTGCCATCGTCACCGGTCGCGGCGCCATAAAGCCGCCAGCCAAGCGCCGGATCGCGCGGATCGGCGATGGCCCCCTCGGGCGCGGGGCCGGTGCCGCGCGCAAGGGCAAGATCGGTCGGCTCAAGCGTCACATCGGCGCGCAGCTTGTACATCGACAGCCGCCGGATCAGATCGCCTGCCAACGCCTCATCGACATCGATCAACAGCCGCTCGCCATCGGGCACGATCAGGAAATCGGCCAGATATTTGCCCTGCGGCGTCAAAAGCGCCGCCCAGACCGGGGCGCGGCGCACGTCATTGGTGACCAGACCTTGCAGGAAGGTTTCGCGGTCCTTGCCGGACAGCGCCAGGATACGTCGCATCACTTGTCCCCGAATTGCAGCCGGACCAGCGCCGCATAGACGCCGCCCTGTTCCATCAGTTGGTCATGGTTGCCCTGTTCGACAACCCGGCCGGATTCGATCACCACGATCTTGTCGGCCTGGCGCACGGTGGACAGCCGATGCGCAATGACCAGCGTGGTGCGCCCGGCCGACAGATCGTCCAGCGCCTGTTGGACCAGCCGTTCGCTTTGCGCATCCAGCGCGCTTGTCGCCTCGTCCAGAAGCAGGATCGGCGCATCGCGCAGGATGGCGCGGGCGATGGCCACGCGCTGGCGCTGCCCGCCCGAAAGCGCCGAGCCGCGCGGCCCCGCCGGCGTGTTCAGCCCCTGTGGCAGGGCATCGGTGAACTCGGCCACATGCGCGGCCTCGGTTGCGCGGCGCAGCGCGGCATCGTCGCGGTCATGGCCCAAAAGCATGTTCTCGCGTAGCGTCTCGTCAAATAGCGCCGCGTCCTGGCTTACGGTCGAGAACTGATCGCGCAGCGTGGCCAGATCGAAATCGCGCAAGGCCACCCCGCCCAGCGTGATCGCCCCCGATTCCGGGTCGATCATCCGCGTCAGCAGGTTGAAGACGGTGGACTTGCCCGCCCCCGACGGCCCGACCAGCGCCGTGGTCTTTCCGGCCTCGGCGGTAAAGCTCAGCCCGTTCAGCACCGGATGGCTGTCATAGGACAGCCGCACGTCATCAAGCCGGATGGTGGTGTCGGGCGGCGGCGCCGTCCGCGTCCCCGAGGTGATCGAGGGCCGCAGATCCAGCACCTGATAGATCCGCTCAAGGCTGGCGGCCGCGATCTGCCATGTCCCGGCAAGGCTGCCCAACCGACGCAGCGGCTGAAAAGCCAGCGCCATCGCGGTAAAGAAGGACATGAAATCGCCGACCGTGCGTTCGCCCCGCGTGACCTCGGCCCCACCCAGCGCCAGAACGCCGATGAACCCCAGCCCGGTGACGATATCGACCAGCGCCGGCACCGTGGCGCCGATGGCCGACATCTTGATCTGACCCTGCCGGATGCGGTCGACGATCAGCGCGAAGCGGTCGGCCTGATATTCCTCCATCCGGTTCAGCTTGACGGCGTTGATGCCGTGCAGCACCTCGTCCAGCCGGGTCGCGCGCTGGCTCGCATTGACGCGGTTCTGGCGCATCTTGCGGCGGATATAGCGTTGCACCAGCACCGTGGGCAGGATCAGCAGCGGCGCCCCGATCAGCGCCGCCAGCGTCCAGCCCGGATCGACCGCGATCGCCACCCCGAACA
The DNA here is from genome assembly GCF_042648425.1 of Paracoccus mangrovi. Lineage (NCBI taxonomy): Bacteria > Pseudomonadati > Pseudomonadota > Alphaproteobacteria > Rhodobacterales > Paracoccaceae > Paracoccus > Paracoccus mangrovi. The sequence continues at coordinate 36,342 of NZ_JBHRXJ010000006.1, read as the reverse complement.
GCGCGACCAGCGACACCGCATCCCGCCCGGCCCCGGAAATAAAGGTCGACCACACGCCTTGCACGGCGATGCTGTCGCCCTGAACCCGCTCGATCAGCGCGCCGGGGGGATTGGACTGAAAGAAACTGCTGTCCAGCGTCATGATATGGCGCAGCATATCGGTCTGCATCTTGGTCGACACCGCCAGCGAGACCGATGTCATAAGGCTGCGGTTGATGACGAATGTCGCCGCCCGGATCAGGAACAGCACAAAGATGACGCCGCCGACCCACCAGATCGCATTGGTATCGCCGCCGACAAAGACCCGGTCGAAAAGCGGCTTCAGCATCCAGCTGAGCACGCCCAGCGTCGAACCCTCGATCACCAGGAAAAACAGCGCAAGCAGAATGCGCGCCCAATAGGGGTGCAGATAGTCGCGCCACATGCGGGCGAACAGATTGGCCGTCTTGTGTAGTCTGTCCGCCATCATGTCCCCGGAAATATCGGTCTGGCAAAAAGGGATAAGCCGCGCGCGCCCCGGGGGCAAGCCGCTAGCGCGGGAGCGGGCCGCGGGCGGGGCCTCCGATGCGTTGACCTTGTTCCCGGCACGGCCTACCGATTGCGCATCGCCACAAGGATCCGCCCATGAGCTTTGCCCAAGGCCACCCCGTCATCGCCATTCCCGGCCCCTCGCCCGTGCCCGAACGCGTGCTGCGCGCCATGCATCGCGCCTCGCCCGATATCTACGGCGATGCGCTGGCGGGGGAAAACCGCCGGCTGATCGACGATCTGGGCCGGCTGGCGGGCGGCGCCGGCGCGGTCGCGACCTATATCGGCAACGGCCATGCCGCATGGGAGGCCGCGAATACCAACCTGTTCAACCGGGGCGATTGCGCGCTGGTGCTGTGTTCGGGCCATTTCGGCCGCGCCTGGGCCGCCACGGCCCGGGCCCAGGGGATCGAGGTCGAGGAAATGGAATGCGGCCCCGCCGCCCCCGATCCACAGCGGCTGGCCGACCGGCTGGCACAGGACCGCGACCGCCGGATCACCGCCGTGCTCGTCTGTCAGGTCGATACCGCAAGCTCGGTCCGCGCCGATATCCCGGCCCTGCGACAGGCGATGGCCGGGCATCCGGCGCTGTTCGTGGTCGATGCCATCGCCTCGCTGGGATGCGAGCCGATGCAGATGCGCGACTGGGGCGTCGATGTGCTGGTCTCGGCCAGTCAGAAAGGGCTGATGACCCCGCCGGGCGTGGCGCTTCTCTGGGTATCCGAACGCGTGCTGGCGCGGCCGCGCAGCGATCTGGCGACGCCCTATTGGGACTGGGCGCCGCGTTTCGCGGCCGAAGAGCTGTGGCAATTCTGGGGCGGCACGCCGCCTGTCCAGCATATCTTTGGCCTGAACGAGGCGCTGCGCATGCTTCTGGACGAAGAGACATTGCCCGCCGTCTGGGCCCGGCACCGGGGGCTGGCACAGGCGACATGGGCCGCGCTGGATGCCTGGGGCGCGGGCGGGACCGGCATCGCGCCGACCGTCGCCGATCCCGCCGCGCGCGCCCATGCCGTGACCGCCGCCGCCCTGCCCGGTGCGGCCGGGCTGCGCGCATGGACGGCGCGCGAGACCGGGGTGACGCTGGGCATCGGTCTGGGCGCGGCGGAACCCGAAAACGCGCTGCGCATCGCCCATATGGGTTACGCCAACGCGTCGCAGATTCTGGGCACCCTGGCCGTGATCGAGGCCGGCATGACCGCGCTGAACATCCCCCATGGCCCCGGCGCGCTTGAGGCGGCAGCGCGCGCGATCGCGGCGCCGCGCCCCTGATTTTCCCGCGTCGTTCGGCCGGCGCGTGGCGGTCGCGGCCATGCATCCCGCATGGCCGGAACCAATAGTTGACAATTTTACATGGTTGCCAGATACAAGCCGCGCCAGCCAGAACAGGCCGGGTCGGATCGGACCGGCGATGCCGCCACCGCTGTCGTCCCTGTCACGCCCGGCCCCGCGAACCGTCAAAGCATAGGATCCAATATGAAACTTTCATCGCGCCGTGGCTTGGGGACATCCACAGGGCTTGCCGCGCTGGTGCTTGCCGCCGCGCTGGTTTCGGATCCGGTGCTGGGCAGTTCCGCCGCCGCGCAAGAAAGCCCCGCGCCCGCCACCGGCACGGTGGCCCCCACCGGGACAGCCGTCGACACATCCCCCCAACCGGCGACGCAGCCCGCCCAGACGGCACCCGCATCCGGGGCGACCCCGTCGCAGGCGGAACCCGGTGCCGCGCCATCCACCGATGCCCGGCCCGCCGCGGTGACGCCCCCGCCAGGTCCAGACACCGCAAGCCCGGCCCCCACCATCGCAGAGCCTGCCGCGACGCCCCCCCAAAACACGGCCGCCCAAGACACGAATCCCCAAGAGAAGGCCGCCGAAAACACGACCGCCACCGCGCCGGATTTTCTGCCGCAATCCATGCGGGAAACGCTGACCCCGATGCTTGCGGCGCGCGATCCGAACCTGCCGCATGACCTGTCGCCGCTGGGCATGTTCATGGCCGCCGATTGGGTGGTCAAGGCGGTGATGATCGGTCTGGCCATCGCCTCGGTCATCACCTGGACGGTGCTGGTGGTCAAACTTCTTGAGCTGGTCGCGGCCTCGCGGCGGGCACAGGCGGGCATCCGGCGGGTGGAACATGCCCCCAGCCTGCCGGCCGCGCTGGCCTCGGTCGGGTCGCGCCGCGATCCGGTCTCGCGCATGGTGCGGGCCGCCGCAGGGGAATATGACCGCTCGGCCCCGGCGCTGGACCGGGCGGGCGATGCCGGGGTCAAGGAACGCGTGGGGTCGCATCTGGACCGCATTCAGGCCGCAGCCGGGCGCCGCATGGGCCGGGGGACCGGCGTTCTGGCCACCATCGGTTCGACCGCGCCCTTTGTCGGGCTGTTCGGCACCGTCTGGGGCATCATGAACAGCTTTATCGGCATTTCCGAGGCGCAGACCACCAACCTTGCCGTGGTCGCGCCGGGCATCGCCGAGGCGCTGCTGGCCACCGCCATCGGGCTGGTCGCGGCGATCCCGGCGGTGGTCATCTATAACGTCTTTGCCCGCGCCATCACCGGCTATCGGCTGCGTCTGGCCAATGCCGCCGCCGGTGTCGGACGTCTGGTCAGCCGCGATCTGGACTTTCGCGGCAGCGCCGCGGTCGCGGGGGAATAGCCATGGCCGGCGGCATTCGCGACATTGCGGGCGACGACCTGCCCGACAATCACGAAATCAACGTCACCCCGTTCATCGACGTCATGCTGGTGCTGTTGATCATCTTCATGGTGGCGGCGCCGCTGGCGACGGTGGATGTGAATGTCGACCTTCCGGTTTCGAACGCGACCCCGGCACAGCGCCCGGACCATCCGGTCTATGTCACCGTCAAGCCCGACCTGACGCTGGCGCTTGGCAATGACGATATCGCCCCCGGCGGCCTGGCCGAGGCGCTGGCCAAGGCCACCGACAACGACCGCGAACAGCGGATTTTCCTGCGCGCGGATCAGGCGGTGACCTATGGCGATCTGATGGGGGTGATGAACACGCTGCGCGAGACGGGTTACCTGAAGATCGCGCTGGTCGGGCTTGAGGCGGCCCCGGCCCCAGTGACCGCCCCGGCCCCGGCCCCGACACCGGCCACCCCTGCCCCGCCCGTCACGGGTGCGGACGGATGAGCGGGCGCGTGCCGCCGATCCTGCGCGAGGTCGCGATCTGGGGCGGGGCGGCCGCAATGGTCGCGGGCCTGCATCTGGGCGGCGCGCTTTGGCTGTTGCGACAGGCCGAGGCCGCCGCCCCCGCCGGCCTGCCCGATCCCGTCTATGTCGAACTGGCGCCCCTGCCCACCGCCGCGGCCCCCCCGGACGCGGTCGAGCAAGAGGAAATGGCCGAAGCCGCCCCCGAACCCGAACCCGCGCCAGAGCCAGAGCCAGAGCCGGAGCCGGAGCCAGAGCCGGAAATCGCCCTGCCGCCGCTGCAAGAGCTGGCGCCGCTGCCGGATATGAACACCCTGTTCCCGCCGCCACCCGATGCGGTCGCGCTGGCGCAATCGCGCCGCCCGCCCGAGCGTCCCGAACCCGAGCCGGAACCCGAGCCGGAAAAGCGCACCGCCGAGCCCCGGCGCGAGGAACGGCGTGAAAAGGTCCGCGAAAAGGCCACCGAGCAACAGCCCGCGCGCGCCGCCCGCACCCAATTGCGCGCCGAACGCGGCGAGCGGTCGGCCGCCCCACAGGCACAGGCGGGCGCGCCCTCGCAAAAGCAGGTGGCAAGCTGGCAATCCAAGGTGCAAGCCGCCGTCGCCCGGCACATGCGCCGCACCCGGCTAAGCGGGTGGGGCGGCACGGTCACCGTCAATATCAGCTTCAGCGTCAGTCCCGGCGGTCAGGTCGCGGGGGCGCGGCTGGCCAGCTCGACCGGGGATGCGCGCATCGATCAGGCGCTGAGCCGTCAGGCGGCGCGGCTGCCGCGCCTGCCGGCGCCGCCGACGGGCAAGACCACGACGCTGGTGCTGCCGGTCCAGATCAGGATGTAGACGCGGCCGACCCTGCCCGGACGCATCCCGACCGGACCCCGGCTATCCGCCCGCCATGAAGATGCCCGAATGTGAAAAGGCCCCGCCATTTGCGGGGCCTTTGTTCATTTGCGTGGCGGTCCATTGCGTGACCTGAGCGAATGCCCAAGCGCCCGGCCGCCGCCTAGCGCGGCAGGCGCGACACCAAAAGCTTGTCGATGCGGCGCCCGTCCATATCGACCACCTCGATCCGCCAGCCCTGCCAGCGGACGCTGTCGCCCGCCTGCGGCAGACGTCCCATCAGATCCAGCACCATCCCGGCCACGGTCGAATAGTCGTGATCTTCGGGCAGCGGCAGGGACAGGCGGTCGGCAAATTCATCGGCCGGCATCCAGCCCGCGACCAGAAGGCTGCCGTCTTCGCGCTCGACGACCTTGGGCTCGTCATCGTCCCAGCCGACGAATTCGCCGGTAATCGCCTCAAGCACATCCATCGGCGTCACCACGCCCTCGAAATGGCCATATTCGTCATAGACCAGCACCATCTGCCCCGGTGCGGCGCGCAGCTTGGCGATAACCTCGGGGGCGGCCATGGTTTCGGGGATGATGGGCGCGGGCTGCATCACCTCGCGCAGGTCGAAGCTGGCGCCACGGCTTTGCGACAACAGATCGACACTGGCCACGACGCCGATCAGCTCGTCGGGATCGCCATCGCTGACCGGCAGGCGGGTGCGGCGGCTGTCGCGGAACTTGCGCGCCACCACCTGCCAGCTGTCGGCGGTGTCCACCGGCTCGATATCGCGGCGCGAGGTCATCAGCTGGCGGGCGCTGCGGTCGGCGATGCGCATGACGCCGGCGATCATCTCGGTTTCGGCGCGATGCATGACGCCGGCGGTTTCGGCCTCGGAGATGACCAGACGGATTTCCTCGTCGCTGATGCCTTGCCGGCCATCGCCGGACTGGCCCAGAGCCGCCAGCACCAGCTTGCCCGACTTGTCGAGAAGCCAGACCAGCGGCGCCGCAACGCGCGAAATCAGCAGCATCAGCGGCGCGACCCGCTGGGCCACGCCCTCGGGCGCGCGTAGGGCGATCTGTTTGGGCACCAGCTCGCCCATGATCAGCGACAGATAGGTGATGGCCACGACCACGCCGCCCATGCCCAGCGGCTGTGCCAGCGACGCGGGCACCCCCCAACCGGGCAGCGCCTGCGCCAGCCGCGCGCCCAGCGTGGCGCCCGAAAACGCCCCCGACAGCACGCCGACCAGCGTGATCCCGATCTGGACCGAGGACAGGAACCGGCCCGGATCCTCGGCCAGACGCAGCGCGATGGCCGCGCCGTGATCGCCGCGCTCGGCCAGCACCTTCATCCGCGCCGGCCGGGCCGACACGATGGCCAGTTCGGACATGGCCAAAAGCCCGTTGATCAGAATCAGGACAAGAACGATGGCGATTTCAATCCACATCGGGCGGGCTCGGCTGGTTTGGGAAAGGGGCCGGGACAGGCGCACGGCATGGCGGGCCTGGCAATATCGGGCCTGCGAATATGTCGTCGATCATACGCGTATCGGCGGGGCGCTCCGGCTGGGTCATGCCACAATATAGGCGCGGGGCGGCGCTTGGCAATCGCCGCGCGCCCAAGGGGCCGCAAGGTGGCGGATTTTCGTCACGCATCGGCAAATCCGCCATATCGCGGGGGTTTTCCCGGTCTGGTCATTGGCTTGCGCGAAATCCCTGTCATCGGCGGACGCGGGGCACCGCCCGTCGCAAGATCGGGCGCCCGCAATCCGCGACCCGCCAGAACCTTGGCCGCCGCAAAAAGCTTTCCCGTTCAGGCCCCGGCCGCGCGGCGCGGGACCAGACAAGGCGGGCGCAAGGCAAGACAGGCGCAAGGCAAGGGGCGGCGCAAAGCAAGGGGCGACCCATGACGAGCCCCGTCACGCGAACCGCCCCTGCCGCATCCCTGCCCGGCGCCACGCGCCGGGGCGACCCTATGCCCCCTGGAACAGCCGTGGTGCTGCGCGCGGGGCCGAGAACAGGTATTGCGGCGCCGCCTTGGCATGGGCGCCCAGGGCCGCCGCCGCGTGCCAGGGCCAGCGCGGATCGTAAAGCGCCGTGCGGGCAATCGCGATCAGGTCGGCATCCCCCGTGGCGATAATTTCCTCGGCCTGTTCGGGCGCGGTGATCAGCCCGACCGCAATGACCGGCATCGTCACCGCCTGTTTGACGGCGCGGGCCAGCGGCACCTGATAGCCCGGCCCGACCGGGATCGCCGCGCCCGGATCGATGCCGCCGCTGCTGATATGGATGGCCGCCGCGCCCCGCGCCTCAAGCGCGCGGGCAAAGGCCACGGTATCCTCGATGGTCCAGCCGCCGGGCACCCAATCGGTCCCCGAGACGCGCGCCGTCACCGGATAGCCGGCCGGCACCGCCGCCGTGATGGCGTCAAAAACCTCAAGCGGAAAGCGCATGCGGTTTTCAAGGCTGCCGCCATATTCATCGGTGCGCCGGTTCGACAGCGGCGACAGGAATTCGTGCAACAGATAGCCATGCGCGGCATGGATCTGGATCGCGTCGATGCCCAGCCGCACCGCGCGCCGCGCGGCATCGGCAAAGCCCTCGCGGATCCGGGCCAGCCCGGCCGTATCCAGCGCCACGGGCGGGTTTTCATCCGCGCGCATCGGCACGGCCGAGGGCGCGAATGTCTGCCAGCCGCCCGGCGCATCGGGGGCGATCTGCTGTCCGCCGAGCCACGGTTTTTCGGTCGAGGCCTTGCGCCCGGCATGGCCCAGCTGAATCGCGACGGGCATGTCCGACCATGCCCGGATGCCCTTGAGAACGCGCCCCATCGCCGCCTCGGTCGCGTCGTCGTAAAGCCCCACATCGCCGTAAGTGATGCGGCCTTCGGGGGTGACGGCAGTCGCCTCGATGGTCAGGATGCCCGCACCCGACAGCGCCAGCCCGCCCAGATGGATCAGGTGCCAGTCGTTCATCATCCCGTCGGTGGCCGAATACTGGCACATCGGCGCGATGACGATGCGGTTCATAAGCTGTTTGCCGCCAATGGTGATCGGCTCGAAAAGCTTGGGGTTGGGCATCTGCCCCTCCTGCAATTGTTACCGTTAGCAGGTAGGTCGCGGCAGGCCGGGCGCAAGCCCCGTCAGAAACTGTTTCTTTCGTGATAGGTGCGCAGAAACGCCTGAATGCGCGGGTCCTGCGGCTGGTGCAGGATGCGGTCGGGGCTGTCCACGCCCACCAGCTCACCCTTTTCCATGAAGGCGACCTGATCGGCGACATGGGCGGCAAAGCCCATCTCATGCGTGACGACGACCATGGTCATGCCCTCGCTGGCCAGGGTTTTCATCACGTTCAAGACCTCGCCAACCAGTTCGGGGTCAAGCGCCGATGTCGGCTCATCGAACAGCATCAGCCGCGGCTCCATCGCGATGGCGCGGGCAATGGCCACGCGCTGTTGCTGACCGCCCGACAGGCGCGAGGGGTGGTTGCCCATCTTGTCGCCAAGCCCGACCTTTTCCAGCGCGGCGCGGGCGCGGGATTCCGCCTCGGGCCGCGACAGGGCGCGCACCCGGATCAGCCCCTCGGCCACGTTTTCCAGCGCGGTCATATGCGGCCAAAGGTTGAACTGCTGGAACACCATGCCGATGGCGCGCCGCATCTCGCGCAGGCGCCGGCCCGACATCTTTTGTCCCGGCCGGTCATAGCCGATCATCTGGCCATCGATGCGGATTTCGCCGGAATCGTATTCTTCGAGAAAGTTGACACAGCGCAAAAGCGTCGACTTGCCCGAACCCGACGGCCCGATCAGACAGGTCACCTTGCCCGGCGGGATCGACAGATCCACATCCCTGAGCGCGTGAAAGGGACCGTAGAACTTGTTGACCTTGCTGATTTCGACGGCAGAGGCCTGCATGCTCAGCTCCTTTCTTCGATCAGATGTTTGGTGACGCGCGCCTCAAGCCGGCGGCCCAGACGCGAGATCGCCTCGACCAGAAGCCAGAAGAACAGCGCCAGCACGAGGTTGGTTTCCAGATAGCGAAAGGTCTCGGCCGACATGCGGCCGACCTGATACATCAGCTCGGGCACCGTGATGATCGACAGGATCACCGTTTCCTTGGTCAGGATGATCGAGAAATTGACCAGCGCCGGCAGGGACGAGACAAGGCCCAGCGGCAACAGGATGCGGCGGATGATCGTGGGTTCGGTCATGCCGATGGCGCGGGCGGCCTCGATCTGGCCATGGGGCACGGCACGAAAGCCCGAGCGAAAGATTTCGGCGAAATAGGGGCTGCCATAGATGGTCAGGCCCAGAATGCCCGCCGGCAGCGCATCCAGCCGCAGCCCGATCAGCGGGCCGCCGTAATACAGCACGAAAAGCTGGACCAGAAACGGCGTGCCGCGGATCACCTCGATATAGATCTGGATGATCCAGCCCAGCCAGCGCGGCCCGTAACGTTGGATCAGCGCGATCACCAGACCCAGCGCCATGCCAAAGACGGTGCCCGCAAGCCAGCACAGGATGGTGACACCGAAACCGCGCAAAAGCGCCGGGCCGTATTGCAGGAAAATACTGAAATCCATTAGACCGCCGTCCTGTGTTCAAGATACCGCCCCAGCACCGCAAGGCACAGGTTGATGGCCAGATAGATGCAGGCGGCGGCGATATAGACCTCAAGCGGGCGAAAGGTGGTGGCGGCCTGCGCCTGACTTGCGCGGGTCAGTTCCATGATCCCCACCACCGACACCAGCGAGCTTGCCTTGACCAAAAGGATCAGCTCGTTGATCAGCGCCGGCAACGACATCGAGAACGCCTGCGGCAGGATCACCCGGCGCCAGATGTCGACCGGCCCCATGCCGATGGCGATGGCGGCCTCGGCCTGGCCTTTCGGCAGGGCGGCGATGGCCCCGCGCCAGATTTCAGAGATATAGGCGCTGGCGCAGATCCCGACGGTCACGATGGCCGCGACCGTGGCCGGCACATCGATCCCGATCACCGGCAGCGTGTAGTAAAAGACCAGCAGCTGCACCAGAAGCGGCACCCCGCGCAGAAAGCTGACCCAAAGGGCGGCAAAGCCGCGCAGGGCCCCATAGGGCGACAGCCGCGCCGCACAGATCAGCGTGCCGATGACCAGCCCCAGCCCGATGCCAAGGACCGAGATCAAAAGCGTATTGCGCGCCGCCCAAATGAGCGGCCCGAAACTTTCCAGAAAGACCGGGATCGAGAACATGCGCGCCTCGGCAGACGGGGAATTGAGCGGGCGAATGGGGTGCGGGCGGGGATGGCCCCGCCCGCAAGGGACTTATTTCGTCGGCACTTCGCGCGGCAGCTCGACGGCGGCGCCCAACCATTTTTCCTGAATCGCCTTGACGCGGCCGTCATCGGTCATTTTCAGCAGCGCGTCATTGATCGCCTTGGCAAAGCTTTCGGTATCGGCATCCTTGCGCAGCACCCAGGCGAAATATTTCGGCTCGCCGAACTGGGCGGGCTCGAACAGGGCAAAGCTTTCGGGACGGTTCTTGACCAGATAGGTCAGGTTGGGCAGCGAACCCGCGACCGCGTCCAGACGGCCGGCGGCAAGATCGGCATAGGCCTCGTCGGTGGTGCCGTATTCCTTGATGGTGACGCCGCCCAGCTTTTCGCCGTAAGCCTCAAGCTGCTTGAACTGGGCCGTGCCCTGCTGGACGCCGACGGTCTTGCCCTTGATGTCCTCGGGCTTGGTCAGATCGGCATTGCCGGCGGCCTTGACCAGCGACACGGTCGCATCCGCGATCGGCAGGGTAAAGGTATACCGCTCAAGCCGCTCGGGCGTGATGGTGACAGGGGCGATCACGATGTCGAATTTCTTGACCTCAAGGCCCGGCAGCTCGGCGGTCCAGGGAATGTCCTGATAGACCGGCTCGGCGCCGATTTCCTTGCTGACCTCGTCGAACAGGTCCTTGGTGATGCCCTCATAGGTGCCGTTGTTCAGCATGTCGAAGGGGGCGTAATGCATGTCGGTCGCGGTGACGATCTTGCCCGCCGTCTTGATATCGGCAAGCTGGTCGGCCTGCGCCGCGCCGGCAAGGCCAAGGGCGGCCATGCCGAACAGGGCGGCCTTGATGCTGGTCTGAATGGTCATGTCGTTTTCTCCTGGTTGGACGAAGTATCCGGGACGGGCCGCGATGCGTTGCGCGGCCCCCCTATGGATCAGAGAATGCCGGGCAAATTCAACCCATGCTCACGCGCACAGTCCAGCGCGATCTGATAGCCCGCGTCGGCGTGCCGCATGACGCCGGTCGCCGGGTCGTTCCACAACACGCGGGCAATGCGGCGGTCGGCATCTTCGCTGCCATCGCAACAGATGACCATGCCCGAATGCTGGGAAAAGCCCATGCCGACGCCGCCGCCGTGATGCAGGCTGACCCAGGTCGCGCCCGAGGCGGTGTTCAACAGCGCATTCAGCAGCGGCCAGTCGCTGACCGCGTCCGAGCCGTCCCGCATCGCCTCGGTTTCCCGGTTGGGGCTGGCGACCGAGCCGCTGTCGAGATGGTCACGACCGATCACGATGGGGGCCTTCAGCTCGCCATTCCTGACCATCTCGTTGAAGGCAAGACCCAGCTTGTCGCGCAGCCCAAGCCCGACCCAGCAGATGCGCGCCGGCAGGCCCTGAAAGCTGATCCGTTCCCGCGCCATGTCCAGCCAGTTGTGCAGATGCGGATCGTCGATCAGCTCTTTCACCTTCTGGTCGGTCTTGTAGATATCCTCGGGGTCGCCCGACAGCGCCGCCCAGCGGAACGGGCCGACCCCCCGGCAGAAGAGCGGCCGGATATAGGCCGGAACGAAACCGGGGAAGGCAAAGGCGCGCTCGAACCCCTCTTCCAGCGCCATCTGGCGGATATTGTTGCCGTAATCGACCGTGGGGATGCCCATGTCGGCGAATGCGACCATGGCCTCGACCTGTTTGCGCATCGATTTGCGGGCGGCGGCCTCGACCGCCTTGGGGTCGGTTTCCTGGCGCGCGCGCCATTCGGCCACACTCCAGCCCTCGGGCAGATAGCCGTGGACCGGGTCATGGGCGCTGGTCTGGTCGGTGACGATATCGGGACGGATGCCGCCCGCCTGCGCGCGGCGCACGAGTTCCGGGAACACCTCGGCCGCATTGCCGATCAGGGCCACGGATTTCGCCTCGCCGGCCTTGGTCCAGCGGTCGATCATCGCCAGCGCCTCGTCCAGCGAATGCGTCTTTTCATCGACATAACGGGTGCGCAGGCGGAAATCGGCGCGGGTCTCGTCGCATTCGACGGCCAGACAGCAGGCCCCGGCCATCACGGCGGCCAGCGGCTGGGCGCCGCCCATGCCGCCAAGCCCGCCGGTCAGTACCCATTTGCCGCTCAAGTTGCCGCCGTAATGCTGGCGCCCGGCCTCGACAAAGGTTTCATAGGTGCCCTGAACGATGCCCTGCGTGCCGATATAGATCCACGATCCGGCGGTCATCTGGCCGTACATGGCCAGACCCTTCTTGTCCAATTCGTTGAAATGGTCCCAGTTCGCCCAATGCGGCACAAGGTTCGAGTTCGCGATCAGCACGCGCGGCGCGTCCTTGTGGGTGCGGAAAACACCCACGGGCTTGCCCGATTGCACCAGCAGCGTCTGGTCATCCTCGAGCGATTTCAGGCTGTCGACGATCAGGTCGAAATCCTGCCATGTCCGCGCCGCGCGGCCGATGCCGCCATAGACGACCAGCTCATGGGGGTTCTCGGCCACGTCGGGATGCAGGTTGTTCATCAGCATCCGCATCGGCGCCTCGGTCAGCCAGCTTTTCGCGGTGATCTCGGTGCCGGTCGCGGGAAAGATGTCACGGGTGTTGTGACGGGGATTGTCCATGTCGTGCTCCCTCAGGCCAGCATATTGCCGGAAATGATGATACGTTGAATTTCGCTGGATCCTTCGTAAATGCGCATGATGCGCAGATCTCGGTTGATCCGTTCGATGGGAAAATCGCGGGTATAGCCATAACCGCCATGCAGTTGCAGCGCGGTGTCGGCGATCCGGCCCGCCGCCTCGCTGGCCGCAAGCTTGGCCATGGCCGAGGCCAGCGAAAACCGGCCGCCCGCGCCGTCATGGGCCGCCTGCCGCTGGCGCGCGGCATCCTGCGACAGCAACAGCGCGGACCGGTAGGCCACGCCCATATCGGCGATCATCCAGCGGATGCCCTGTCGCTCGGTCAGGGGCTGGCCGCCGATCACGCGGTCCTTTGCATAGGCGATGGCGGCATCCATTGCCGCACCGGCAAGGCCAAGGCACTGGGCCGCGACCTCGATCCGGCCATTGTCCAGCACCTGCATGGCGGTGCGAAACCCCCGGCCCTCATCGCCAAGGATGGCGTCATGGGGCAGCTGGCAATCGATGTTCAGCGTAAAGACATGCCCGCCCTTAAGGCCCATCGTGCGCTCGGCCGGGCCGGGTTCCAGCCCGGCGGTGCCCTTGGGCAGGATAAAGGCGGAAATGCCGCGATGACCCTTGTCGGGGTCGGTCACCGCATAGACCACGATGAAATCCGCCACGCCCCCGTTCGAGATAAAGCATTTCGTGCCCTTCAGATGCCAGCCGTCATCGGTCCGCCGCGCGCGGGTCTTCATGTCGGCGGGGTCGGAGCCAGCGGTGGGTTCGGTCAGCGCGAAGGCCCCCAAGGCCTCGCCCGTCGCCGCGCGGGGCAGCCATTCGTGACGTTGCGCGTCCGATCCGCCGATCAGGATGGAATCGGTCGCCAGATAATGCGCCGTCAGCGCCGAGGCGGTCGAGCCGCAGGCCGCCGCCACGATCGCCACCGCCCGCAAAAGCGCCGGGGCGGAAATGCCGCCGCCGCCATATTCTTCGGGCAGATTCGCGCCCATCATCCCGGCCTGTCCCAGAACGGCCAGCTGGTCATGGACAAAGGCCGCGGTTTCGTCGGTCTCGGCCGCCCGTGGCGCGATCTCATCGGCGCAGATGCGGGTCAGCACGTCGCAGAACAGCCGCTCTTCCTCGGCCAGCATGTGCCAGTCGTCATTCATGCGTGATCCTCCAGTCCGAATTGGCGCAGGACGGCGTGCAGGTCGCCGCCGAGCTGGGGGGCGGAACGCGCGGCAATCGGTTTCGCGCCGTCGAAACGCACCGGCTGGCCGACGCTGGGCGCGGTGCCAAGCGTCGCATGCGGCAACTGGCTCACCAGTTCGCGCGCCTGCGCATGCGCATTGTCCGCCGCCTGCGCGATGTCCCAGATCGGCGCGGTCGGAATGCCCGCGCCGGTCAGTGCGGCGACCGCCTGATCCGTGCTCAGACCGCGCGACCAGTTCTCGATCAGCGCCCGGACCTCCGGTTCATGCGCGGTGCGGGCCTCGTCGCTGGCAAAGCGGGGATCGTCCGCCGCCCCCGGCGCACCGATCAGCGCGGCCAGCGCGGCGAACTGTCTGCTGCTGAGGACCGCGATCACCACCTGCCCGTCGCGGGTCGCGAAACAGCCAAAGGGCGTGGACAGGGGATGGCGGTTTCCGACCCGCTGCGGCACCTGCCCGGCATAGAAATGCAGCGCGTGGCTGGTGGTCAGCATGGAAAACAGCGCGTCATACATGGCAACGTCCAGCGTCGCCCCCTGCCCGGTCCGTCCGCGCTGTACCAGCGCCGCCATGATCGACCAGCTCGCAAACAGCCCGGCGATCAGGTCGGCCATGCTTTCCCCGGTTTTCAGGGGCGCGCCGCCCTCTTCTCCGGTTCCGGCCATCAGGCCCGACATGGCCTGCACGACCAGATCATAGGCCGGCAGATCGCAAAACGGCCCCTGCTGCCCAAAGCCCGAGACCGAGCAATAGATCAGCCCCGGATTTTCCGCGCGCAGCGCATCCGCGCCTAGGCCCAGCCGCGCGGCCACGCCGGGGCGAAAGTTTTCCACGACCACATCGACCCGCGCGGCGATGGCCTGCGCGATCCGCAGATGCGCCGGATCCTTGAGGTCCAGCGCAAGGCTTTGCTTGCCGCGATTGTTCAGCGTGAAAAGCGCGCTTTCCCCGTCCCGGAACGGGCCGATATGGCGGTAATCGTCGCCCTGGGGCGGTTCGATCTTGATGATCTCGGCCCCCAGATCGGCCATCAGCGCGGTGGCATAAGGCCCGGCCAGCACCCGCGACAGGTCCAGCACCCGGATTCCGTCCAGCGGCTTCATGCCCGCACCTCGGGCGCCAGCGCGGCAAGCCGCTCAAGGATCGCGCGCAGGGTCACGCGCAGCGCCCCGGCCTTGTCCTCGTCATAGGCAAAGGGCGGCGCCTCGGTCGCAAGATGCGTCGATTGCGCCAGCTCCATCTGGATGGCGTGGACCCCGCTTCCCGGCTGGCCGTAATGGCGCGTCGTCCAGCCGCCCTTGAAGCGGCCGTTCAGCACATGGCTGCGTCCGGTGGCGGCGCAAAGATCGTGAACCGCGCCCTCGATCCGCGGATCGCAGGACGCACCGCTATTCGTGCCGATGTTGAAATCGGGCAAGGTGCCATCGAACAGGAACGGGATATGGCTGCGGATCGAATGGCAATCATAAAGGATCGCCACGCCATGACGCGCCCGCACCCGCGCGATCTCGGCCGCGAGGGCGGCGTGATAGGGGGCGTGGAACTGTTGCTTGCGATGGGCGATATCGGTCGCGTCCGGTTCGCTTTCCCAGATCGGCTGACCATCGAAATCCGTCAGCGGCACCAGCCCTGTCGTGTTCTGCCCGGGATAAAGGCTCGCATCATCGGCCCCGCGATTGGCATCGATGACATAGCGGTGAAACACCGCCCGCACCGTGGTCGCACCGGGCAAAAGCCCGTCATAAAGGCGGTGGATATGCCAGTCGGTATCGGCCAGAACCTGTCCGCGCGCGTTCAGCCGGGCGCGGATGTCATCGGGCAGCCATGTCCCGGTATGGGGCAGGCCCAGGATGACCGGGCTGTCGCCGGGCGCGACCTCGACCGGGATCACGGCCGCACCTCGTCCAGAATGCCCCCTGCGACGGCGCCGGTCAGCTCGCCCTCGCGGATCAGGTTCGCGGCCTCGGTCAGGTCGGGGGCCAGATAGCGGTCCTGATCCAGCGGCGGCACGGTCTCGCGCAGCCGCGCGATCACCGCTTGAAGGCTGTCCGAGGTTTTCAGCGGCGCGCGGAATTCGACCCCGGCCGCGGCGCAAAGCGCCTCGATGCCGATGATCTGGGCAAGGTTCGCGTTCATCCGCCGCAGCCGGCGCGCGCCATGGGCGGCCATGCTGACATGGTCTTCCTGATTGGCGCTGGTGGGCGTGGAATCGGTCGAACACGGCGTCGCCAGATGCTTGTTTTCGCTCATCAGGGCGGCGCTGGTGACCTCGGCGATCATCAGCCCGCTGTTCAGGCCGGGATCGGGGGTCAGAAAGGGCGGCAGGTCATGCGACAGCGTCGGATCCACCATAAGCGCGATCCGGCGCTGGGAAATGGCGCCAATCTCGGCCACGGCCAGCGCGATCTGGTCGGCGGCAAAGGCCACCGGCTCGGCATGGAAGTTCCCGCCCGAGACGATCATGTCGGCCTCGACCAGCACCAGCGGGTTGTCGGTGGCGGCGTTCGATTCGATTTCCAGCGTGCGCGCGGCCTGCGCCAGAATATCGATACAAGCGCCCGTCACCTGCGGCTGACAGCGGATGCAATAGGGATCCTGCACGCGGGTATCGCCCTCGCGGTGGCTTTCGCGGATTTCCGATCCGGCCATCAGGTCGCGGATGACGCGGGCGGCAAGGATCTGGCCGCGATGGCCGCGCAGGCTGTGGATTTCCTCAAGGAAAGGCGCGGTCGAGCCCATGATCGCATCGGTCGACATGGCCGACACGACCAGCGCCGCGCGCGCATTGGCAAAGGCGTCAAACAGCCCCGCCAGCGCAAAGGCCGTCGAAACCTGGGTGCCGTTGATCAGGCCAAGCCCCTCTTTCGCGGCCAGCACCACCGGCTTCAGCCCGGCGGCGGCCAGCGCTTCGGCCGCCGGCATTTCGCGGTCCTGATAGGTCGCGCGCCCCTCGCCCAGCATGGCGGCGGCCATATGCGCCAAAGGCGCTAGATCGCCCGAGGCCCCGACCGAGCCCTGCGCCGGGATCACCGGCAGCACGTCGCGCGCCAGCATGTCCTCGATCAGCTGGATCACCTCGGGGCGGACGCCCGATGCGCCACGGCCCAGCGACAGCAGTTTCAACACCATGATCAGGCGCACGGTTTCCGGCTCGACCGGCTCGCCCACGCCGCAGCAATGCGACAGGATCAGATTGCGTTGCAGCGTGGCGGTATCCTCGGCCGCGATCTTGATCGAGGCGAGTTTGCCAAAGCCGGTATTGACGCCGTAAACCGCCGCGTCGCCGTCGACCGCCGCCTGAATGCGCGCGGCGGATGCGGCGATGCCGGGCCGCGCGCTGTCGGCCAGCCGCACGGCCAGCCCCTTGCGCCAGACCTCTTCGAGCTGCGCCAGCGTGGTTTCCCCCGGGGTCAGGATCATGGGGGTCAGGTTCAGTTCAGACAAATTCGCCTCCGACGATGCGGGCATGAAGGGGGTTGAAGCCGATGCGATAGATCAGCTCGGCAGGGTGTTTGACGTCCCAGATCGCCAGATCGGCGCGCAGCCCCGGCGCGATCGCGCCGCGATCCGCCAGCCCCAGCGCCCGGGCGGCATTGCGGGTGACGCCCGCCAGACATTCCGCGGGGGTCAGGCGGAACAGCGTGGCCCCCATATTCATCGTCAGCAGGATCGAGGTCAGCGGCGAGGTGCCGGGATTGCAATCGGTGGCCAGCGCGATGGGCACACCCGCATCGCGCAGGGCCTGAACCGGCGGCAGCTGGGTTTCGCGCAGCGTATAGAACGCACCGGGCAGCAGCACCGCCACCGTCCCCGACGCGGCCATGGCGTCGATGCCATCGGCGCCCAGATATTCCAGATGATCGGCCGAAATCGCCCCATGCGCCGCCGCCATAGCCGCACCGTGCAGATCGGACAGCTGTTCGGCATGCAGCTTGACCGGCAGGCCAAGCCCGGCGGCATGGTCAAAGATCGCCGCCATTTCGTCACGCGAAAAGGCGATCCCCTCGCAAAAGCCGTCGACGGCATCGACCAGCCCCTCGGCATGGGCGGCGTCCAGCCCCCCGATCACCACATCGCGGATATAGCCGGCGCGGTCGCCCGCATATTCCGCCGGCAGCGCATGCGCCGCAAGCCAGGTGGTCAGGACATGAACCGGGCGGGTTTCGCCGATCAGGCGCGCGACGCGCAGCATCTTGATCTCGGTCGCGATATCCAGACCGTAGCCCGACTTGATTTCCAGCGTGGTCACGCCCTCGGCCAGAAGGTGATCGGCGCGGGCCTGGGCGCTGGCCAAAAGCGCCGCCTCATCGGCGGCCCGCGTCGCCGCGACGGATGACACGATGCCCCCGCCGGCGCGCGCGATCTCTTCATAGCTCGCGCCTTCCAGCCGCATCTCGAATTCGCGGGCGCGGTCGCCGCCAAAGACGATATGGGTATGGCAATCGATCAGCCCCGGCGTCACCAGCCGCCCCTCCAGATCGTGGCGCGGGACGCCGGCATATTCCGCCGGCAGATCGGCCTCGGGACCGGCCCAGTGGATGCGCCCGTCCGCCATCGCCACGACACCCCGCGCGATCAGGCCATATCCCCCCGATTCGGCATCCATTGTCGCCAGACTGGCATTGGTCAGAAGCTGCATCCCACCCTTCCCGATTGCTTTCCCTGTGATTCTATGTCTAAACTTAATGAAACTCTATGTCTAAACTTATTTTCGCAAACGAGGCAGGCGGATGGTTCATATCTGGGCAGAGCAGGCCCTGTTGCCCGGCGGCTGGGCGGAAAATGTCGGCGTGACCCTTGATCGGGGGCGAATCGCCCGCGTGACCCCCGGCGCCGCACCAGAGGGGCAGCGGGTCGGCCTTTTGCTGCCGGCCATGGCGAACCTGCACAGCCACGCGTTCCAGCGCGCCATGGCCGGCCTATCCGAGGCGCGCGGCCCCGAACCCCGCGACACGTTCTGGACCTGGCGCCAGATCATGTATCGCTTTCTGGACCACCTCACCCCCGAGGATGTCGAGGCCATCGCCGCGCTGGTCCAGATGGAGATGCTTGAGGCCGGCTATGCCACCAATGTCGAATTTCATTACCTGCATCACCGCCCCGGCGGCGGCCATTACGACAACCTGGCCGAGATGTCGGAACGCATCGCCGCGGCCGCCGCCCGGACCGGTATCGGCCTGACGCTGTTGCCGGTGCATTACCAGTTCGGCGGCGTCGACCGCCGGCCGCTGGGTCCGGGACAGATCCGGTTCGGCACCACCCCCGACGAATTTCAGCGCCTGCTCGATGGTGCCGGGGTGGCGCTGGCCGCCCTGCCCCCGGATGCGGGCATCGGTGTCGCGCCGCATTCGCTGCGCGCCGTTTCGCCCGAGGCGCTGCGCCTGTGCGAAACCCTGCGCCCGGGCCGGCCGTTTCACATGCATCTTGCCGAACAGGTTCCCGAAATCGACGAGGTCGGCGCCGCCTATGGCCGCCGCCCCGTCGAATGGGTGCTGGACCATCATCAGCCGGACCGGAACTGGACGCTGATCCACCTGACCCACATGACCGAGGACGAAACCCGCCGGCTGGCCGCCACCGGCGCGGTCGCGGGCCTGTGCCCGATCACCGAATCATCGCTGGGCGACGGGATTTTCAACGGCACAATCTGGACAGAGGCCGGCGGGCGCATTGGCTTTGGCTCGGACAGCAATATCCGCATCTCGCTGATCGAAGAGCTGCGGACGCTGGAATACAGCCAGCGGCTGCGCGACCGGGGCCGGGCTGTTCTGGCCACGCGCGAGCGCTCGACCGGGCGGGTGCTCTATGAGGCCGGGCTGGCCGCCAGCCCAACCGCCGCCGGGCGCGAGACGGGCGCCATCGCGCCGGGGCTGTGGGCGGATCTGGTCGCGGTCGATCTGCACAATCCGGTCATGGCCGGGCGCGCCGGCGACCAGCTGCTGGACAGCCTGATCTTTGCGGGCCATGACGGGCTGATCCGCGATGTCTGGTCGGCCGGCCGCCATATGGTGCATGAGGGCAAGCATATGGACCATGACCGCATCATGTCGGAATATCTGCAAACCATCGCCCGGATTCAGGACAGAATGTGACCGCACGCTCCGCCACGACATCAAAGGCTCAGGCCATCGTCAACGAAGTCCGCCGCCGCATCGTGGACCGCGAATGGCGTCAGGGCGACCGCATTCCCGACGAGGCCGAGCTGGCCATACAGTTCGGCGCCGCCCGCGCCACCGTGAACAAGGCGCTGCAACTTCTGGCCGAAGAGGGGTTGTTGGACCGCAAGCGCCGCGCCGGAACGCATGTCACGGTGAACCCGGCGCGCAAGGCCACGCTGACCATCCCCATCGTGCGCGAACAGATCGAGGGCACCGGGCTGGAATACAGCCACCGCGTCCTGGCCCAGCGCCCAAGCCCCGCCCCCGCCGATATCGCCGCCCGCATGGCGCTGTCCGAAGGGACCATGCTGATCCGCATGCGCACCATCCATTACGGCGATGGCCGCCCGTTTCAGGTCGAGGATCGCTGGATCAACCCCGCCGCCGCGCCCGGCGTCGAAAAGATCGACTTTCACCGCATCAATGCCAATGAATGGCTGGTGCGCAATTTCCCGTGGCTGCATGCCGACATCGCCTTTTCCGCCGAAAGCGCCGATGCCCGCGATGCCCGCCATCTGGAAACCCGGCAGGGCACGGCGCTTTTGATCCTGCAACGGACGACCTTCAACGACCTTGGCGCCATCACCACGGTGCGGCTGGCCTTTCATCCCGGCTATCAACTGATCGCGACGCCCTAGTCCCGCTTGGCTTTCGGGCGGCCTTCGCCTAAGAGGTCGGCCAATCCCACAAAGGAAAAGCCATGGCCAGCGCCAATCTCAACATCATGATCAAGGCCGCGCGCAAGGCGGGCCGCAGCCTCGTCAAGGACTTTCGCGAGGTCGAAAACCTTCAGGTCTCGGTCAAGGGGGCGGGCGATTTCGTCAGCCGCGCCGACCGCGAGGCCGAGCGCATCATCAAGGAAGAGCTGCGCGGCGCGCGCCCCAATTACGGCTGGCTGGGCGAGGAAACCGGCACCGAGCCGGGCGAGGACCCGACCCGGCGCTGGCTGGTCGACCCCCTGGACGGCACCACCAATTTTCTGCACGGGCTGCCACATTGGGCGGTCAGCATCGCCTTGGAACACAAGGGCGAAATCGTCGCCGCCGTGGTCTTTGACGCCGCCAAGGACGAAATGTTCACCGCCGAGCGCGGCGACGGCGCCTTTCTGAACGACCGCCGCATCCGGGTGTCCGGGCGCCGGCAGATGATCGAGTCGATCTTTGCCACCGGCGTGCCCTTTGGCGGGCGCGGCACCCTGCCCGCGACCATCCGCGATCTGGGCCGGCTGATGCCGCTGACCGCGGGCGTGCGGCGCTGGGGCGCGGCGGCGCTGGATCTGGCCTATGTGGCCTGCGGCCGCTACGAAGGTTACTGGGAACGCGGCATCAATTCCTGGGACGTGGCGGCGGGTATCCTGCTGGTCAAAGAGGCGGGCGGTTTTGTCGAATCGATCCGCCCGGATGAAAACCCGGTTGAATCGGGATCGATCGTCTGCGGTAACCCGCAGCTTTTCGACGAATTCTCGGGAATTATACGTCAGCGCGACTGAGCCCCGCTTGACCTTGCCAGAGGCTGGGCGCATGGCTGGTATACCAGACCCGGACATGCGCAATGCCAGACGATCTTAAGCCAGGCCATCACGGCGATCCCCATGCGGCCCCGCCTTCGGGGCCGCTGATGGCCCCTTCGGCCCAGCATCCCGCCGTGCCGCCGCCGCTTGCGCGCCCGCGCATCGACCGGCAGGGCATGGCGATTTTGATGATCTGTGCCTCGGCCTTTATCTTTGCGGCGCAGGACGGGATCTCGCGCTATCTGGGCGCGACCTATTCGCCGATCTTCGTGATCATGCTGCGCTATTGGTTCTTTGCGGTTTTCGTCGTGGTGATCTGTGCCCGTGCGCCGGGCGGGCTGGCGGGTGCGGTGCGCACGAAACGGCCCTGGACACAGGCCTTTCGCGGGGTGCTTCTGGCGGCCGAGGTCATCGTCACGGTCGAGGCCTTCGTGCGGCTGGGCCTGATCAACACGCATGCGATATTCGCCTGTTACCCCTTGCTGATTTCGGCGCTGGCGGGGCCGGTGCTTGGCGAAAAGGTCGGCTGGCGCCGCTGGGCGGCGGTCGCGGTCGGCTTTCTGGGCATTCTGATCGTGCTGAAACCCGGCAGCGGCGTCTTTACCGCCGAGGCGGCCCTGCCCTTTGCCGGTGCGATCATGTTCGCGGTCTATGGGTTGCTGACGCGGCTGGTCGGGCGCGACGATCCGGCCACGACCAGCTTTTTCTGGACCGGCATGTCCGGGGCGGTCGCCATCACTCTTGTCGGGATCTGGCATTGGGAACCCATCGCGGGGCGCGACATCCCGTGGCTTTTGCTGCTCTGCCTTGGCGCGGCCTGCGCGCATTTCCTGTTGATCAAGGCCTATGAGCTGGCCGAGGCTTCCGCCCTGCAACCCTTTTCCTATACCCAGCTGGTCTGGGTCAGCATCTTTGGCGTCGCCATCTTTGGCGAAACGCTGGCCCCGAACGTGGCGCTTGGCGGCGCCATTGTCGTGGGCGCGGGGCTCTTTACCTGGTGGCGTTCGCGCCAGAACGAGCGGGCCGAGCGGAACTGACCGCGCTCTCCGCTTCGGCCTGTGCCTGTTCGACCGGGGCGGCGGGCATGGCGGCCAACGGCCCCAGCACCACCTCGGACAGGACACCGCCACCGGCGTAATGGAGCAACGCGCGCCCGCCCGGACGCGGCCGGGGCGAATTGACCATGCGGACCTGTGCGGCCGGCGGCGCCGGCAGCATCCCGCCCCCGGTCAGGTCCCATGTCGGCACCAGCGGCGCGGGCCGGCCGCTGATCCGGGCGCGATAGACGGGCAGCGATTCCGCCACCCGCATGACATAGTTGCGGGTTTCGTCAAAGGGGATCATCTCGACCCATTCGACCGGATCGGCGCCCCGGCGCAGATCGCCGAATTCGCCCAGCCAGCGCGCCGAACGCCCCGGCCCGGCATTATAGCCCGCCGCGACCAGCGCGATCGAGGGGCCAAAGCGTTCGCGCAGCCCCGCCAGATAGGCCCCGCCCAGCCGCGCGTTATAGGCCGCATCGCGCGTCATCCGCCCCTGATCAAAGGGTTCGCCGATGCGGCGGGCCATGGCACGGCCGGTATCGGGCATGACCTGCATCAGCCCCAGCGCCCCGGCATGGGATGAGACGGTGTGATTGAATTCGCTTTCCCGCCGGGCAATGGCCATGACCAGTTCCGGCGGCAGGCCCAGCTCGCTGGTTTCAAGCCCGGTCAGCGGGAAATAGGCGGCGGGATAGACCACGCCCTTGGCCGCCGCCGCCTTGGCCAGACGCAGCGCATGCCAGGGCATGTGCATTTCCAGCATCATCCGCGACATGCGGCCGATATCCTCGGGCGTGGCGGTTTCGGACAGATGCATCAGGAACCGTTGCCCCTGCGCCGGATCCCCGGCCGCGATCAGCCATATCCCGGCCTGCCAAACACCGTTTTCGCGCAGCGCGCTGCCGCGCCATTCGGGCAGCGTGGTTTCGCTGCGCCCGGCTATGGCCAGATCCGCCGCCATCGGCAGGCCCAGCTTTTCCGAAGCCAACTGCCCGTACCATGCCGATTGATAGCCGGCGGCACGGCGATAGGCGGCCTCGGCGGCGGTGGCATCGCCCGCCGCCTCATGCGCGCGGGCCTGCCAGTAATGGGCGCGCGCAAGCGAGATCGGGCTGACCACCGCCGTCTCAAGCGCGCGGAAATGCGCAAGCGCGCGGTCGGGCGCACCGCCGCGCAACGCGCCATAGCCGGCCAGCCATTCCAGATCGGAATAATCCTCGGTCCCCGGTTCCAGAAAATGCCCCGCCGCCAGCTTTTCGGCCTGTGCCCAGTCCCCCTGACGCAGCGCGAGGCGCGCGTAATCGGCGCGCTTGCCGGCCCAGGCCTGCGGATCGCGCAAGGCCTCGGCGCTGGTCGAACGTTCCAGCATCAGGTCGCGGGCCAGATCCGGCATCCTGGCCCAGACCCGCCAGCGGAACCGGTCCAGCGCGAGGCCCGGATCGGCCTGTTGCGCAGCGGGAAGCGCAAGGATCAGCGCATCCACCCCCGATTGACCCGATTGCAGCGCAAGCCGCGCATTGGCCAGCTTTTGCGCCCCCTCGGATGCCAAGGGCAGCGCGACCCGCGCCGCCTGCCATTCGCCCAGATCCAGAAGCCGCATCACCCGCGCATCATGCAGCCCCGCCGCATCCGCGCCATAGGCGGCCAGAAAGATATCGCTCTCGGCCTTGTTCAGCGCCTGCTGGGTCCAGAAACGCGCGATCTCGGCCCGGGCGGCATCGGGATCGGTCGCGCGCAAGGCCGCGATCAAAGCCAGCGCCCCGTTCAGCGTGTCGGGGTGGCGGGTCCCGAACCATCCGGTCACCTCGGCCGGCGGCAAATCGGCGCGCAACACCGCATCGCCGCGCTTGTAAAGCAGCGCCATCCCCGGCCAGTCGCCGTGCCGGGCGGCGAAATCGCGATATTCGGGCCAGCTGCCCTGTCCGGCGCGCAGCCGCTGCCACAGGATCAGGTCGCGGGCGATCGGCCCGGATCGCGCGGCGCGCGCCTCGGCCGTCGCCCAGTCGCGCTGGCTGGCGGCGACCAGCGCCTGCGACAGCTCGCCCGCATCCTCGGCCCGTGCCGGCGCGATACCGGCGGCCAACAGCGCGGCCAGCAGCGGCCCAAGGATCATGTCGCGGAATGGATACATCATGGACTCATTTCTGCGAGACTCTGCCAGGGGGCGCAACTCACATCCTTGGCAATCGCCGCTGCCGGTTGTAAGCCCCTATAGATCAGAAAATCAGGATACCGTCATGTTCAAAGGCTCGCTGCCCGCGCTGGTTACCCCATTCACCCCCGACGGGGAGCTGGATCTCCCCGCGCTGGAAAAGCTTGTCGAATGGCATATCGCCGAAGGCAGCCACGGACTGGTGCCGGTCGGCACCACCGGCGAAAGCCCGACGCTCAGCCATGATGAACACCGCAAGGTCGTCGAAGAGGTGATCCGTGTCGCCGCCGGCCGCATCCCCGTGATCGCCGGCGCCGGTTCCAACAGCACCCGCGAGGGGATCGGTCTGGTCCAGCATGCCCAGGCCGCCGGCGCCGATGCCGCGCTTGTGGTGACGCCCTATTACAACAAGCCCACGCAGGCCGGGCTGATCGCGCATTACACCGCCCTGCACGAGGCCAGCGATCTGCCGATCATCATCTATAACATTCCCGGCCGTTCGGTCGTCGACATGACGCCCGAAACCATGGGCGAGCTGGCGAAACTGCCGCGCATCGCCGGCGTCAAGGACGCCACCGGCAAGCTTGAGCGCGTAAGCCAGCAGCGCATCACCTGCGGCACCGATTTCATCCAGCTTTCCGGCAATGACGATACCGCGCTTGGCTTCAACGCCCATGGCGGCGTCGGCTGCATCTCGGTCACGGCCAATGTCGCGCCGCGGCTCTGCGCCGAGTTCCAGAACGCCACGCTGGCGGGCAACTATGCGCTGGCGCTGAGCTATCAGGACAAGCTGATGCCGCTGCATGTGGCGATCTTTCTTGAGCCGGGTCTTGCCGGGGCGAAATACGCCATGTCGCGGCTGGGTCTGTGCAGCGACCGGGTGCGTCTGCCGCTGGTCGGGCCGACCGACGCGACAAAATCGGCCATCGACGCGGCCATGCGCCATGCCGGGCTGATCTGAACCGGGGCGACAGCGCCTGAATGAAAAGGCCCGCCGCATCACCTGCGGCGGGTCTTTTCATATGCAGCCCCTGCGCCCGTGGCGCATCAGGGTTCAGTTTTCCGGCTGGCAGTTATCCTTGGCGTCGCGGCGGTCGAACAGGCTGTCCTGTTCGGGGCTGGCAAAGGTCGCCCAGTTGCGGTCCGGCGCCGGGCGCGGCAGCTCGCTCGCGTCCCAGCCCAGATGCATATGCGCCTTGGCGATGAAGAACCCGGTCATCGGCGCCGTCAGAAACAGAAACAGCGCAATCAGCAGCTCATGCCAGGTGACCTGGCCCTGTTGGGTCGGAAACCAGATCATCGAGGCCAGCAGCACCGCCCCCACCCCCAGCGTCGCCGCCTTGGTGGGCGCATGCAGCCGCGTCATCGGATCGGGCAGCTTGACCAGCCCATAGGAACCGACCAGCCCGAAAAACCCGCCAATGACCAGCAGCGCCGAGATGATGATGTCCCAGATCATCGCATCCCCCCTATTCGATGATGTCGCCGCGCAGGACGAATTTCGCGTAAGCCACCGTCGAGATAAAGCCGACCATGGCAAAAAGCAGCGAGGCCTCGAAATACATGGTCGTGCCATGGTCGATGCCAAACAGCGTCAAAAGCGCGATCATGTTCACGGTCATGGTGTCCAGCGCCAGCACCCGATCCGCCAGTCCCGGCGCGAAAACCACCCGGTAAAGACAGAACAGCAGCGCCAGACCAAAGCAGCCATAGGCAAAGTAAAGGGCGTATTCGATCATTCGAAAATCTCCTTCAGCCGGGCCTCGTAGCGGGTCTTGATCTCATCGAGAACGGCGGCGGGATCGGGGGCGTGCAGGCAATGAACCAGCAACGCGTGCCCGTCCTCCGAAAGATCGCAGCTGACCGTGCCGGGGGTCAGGGTGATGGTGCCGGCAAGCGCGGTGATCGCCTCGGGGCGGCGCAGTTCCAGCGGCACCGTGATCCAGGCCGGGCGCAGATTGCGGCGCGGCGTGAAAAGCACGATCCGCGCGACCGCGAAGTTGGCCTTGACGATATCAAGGATCACGATCCCCAGATAGGCCGGGATCCGGCCCGGCTGGCTGTAACCGCTTGCATTGGGCCAATAGGGCGCGGTCATGATCGGCACCACCACGCCGACGATGACGGCAAAGACCATCGACCCCACGGCCCAGCGGTTGACCAGAAGCATCCAGGTCAGGATCAGGACCACCGAAAGCCAGGGATGCGGAAACAGGCGGCGGATCATTTCGTGCCCTCCTGCGCGGTCAGCACCGCCTCGAGATAGGCGACGGGGTTGTGCAATTGCCGCGCCGTATCCTCGGCCAGCCGCATGGCCGGCTGCGCAAATACGGACAGGGCGACGATGCCCGCGATCAAAAGCCCGGTCGCCAGCATGGCAAGCCAGGTCGCCGAGGCATCGCGCAGGTCCTGGATCGGCTCATCGGGTTCGACCTTGGGCGGGATCGGCCCGGGACGCGGGGCCGCGGCCGGCGCTTCGGGCGCGCCCGGCCCCTGCATCTCATAGCATTTCCAGAATATCAGCGTGCCGGCCCGCGACAGCCCATAGATCGCAATGAGCGAGGTCACGAGAATCACCGTCCAGATGACGGTCGCGGCCGGCGATTGCGCGCTGGCATCCAGGATCAACAGCTTGCCGATGAACCCCGACAGCGGCGGCATGCCGGCCACCGCGATGGCGGTCAGGATGTAGAGGACCGAAATCACCCCGCTGCCCGGCATCACCCGGTCCAGCCGCAGCCACAGATCGCCCCGTCGCGCCCCGATCAGGTCGACCACCAGAAACAGCGCCCCCGCCGCCAGCGTCGAATGGATCATGTAATAGATCGCCGCCGCCGTCGCCTGCGGCGTATATTGCGCCACCGCGATCATCAGCGTCCCGATCGATCCGATGGCCGCGAAAGCCGCCAGCCGCCCCAGATGCCGGGTGCCCAAGATCCCGATCTGACCGATGATCAGCGTGAACAGCGCCGCCGGCAACAGCAGATCCGAAATCATGCTTTCGATCACCGTATCCTGCGGAAAGGCCAGCGTCAGGAAACGGATGATGGCATAGACGCCCACCTTGGTCATGATCGCAAACAGCGCCGCCACCGGCCCCGGCGCATTGGCATAGGTCGAGGGCAGCCAGAAATGCAGCGGCACCAGCGCCGCCTTGATCGCGAACACCAGAATGATCAGCACCGCGCCGGTGCGCAAAAGCGCGGTGTCCTCGGCCGGCATCTGGGCGATGCGGACCGCCATATCGGCCATGTTCAGCGTGCCGGTGACCGAATAAAGCACCCCCAGCGCCGCCAGAAACAGGGTCGAGCCGGCAAGGTTATAGGCGATGTACTGCACGCCCGCGCGCAGCCGCATCTCGCCGCCACCATGGATCATCAGCCCGTAGCTGGCGATCAGCAAAACCTCGAAGAACACGAAGAGGTTGAAGGCGTCGCCGGTCAGAAACGCGCCGCAAATCCCCATCAGCTGGAACTGCCACAGCGCATGGAAATGCCAGCCCTTGCGATCCCAGCCCGAGCCCACGGCATAAAGCTGAACCATCAGCGCAAGCACCGCCGTCAACAGCACCATCAGCGCCGCCAGCCGGTCCAGCACCAGCACGATACCAAAGGGCGCCGACCAGTTGCCGAGCCGGTAAACCAGCACCTCGCCCGATGCGGCCAGATGGTTCAGATAGATCCCGACCCCGACCAGCAGGACCGTGCCCACGATGGAAAACACCCGCTGCAACAACAGGTCGTTGCGCATCCACAGGATGATCAGCGGCCCGATAACCGCGGGCAGAATGACGGGGGCGATGATCAGGTGGTTCATGCGCCTTCGTCCCCTGTGTCACGCGGGGGGATGCGATCGGATCTGGGCATGTCGACGCGGTCGTCGCCCCCTTCGAGAAAGGCGCCAAGCGACATCATCACCACCACGGCCGTCATGCCAAAGGAAATCACGATGGCGGTCAGCACCAGCGCCTGCGGCAGCGGGTCGGTATAGCTCGTCACCCCGTCCTGCAGGACCGGGGGCGCGTCCACGACCAGCCGGCCGGTGGTGAACAGAAAGACGTTGATCGCATAGCTCAGCATGGTCATGCCAAGCACCACCGCAAAAGTCCGCAGCCGCAGGATCAGATAGACGCCCGCCGCGGTCAGCACCCCGATCGCGCTTGAAATCAACAGTTCCATCAGGGGTGCCCTGCCTCCTTGCTGGGATCGACATCCATCGGGTCAAGGTTCACGACCGCCCCGGTCTGGCGCGCGATCCGGCTCAGCGAATTGAGCGCCAGCATGACCGCGCCCACGACGCACAGGAACACGCCCAGATCAAAGCCCATGGCCGAAGCCAGCTCGAATTTCTCGATCCCGGGCAGTTTGACATAGCCAAAGGTCGAGGTCAGGAAGGGCAGCCCCGCGAACCATGCGCCGATGCCGGTGATGCCGGCGGCGATGACGCCCGCGCCGATCAGGGCGTGATAATTGATCTTTTGCCGCTCCTGCGCCCAAGCAAAGCCCGAGGCCATGTATTGCGACACAAGCGCGATGGCGACCACCAGACCGGCGATGAAGCCGCCGCCCGGCTGGTTGTGCCCGCGCAGGAAGATATAAAGCCCCACGACCAGCGAAATCGGCAGGATCAGCCGCGTCACCACCACCAGCATCAGCGGGTGGCGATCCCCGGCGCGCAGGCTGTCATGCACCCAATTGCGCAGCCGCCGCCCGCTTGCCCCGATCAGCAAGGTCTCGGTCAGCGCGAAAATGGTCAGCGCGGCGATGCCCAGCACGGTGATTTCGCCGAATGTGTCATAGCCGCGGAAATCCACCAAAATGACGTTGACGACATTGTCGCCCCCGCCCAGCTTGTGGCTGTTTTCCAGCATATAGCCCGAAATCGACGGAAAGGCGAAATCGCTGCGCATGATGATATAGGACAGCGCGCCAAAGCCGACGCCGGTCACCGTGGCGATAAAGGCATCGAGCCCGCGCTTGCGGTCGGCGCTGTCCAGCACGGTGAATTTCGGCAGGAAATTCAGCGCCAGCAACAGCAGGATCACGGTCACCACCTCGACCGAGATCTGGGTCAGCGCAAGGTCCGGCGCCGACAGATAGATAAAGCTGCACGACACGATCAGCCCGATGATCGCCACCAGAACCAGCGCAAGAATGCGCAGCCGGTGGAAATAGACCATGCAGCCCGTCGCCACCATCAACAGGACCCACGCGATAAGCGGCACGGCGCGGATTTCCAGCATCGGCCGGGTAACGCCCTGATAGCGTCCGGTCGAAAACGCCCACAGCCCGCAGAGCACGATGCTGATCGACAGCGCCGCCAGCGCCCGCGACATCGAGCCATTGGTGAAACGCTCGGTCACATAGCGGGCGGCGCCGGTCGCGGCGCGGGTGATGGCGTCAAAAATGCGCTTGGCATCCGGCCGCCAGACCGCATCGCGCAGCGCCAGCATGCGCGGGTTCAGCGTCAACAGGATCACCCCGCCGATCAGTGCGATCGCCGACAGTTTCAGCGCCGTGGTCACCCCGTGCCACAGGGCGAAATGCGGATGCGGATGCCCGCCCGTCACCGCGCTGGCCGAGGCCTCGACCAGCCAGCCGGCGGTGAGGTTGGGAAACAGCCCGATCAGCACGACCAGCACCACCAGAAAGGCCGGCGCGACCCACAACCCAAAGCCCGGATCATGCGGATGATGGGGATAATCGTCGCGTTCGGGCCCGAAAAACACCTGCCAGACAAAGCGCAGCGAATAGCAGACCGAAAAAATCGCCCCCACCGTCGCCAGCACCCCCAGCAGATAGGGATGACCCATCCAGCTGGTATGGGCGGCCGCCTCAAGCATCAGCTCTTTCGACAGAAATCCGTTCAGCGGCGCGACCCCGGCCATCGACAGCGAGGCGATGGTGCCGATGACAAAGGTGATTGGCATCAGCCTGCGCAGACCCCCGAGCCGTGCGATCGAGCGGGTGCCCGCCTCGTGGTCGATGATGCCGGCGGTCATGAAAAGCGCCGCCTTGAACGTGGCGTGGTTGACGATGTGGAACATGGCCGCAACCGCCGCCGCCTCGGTCCCGAAACCCAGAAGCATGGTGATCAGGCCCAGCTGCGACACCGTCGAAAAGGCCAGCAGCGATTTCAGATCGTCGCGGAAAATCGCGATCCACGCGCCCAGAACCATGGTCACCAACCCGGTGGTGGCGACGATATAGAACCATTCCGGCGTCCCCGACAGCACCGGCCAGAGCCGCGCCATCAGAAACAGCCCCGCCTTCACCATGGTCGCGGAATGCAGGTAGGCCGAGACCGGCGTCGGCGCGGCCATCGCATGAGGCAGCCAGAAATGGAACGGAAACTGCGCCGATTTCGTGAAGGCGCCCAAAAGGATCAGGATCAGCGCCGGCAGGTAAAGCGGGCTGGCCTGAATCGCCTCGCGCGACTGAAGGATGTCGCTGATTTCATAGCTGCCGGCGATATTGCCAAGGATCAGCATGCCCGCGATCATCGCGAGGCCGCCCATGCCGGTCACGGTCAAGGCCATCCGCGCACCCTGCCGCCCCTCGGGCAGGTGGCGCCAATAGCCGATCAACAGGAATGACGACAGCGATGTCAGTTCCCAGAACACCAGCAAAAGCAGGATGTTATCGGAAAGCACGATGCCCATCATCGCGCCCTGGAACAACATCAGATAGGTATAGAATACCCCGACCGGATCGTTGCGCGACAGGTAATAGCGCGCATAGGTGATGATCAAAAGCCCGATCCCCAGGATCAGGATGCCGAACAGCAGGCCCAGCCCGTCGATGCGGAAATTCGCGTTCAGCCCCAATGAGGGCAGCCATTCGATGCGCGCGGTGATCACCTCGCCGGCCATGATCGCCGGGATATGCAGGCACAACCCCAACAGCGCGATCAATGTCGCCGTACCACAGGATATCGCCGCGACATCGCGGCCTGAACGGATCAAAAGGCCCGGCAAAAGGGCCCCGATAAAGGGCAAAACGGCAATCAGCGCTGGTGACATGGACCCTCATTTCCCGGTTAATCCCCTGTCTCTGCGATGCAAGGTCGCAATGTCAAGCAGATGACAAAGCCGCTAGGCGATGTTCGCCTTTCGTGCTAACCCTTTCCAAAAAAGGGAACAGGCATGAAGATCATCGGCATAGACCCGGGCCTGCGCAATATGGGCTGGGGGGTGATCGCGGTGGACGGGCCGCGCCTGCGGCATCTCGCGAATGGCATCGTCCATTCCAGCGGCGACGATCTGGGGCCGCGGCTGGCGGCGCTGTATCGCGGGCTTTGCGCGGTCATCGCCGAACACGGTCCCGATACGGCGGCGGTCGAACAGACCTTCGTGAACAAGGACGCGGTCGGCACGCTGAAGCTGGGTCAGGCGCGCGGCATCGCGCTTTTGGCGCCCGCCGAGGCCGGGCTTGAGATCGGCGAATACGCCCCGAACGCGGTCAAGAAAACCGTGGTCGGCGTCGGCCATGCCGCCAAGGAACAGATCCAGCACATGGTGCGCTTCATGCTGCCCGGCGTCACCTTTGCCGGGCCGGATGCCGCCGACGCGCTGGCCGTCGCCATCTGCCACGCCCATCATTTGCAGGGCCGCGCCCTGTGCATCAAGACCAGCGCATAAGGGGACGGCGTATGATCGGACGTATCGCGGGCATCATCCTGCACCGGGCACAGGACCATGTGCTGATCGACGTGCGCGGCGTGGGCTATATCGTCCATGTCAGCGAACGCACCGCCGCCAGCCTGCCCCCCGCCGGTCAGACGATCGCGCTTTATACCGAACTTCTGGTGCGCGAGGATCTGTTGCAGCTGTTCGGCTTTCCGACGCTTCTGGAAAAGGAATGGCACCGGCTTTTGACCTCGGTCCAGGGGGTGGGGGCCAAGGTGGCGCTGGCGATTCTGGGCACGCTGGGGCCGGACGGGTTGTCGCGGGCGCTGGCGCTTGGCGACTGGTCGGCGCTGCGCAAGGCGCCGGGCGTAGGCCCCAAGCTGGCGCAGCGTGTGACGATGGAACTCAAGGACAAGGCCCCGGCCGTGATGGCGCTGGGGGGCGCGCTGACCGTCGATCCCGGCCCCGTCGTGGTGGAAGCCGACGCCGCCCCCGCCCCGAAGAAACCCGCTTCGCGCCCCGCGCCGGATAGCGGCGCACAGGCGACGGCGGATGCGCTCTCGGCTTTGGGGAATCTGGGTTATGCTCCGTCCGAGGCCGCCCGCGCCGTGGCCGAGGCCGCAGGCGCGGAACCCGGCGCGGCCACGCCCGCATTGATCCGCGCAGCCCTGCGGCTGCTGGCCCCAAAGGAGTGACGCCATGACCGGCAATATCCGCACCTTCATCCTGATGGCCGCGATGACCGCGCTGGTCATGGGCATGGGCTATCTGCTGGGCGGTCAGGGCGGCGCGGTGATCGCGCTGGTCATCGCCGGGGCCGGCAACCTCTGGGCCTGGTGGAACAGCGACAAGGCGATCCTGAACCAACAGGGCGCAATGCGCGTCACCCGGGAGCAAGCGCCCGAACTGGTAGACATGGTCGCCGCGCTGGCGAACCGCGCCGGCCTGCCGATGCCGGCGGTCTATTTGCTGGCCACCGAACAGCCCAATGCCTTTGCCACCGGCCGCAATCCCGAAAACGCCGCCGTGGCGGTGACACAGGGCATTTTGCAAACCCTGAACCGCGACGAGCTGGCCGGCGTCATCGCCCATGAGCTGGCCCATATCAAGCATCGCGACACGCTCACCATGACGGTGACCGCGACCATGGCCGGCGCCATCGCCATGCTGGGCAATATGCTGATGTTTTCATCGATGTTCGGTGGCCGCGACGACAATCGCGGCGGCGGGCTGGCGACGCTTTTGGCGATGATCTTCGCCCCCCTTGCGGCGGGTCTGGTGCAGATGGCCATTTCGCGCACCCGCGAATACGAGGCCGACCGCACCGGCGCCGAAATCAGCGGCCATCCCATGGCGCTGGCCTCGGCGCTGGCCAAGATCGCCCGCGCCGCCGGCCGCAGCGTGAACATCCCCGCCGAGCGCAACCCCGCCTCGGCCAGCATGTTCATCATCAACCCCCTGCATGCGCTGCGCATGGACCGCCTGTTCGCCACCCACCCCCCGACCGAGGAACGCATTGCCCGCCTGCAAGCCATGGCCTCATCCGGCCGCGGCCCGTGGGGCACCCAATGAGCCAGCCCGACCCCCTGCTGCGCCCCGAACCGATCGACACCGACACCGAGGACCGCGCGCTGCGCCCGCAACTTCTGGCCGATTTCGTCGGTCAGGCCGAGGCCCGCGCCAATCTGCGCGTCTTTATCGAAAGCGCCCGCATGCGCGGTCAGGCCATGGATCACACGCTGTTCCACGGCCCCCCCGGCCTGGGCAAGACCACGCTGGCCCAGATCATGGCCCGCGAATTGGGCGTCAACTTCAAGATGACCTCGGGGCCGGTTCTGGCCCGCGCCGGCGATCTGGCCGCGATCCTGACCAATCTGGAATCCCGCGACGTGCTGTTCATCGACGAAATTCACCGCATGAGCCCGGCCGTCGAAGAAGTCCTTTATCCGGCGATGGAGGATTTCGAGCTGGATCTGGTCATCGGCGAAGGTCCCGCCGCCCGCACCGTGCGGATCGAGCTGCAACCCTTCACGCTGGTCGGCGCCACCACCCGGCTGGGCCTCTTGACCACGCCGCTGCGCGACCGCTTCGGGATTCCGACGCGGCTGCAATTCTACACGGTCGAGGAACTGGACCTGATCGTGACGCGCGGGGCCAAGCTGATGAACATCCCCTCGGAACCTGCCGGCACCCGCGAAATCGCCCGCCGCGCCCGCGGCACCCCCCGCATCGCCGGCCGGCTTTTGCGCCGCGTCATCGATTTCGCGCTGGTCGAGGGCGATGGCCGCCTGACCCGCGAAATCGCCGATTCGGCGCTGACCCGGCTGGGCGTCGACCATCTGGGGCTGGACGGCGCCGACCGCCGCTATCTGACGCTGATGGCCGAACATTACGGCGGCGGCCCGGTCGGCGTCGAAACCCTGTCCGCCGCGCTGTCCGAAAGCCGCGACGCCATCGAAGAGGTGATCGAGCCCTATCTGATGCAACAGGGCCTTGTCGCGCGCACCCCGCGCGGCCGGGTTCTGGCGCGCGGCGGCTGGCGGCATCTGGGACTTGAGGCACCGCCCGCGCCGGAACAGGGCGCACTTTTCGAGGGATAGGAATGAAGGTCGAGGATTTCGGGAAACTGACCAAGGCCGAGACGGGCCTGATTGCGCATCTGCGGGCGGGAAAGCCGGGGGTTTATTCCGTATCAGGAAGCGTTCCGCCCGAAAACGCCCCCAAGGATCTGCATATCCGCGCCAGCCTGATCCGGGCATTGGTGCTGAAGCAGGTCGAGGATTGCCCGCTGCCCGAACGGGGATTGAGGGTGATGGGCGCATATATCTACGGCGACAGCCCGAAAGGCGGCGGAACGAGCGGCCTCGATCTTGAAGGCGCGACATTGGACAACGATCTTGCGCTGCTTAAATGTCGCTTCCCGGACCCGATCCTATTGCGCAGCGCCCGCTTGGCCAGCCTGTTTCTCAGCGGATCAGAGCTGGCTAAAGGACTCCTTGCGGACAGGCTGGAAGCGAAGGGGGGCGTATTCCTGAGGAACCTCGAGGCCGCAGGTAAGATACGCGTGCTGGGCGCAAAGCTGGGGGGCGATCTTTCCTGCACCGGCGCAAAGCTGAATGCGAAAGGCGAGGCATTGAATGCGGACGGGTTGGAGGCGCAGGGAGGCATATTCCTAAACAACTTCGAGGCCGCAGGTGAGATACGCCTGCTGGGCGCAAAGCTGGGGGGCAATCTCTCCTGCACCGGCGCAAAGCTGAATGCGACGGGAAATGCACTGAGTGCGGACGGGTTGGAGGCAAAGGGGAGTGTATTCCTAGATAACCTTGAGGCCGAAGGTGAGATACGCTTGCTGGGCGCAAAGCTGGGGAGCAATCTTTCCTGCGCCGGCGCAAAGCTGAATGCGACGGAAGATGCACTGAGTGCGGACAGGTTGGAGGTAGCAGGAAGCGTATTCCTAGACAACCTCGAGGCAGCAGGTGAGATACGCCTGCTGAGCGCAAAGCTGGGGGGCGATCTGTCCTGCACCGACGCAAAGCTGAATGCGAAAGGCAAGGCACTAAACGCAAGCGGCGCGACCATCGCCGGAAATTGGTTCTGGCGAAGCGGCGCCCAAAGCAAGGGCGCAATCGACCTGACCGCCGCGCAAATCGGCACAATCTGCGACGACCCGACATGTTGGCCGCCCGAAGTGCTGCTGCATCGTTGCCGTTATGGCGCCTTTACCGGCAAGGGTGTTTCGGGGCGCGAACGCATCGACTGGCTGTCCCGGATGAAGCCGCGTGAATACGGTCACGACTTCTGGCCACACCCTTATGAAGAATGTGCCCGCGCCCTGCGCGAGGCCGGGCATGGTACAGATGCCCGCGAGGTGCTGATCGAAAAGGAACGCCTGCAACGAAAGGCAAGGCGGCGCGCGCTACGCAAGGAACTTCAATCCGCACGCGCCTTGCGGGACCGCAGCGCACGATCCGAAGGTTTCGCCCCAAACGCGGACAGGGTTGTCGGCGCGTGGTTTCGACTGAACATCGCCCGCATCTGGGATTGGACCCTTGGCAAATCCGTCGATTACGGGCGCCGCCCCGGAAAGGCCGCTTTGTGGCTGGCATGTCTGTGGCTGCTTGGCGCATTCATGTTTGCCCGTGCCGCCGGTTTCGGCGGGAGTATCCGAAACTCTGTGTATCTGACCGGGCCCATGCGGTTTTCAGATACGGTCAGGCGTCGAAACGCCCTGCGAACATTATGGCCAGCTGATT